>JAAUUW010000141.1 GCA_012030735.1 Acaryochloridaceae cyanobacterium SU_2_1
GTCTATCCAAGAAATTGCCAAAAAGATTGGCGTCGATACGCTTCACTTCCTATCTTGGGAAGGCATGTTAGCGGCAACTAAAGATCAGCCAGAACGGTTTTGCTCAGCCTGTTTTACAGGAGATTATCCCATCACTATTCCTGAACCCTTGAGACGCACAAAGCTGAGCTTAGAGGCCGATTAGGAACAGATTAAGCGTTGAAATTTAGACTCAGTTGACAGTGAGGATGAAGATATCTAAATGCGCTTTCAGTAAAGATCGCAACTGTTGCTTGAGTACTCATCAAGCAGCTTGCTCTCCATAGGTTTTCTGGGAAATGAGACCGTTATTGGGCAAGGAATGCCCTGATTTCTACTTCTTTTCAGCAGCCCCTAGCCTGATTTACTCAGGCTAGGAGTTAACCTAGCAAGTGAGGTGACTGCATGGAGAATAACTTCCTAGAGCTGGAATGAGTCAAGGGCTCTAGGAGTTAGCGGGAAAAGTCGGGTTCAGAAGAGGCTAGAATCCACTACAGTAAAGGTCAGTGCTTGGAATGCGATGAGATTGCTTTTGACCTCTTGGGTTACTTTGGTTCCGCCCCGATCTTTTGTCCTGCAGTTACTGTGGGTGGGCATCTGGTTGGGGATGGTAATCGGAACTGCCGAAGGACTGAGGCGGTTGATGCCTAACGACCCTGAAATAACTCGCAAAGTTGTCCATATTGGCACTGGTAATGTCATTCTTCTGGCTTGGTGGCTGGATATTCCCACGGAGTTGGGGGTGGCTGCTTCAATCCTCTTTAGTGGGGTGACCTTGCTCTCCAATCGATATCCCATTTTGGCGAGCGTTAGTGGGGTAGGTCGCAAAAGCTTGGGTACTTTTTTCTATGCGGTTAGTATTGGGCTGTTGATTGCTTGGTTCTGGCCCTTAGACTTACCCCAATATGCTGCGATTGGAATTTTGACCATGACTTGGGGGGATGGCTTAGCAGCTTTGATTGGTCAGCGCTTTGGTCGCCATCCCTATCAAGTCTTGGGGATGCAAAAGAGCTGGGAAGGGTCTCTGGCGATGGCGGGGGTGAGTTTTATGATTATTTATGGGGTGCTGTATTTTGTGCAGGGTAATATTGGCGCAACTGGTTGGAGTGCGATCGCAGTTTCTCTGATTGTTGCAACCCTAGAAGCCTTTTCCACCTTGGGAATTGACAACTTAACGGTTCCAATTGCTGCTGCAGCCCTCTGCTTTGCTTTGAATGAGATTTGGCTAGTGTAAGTCGTGTAAAGATACGGAGATCGGACCTAGTGAATCGATTTGTACAAACTTGGGCAGCAAAGTGGTTTTTCTTCTTTTCAGCAGGGGCGGCGGCTGTCTATGTGTTGCGGGGATTAGAAGTCATTACCTTCTTTCCGGGGTTTGTGATTTTAGGGTTGGTCTTGTTGGCGATCCTGGCTGGCTTGGTAGCGGCCTTGCAAAGTCTCCGCTAGGCTTTTTGCCGAGAGCTTACAGGTCTCGAGTAATCTCTTGCGCTTCTGAGCCCAGATCTGCAAGGGCAGCCCTTAGATCCCCTAAGATTCGCGCCAACAGAGCTAGTTTATGCTCTAAATGAGCCGCTGTTGGCGGGTCAGCCGATTGCTCCTCAGGAAGGGACATGATCAGTAGGGGTTGGGTTGCGAATTCGTAGGCTTGGACGGCCTCTAGCGCTGCATTACTAAACTGACCCAGATAATAATCAGCTGCCTGGCGATAGAGCCTCTGACGCTGCTTGGGGTCAGCCTCTGATGCGGGCGGAGGACCAAAGTCGAGTTGATTGATCCAGTAGCCCGCCCCTCCCAAAACCGCTGCACCCAAGGGCCCCCCCACCATCCAGCCTAGGCCAGTGGCGATCGCAATCGGGGTGATCTCTTCCTCTAGGGAGGGTTCGCCCTCCCCTCGATCATCACTGGGAGTCTCAAGGGGGGGTGAATTGGGGGAAAGCAAACCATAATTCTGGGGGACGGGGAACCTGAAAAAACTCACAAGCTTTATGGACCCAGCCCACCACTTGGCGTTGATGGTGCAGCCATTGCGGTCTAAGGGTCTGGGTGAGCCAGAGGGGAAATCGCTCTTCCTCTAGGGCGAGGGTAGCTGCGGTTCCATAGGTTTTGCTTAAGCTGGATGGGTCTACCCAGAGCCGGAGGTTTTGAAGACTCTCTTGCCAGCCTTGAGTGAGCAAGGTCTGCGCCCGCCGCTGAATGGCGATTCGTTGTTGGTTGCGATCTCGGCTAGCGGTCTTTAGGCTGAGGGTGAGTTGAGTGAGTTGCTCTTTGAGTAGCACCTCAAACTGCTGGGCGAGAGCAATGACCCGGGGAGGTGGCCCCGTCGGTTCTACCGAGCGGTAGCTGGCTAGAATGCTTTGCAAGGCAGATTCGAGCAAGGGTAGGCCAGCGCTCTGGGCCGCAGCCATGTCACCCTTGAGGCGCGCTCTCAGAGCCGGTAGGGCATCAACTCGATAGAGATTACTAATCCCTGCCGGTAGATGGGATCGAAAACTCTCAGCAACATCCCGCATGCGGTTGAACACCTCTCCTTGAGCCGCTGGCTCCAAGAGATTTAAAAAATTGACGACAAAAATGACGCGATCCAAGCCTCGATCCTGCAGCCAATCCCGCAAATGTTCGCGCTCGCTCAAGGTGATTAGCTTGCGGCCATCGAGGAGCTGGATCACAAGATCGGCCCGCAGCAATTGGGCCTTGGTCAGGGCATCCTGTATTTCGCCATCGTTGGTTCCAGGTAAGTCCAGCAACTCCACTCCCCCTTGCAAGAAAGGATGGGGACAGGACAGGTCCACCGCTACTACCTCTGAATTCATGCGACGTTTATCATCCAAGATCGCATATTCCCTCAGGATATCTGTACCGGAGGCCGTGATCACCTCCCCCGAGATCAACTGAATGCGCGTTTGCAGCTCGGAACCATAGCGAATCCCAATGGGCGCTCCTGTGGTTGGGATCAAATCCATCGGTAGAGTCTTCTCTCCCAGCAGGGCATTGAGAAGGGTTGATTTACCGTAGTTAAAAGGACCAAAAACGGCAATTCGCAGCCTACTAGGGTTGCTCAGAGCCAGGATTTCTTGCCTATGGATATCAGCCTCGGGCAATTCTAGGACCCCTACGGCCATTTGCAAAGCGGAGATTAACCGTCTATAGGGATTCTGTCCATCCATATCAAGGGATATACTGCATTGCGTCTCGAGATTGTTGCCAGAGAGAACTTCGGAAGTAGGATGCCCTCAATCCGGTTTGCAGATCTATGTCTTGGGGGCTATACGCCGATACCAACTCTCACAGTTAATGTTCGAAACTATTGAACAAAGCTCGGCAACTCAAGACTATGGGAGGGGCTTGCTGGGGGGCTGGCTTGCTGAGGGGCAGAGAGGTTCAAGGGCGAATCTTGATCTGAATCTGGCGTAGCGGTAGCCTCTGCAGCGGATGCGACTCTTGTTTGGTGCAATGCTGCTAATTTACGGCAGATCGCCAAGGCATGGTTAACATTGACAGGATCGGTGGCGGACCAAGGCGAAACAGGCGAAGCCCCAGACTCTACTGGACCATGTTTCATCGGAATGGTTTCGTAGCCCAAGGATAGGAATTTCTGAGAGAAGACCTTATTCGCAGGGCTAGGGCCATTGCCACTGAGGCCAGGATTGGTATTTTGCTTGAGGGCAAGTTTATATTCATCAATGCGATCTTGCTGGCGACGAATTTGCGATCGCAAATCTAGACAAATACTATTGACCTCATCGATCTTGTCAGCCTGTTGGTTATAGCGAGCTTCTGCACCCTCTAAGTCTTTTTCAATCTGAGCTTGGTGAGCTTCATAGCTGACCAATTGCTCCGTGAGGGAGTCAATAAGCGTCTGCTGATATTGCAATAATTGATGGGCAATTTCTACCTCTTGGCGCAAAACGGCAACATCCTCTTCGACTAAAACCGTCTCTACAGGAAGGAGTTGATCTTGCCAACGACTGGGAGGCCATATACTCTCATCATTCATAGTGCCATTATTCATAGTGCAGAGTTTTTCTAGAGGCTAAATCAATTAACGACGATATCTGAGGGCGTTGAGTCCCTACACTTTGCACTCATGTCAACGTGTTAGATAAGGTTTATCCTAGCCAATTGTGAAATTCAGGCAAATGGACAAATCTAATCTATCCAATAGACTAAACTAATTTTGGCCGATAGCATAGAACTTGTAACGGATCAATAAGAACCTAACCCTTTAAATTGGGTGCCAGCTTAAGCCTGGACAAGTATCATAGGAAGCTTCCTGGACGTTTCGGGTTGGAAGCACAATAGTTTTGTCGTCTAATATTCTTCGATGAAATATTACCAGAAAGTCATTAATGTCAACCGGAAAGCTAGTGCATTAATGACATATTCAAATTAGCCAAACAAGGAAATATTTATAACTTCGTAGCTTGGATTACACCTCTATTCGATTCAATGTAAATTCATTAGCCTCGGCTTTCGGCTAAGGCATAGAGGCGGAAAACAGACCGGAAGAGCGCCAACACCGTTATATGCTCAGGGACATGCTGTTCTTCCCATTGATTGGGTTGGCAATACAAGAATGGAATCAGCGATCGCAACTGTGTTAACTCATATTCGATAAAGCGCAAGCCTACAAAAAAAGGCCCAGCATCACTATTTTGCTTCCAGCGAATTTCAACTTTTAGCTCAGTATTTAGGCCCGGAATCCTGAGTAGTCCTAGTTTATCGGCAGGGGGTTGCTTCCAGTTCCAGTTTAAACGGACTGCTGCTCCCCCTTCCGATATATTAATGGTTCGTCCTAATAACCATTCACCGTTGATTTGGAGTTCGCACGGGTACTGCCGTTCAAAACGAGAGTGTTGTCGTTGAGGAACATCTATATTCACCAGGACGCAGATATAGAGAAGCACTAGGTTATAGGTGGTCCACACAATATTAACTCTGAGACTATCGGGGTTAGCAGTACTCCAGGGCGCGTAAAAAATTCGCATCCCTAAACCCACTGTTGATAGGACGATTAAGACCACCAACGGCCATAGTAAATGCCAGTTAATATGCAATCGATTCGCCGCAATGCCCTTGGGGGTCACCTTGAATGCCTTGCCAAACGGATTGCGGAGGGTTTGGATAACGGTTAGCATCATCGGGATGCAGAGAATAGTTTCGTAGACATCTGACCAGAATGCCGAGCGCCGTCCTTCTGTCATCCAGGAAAAAGAAATAGCATTGCAGGCAAAATAGGGTAGATAGAAAAACAAGACACCATCAATCGTGGCTCGCAGCGGGGCTAACTCAAACAAAAGATAAGACAGTGGCATCACCAAGAAAATAAACCGGGGTATAGATAGACACCAATACAACAAGCCCAAGGAATGGGAAGTCGTTGCAGAAGGCTTAATCCTGGGATAGTGAAGACATTGGCTGGGCAGAAGAGGGATTGCAGAGTGCCTTGTCCCCAGCGTAACCGTTGGTCAATATAGGCCCCCATGTTTCGAGGGGATAGGCCCGCAGAGAGAGCTTCATTCAGATATTTAATTTTGTAGCCCAAGCCTTGCAATTTTAAGGAAGTAAAAAAGTCTTCGGTGATACTTTCCGTAGGAATGCCGCCTATCTCGTCTAGGGCCGTCCGCCGAATGACGAAGGAAGAGCCACAACAAATCACGGAATTGGTGACATCGCGGCTAGGTTGGATATAGCGAAAGAACAGGGCTTGTTCATTTGTCAGGACTTCTTGCAGCCCCAGGTTAACCCCAATGGGATCTTCGTTATAAAAATTCTGGGGAGTTTGCAGAAGGGCAACCTTCTCGTCCTGGAAGAAACCAACTGTCCGAGTTAAGAAGTTTGTGGTGGGAATAAAATCGGCGTCAAAGATAAGGATTAATTCTCCGGTTGTATTTGCGATCGCATGGTTCAAATTACCCGCCTTCGCATGATCATTATTTGGGCGAATCACATAGTGACAATCGAGTTCTTGAGCAAGTTCTCGGATATGAGGACGTCTTAAATCATCCAACAGATAGACCTGCTTGTGGTCATACTTCATGGCTTGAGAGCCGATAATCGTCCGCCTCAACACATCAACGGGTTCATTGTAGGTGGGAATAAGGACATCCACCCAAGGCTGGTAAGTGCCATTCAATACTGCCTTGGACAGGTGATCGGCTTCTGGGCTCCGGTCTACACGAGGAATCGTTTGTAACATGAATGCCGCAGTATTGACAAAGGCCATCAACTCCATCAAAAACAGCAAAATGCTGAGGGTGCCATTGAGGGGATCAGATAAATTTAATGTGCTAAACAGTCGCCAGAGTTCATAACGCGTCCCAAGGGAGACCAACAAGATAGATATAATGGCCCGACTCCATAAGAGTGGCTTAGGGCTAATCTCTTTAATGCAAAAGATAAAAGCACCACCGATGGCGGTAGGAAGCAGCAGCATATCTAGGCGACTGGTCTCCGGAGTAAAGAAAGCTCTACAATGCCGCCAAAACGTTATCCCATCGATAAAGATCGATCGATCTTGGCCCTGGTGCCATAATAAAAAAGCTGCCTAGGCCGACAACAAAAAGCCATAACAGTTTTTCTAGCCAGGCTAAGTCACTGCGGTTAGATATCAAGTTAGGATGCATTAACGGGGAACAATTACTTCAACGCTGCGACCGACACCGCAAAACGTTCCGGCTTAAGATCTGCTGATGCCAACACGATACGCACGGCAACGTTTCGTTTTACTAATTCAGGTGGGGGAACGGCGACATCTTGACCTGTGACGACTCGGCCTACTCCCGACCGAATGGATTGAATTCGACCTGCAATTTGATCTTGGTGCCCATCGGTGAGTAAGCGGACATCAACGGAGGAGCCAATTTTCAAGCTGCGTACATCTTCCTCTGCCATGAAAGCATCCACCCAGATTTGTTTGCAGTCCAGCAATTGAATTAAGGCTTCGCCGCTATCGACATGCTCACCGAGGGTGCCTGTGCGTTTATCGATTGCCCAGACTACGCTATCGGCAGGGACGGTAATGGATGCTAATTGTGTCAGCTTTAATTGTTGGGTAATTTGAGTAATTTTAAGCTTACCTTGCTCAATTTGGGATTGAATAACCTGAGCTTGTTCTTCTAGGTCAGAAATTTCAGTCTGCAATTCCCTGACGCGAATATCTGGGTAACTAAACGTTTTTGAGCCATCCAATTGGAGCCCCTTGTCTCCAGCAGTTCGTTCAACTTGAGCTTGTTGAAGATCAGCTTGTCGGTTGCGCACAGTTTCTTCAGATTGGTTGACTGCTGTGATAGTCTGGTCAGCTCGTTCCTGAGAGACTGCTCCGGCCTTAGCTAAAAAGTCATATCGATCCTGACTTTTCCCGCTAAGTTTCCTGGGTGGCCAACAGCCAGCCCTCCATCAGGTCATTTAACTTAGCCCATCCTTTCCAGAGCACTTGAATTCCAATCGGTGTGTTGCGACGATGCTCAAGATATCC
>JAAUUW010000142.1 GCA_012030735.1 Acaryochloridaceae cyanobacterium SU_2_1
ATAAGATTCCCGTTACGATCGTTACTGGCTTTTTTGGGCGCAGGTAAAACCACACTGGTGCGCTACATGTTGCAAAATAATCAGGGTAGACGCATTGCTGTTGTTGTAAATGAATTTGGTGAGATAGGCATAGATGGCGAACTACTGAGCTCTTGCCAAGTTTGCGATGATGATGTTGAAGATGCCAGCGATATCAGCAATAACATAATTGAGCTGAATAATGGCTGTCTGTGTTGCACGGTACAGGAAGAATTTCTCCCCACAATGCAGGAGTTACTGAAGCGGCGCGATCGCCTCGATTGTATTCTGATCGAAACATCTGGGCTGGCATTACCCAAACCACTGATCCAAGCATTTCGCTGGCCTGCAGTTCGCTCTGGTGCAACGGTTGATGGTGTTGTGACAGTGGTGGATTGCGAAGCGGTAGCTAACGGGCAATTTGCTACTAATTTGGATGCTCTAGAAGCACAACGTCAGTCCGATCCCAATTTGGAACACGAGACACCAATCGAAGAGCTATTTGAAGATCAGCTAGCCTGTGCCGATTTAGTCTTGTTGACGAAAGTCGATCGCGTCGATTTCGCTACCCAGTCAAAGGTGCAAAATTGGCTCAAACAAGAGCTGAGCGCATCCGTAAAAATCATCTCTTGTCGGGATGGAGAAGTCAAGTCCCGATCTCCTACTGGGATTCAATGCAGCGGTTGAGGATAATCTAGAGAGCCGTCCTAGTCATCATGATACGGAAGCAGAGCACGAGCACGACGATGGGATTAATTCTATCCATCTTGATTTAGAGCAAGAGTTTGAGCCATCTGCATTGGTTGCAAAGCTGGAGCAATTAGTTGCCGAGCAGGAAATCTATCGCATCAAAGGGTTTGTGGCTGTACCGCATAAATCTATGCGATTAGTCTTGCAAGGCGTGGGCTTACGCTTTGATTATTTCTACGATCGCCCTTGGCAAGAAGCAGAAGTACGCCAAACTCGTCTAGTATTGATCGGTCAGGATCTAGACCATGCCAAGGTGACAGAAGCAGTAATTGCCCTGTAGCGATCGCTAACCGGATTGTTAGAACCGAATTATGTGAAATTGTTCGTCTGGCAGCTAAACTAATCCACGTTAGAATAGATATATAAAAGTCTAACTGGACTGGACGTTTGAGTCCAGACTAACCCTCCATGTCTGTCATTTTCCACCGGGTACCAGCAAATGGAATCAGATTGAGCACCGTCTCTTTTATCGCATCACAACTAATGGGCGAGGAAAACTGTTGACCAGTTTGGAGACCGTCGTTAGCCTGATTGGAAGCAGCACCACCCAAGCTGGACTAGAAGTGTATGCCCAGATTGATGACAATCTCTACCCACAGGCATTCAGGTCACCGATGAACAGTTCAGTACCATCGCGATTCAACGGTGTCGATTTCATGGGGAATGAAACTATCGCATCTCGCCAAAATAATTTCATTAGTGACTCAAGTTATTTTTGCAAGGATCCTTAGTGAAGCCGCCATTCAGAATGTCTGCAACCATCAGAACCAGCATGGTCTAAGAATGACCTACCCCAAGAGTACAAGACTCAATAAATTGGGCGGAGGCAAACGATGCGGAAAGCTAAAAAGGCTACCGCATCAAACAAAGAACGCTCTGCGGTGGGTTATCACGCAGAGTCTAAACAAAGCTCATGGAGATGCAAGGAGTTATCCTGCCAGTGAAGCGAGTAGACAAAATTTTGGAAGAAACCCGCGCTATATGCGTAGTATCAGCGTTGGGTAGGCAGAAGGCTAGGAGATGTCACCGAGAACCACCTGGTAAATGATCTTCGTCCTTGGGGGGCATATCTCTCAGGATAGGAACAATTTCCTGGGTGGACTGATTGAGGGATTCTTGTCCAGGAATACTGTCGAGAACATCGGCATTATTGATCGCTTGGGAAGCAGCCTTAGAGCTATTTGCGAGGGCACTAACCAGGCTAATCGCAATTGTGAGAACAATAAAGATTTTCATTGACCTTACCCTCTATAGACTGGGAACGATGATGTAGTTAAAACTAGAGTTTAGCGACCCTAGGGGTAAACCAAATCTGCTGCTGGCTGAGGTAGCTAAATGAATATAGACAAGGCTAGATAAAATAAAAGCTAAGTTGGTAAAGGTAATCAGCCACTGAGATTGGATCATTCTATCGGCTATCGGGATGATCTGACCGAAAATTTAATAAATTTAGTCAGAATGTCAGGCACATATCACCCACTACTCTATTAGTCTGATTGTATTCAATAATTGTTCCCACTTGCTGTGAATAAAGTTCACCGTTAGCCAGCCTCAAGCATAAAAGCAAGTCCAAGACATCAAGGAACAGAGGCTCTCTAGCTGCGAATTTGAATGGGCATAATCAAATAGGTTATATGCTGACCCGAAACAGGGGACAGCACCGCTGGCATGGTGGCGGAGTTGAGCTGCAGCTGCACGTCCTGACTTGTCATGGTTTTGAGTCCATCGCTCAGGTATTTAACATTAAAGGCAATTTCTAGGTCTTCTCCAGAAATTTGGGCGGGTAGATATTCTTCTCCCATCCCTAGCTCTGGGGCCTCGGCAGATAGGGCAATCCGTTGCTGCGTGGCATCTAGCTGTAACCGGATAATGTTGTTTTTACGGGCAGCTAAGACAGCAATTCGTTCCACACTCCCTAATAGCAGTTGTCTATCCACAGTGACTTGCCGCTCAAATTGTTTAGGCACCAATTGTGGATAGGCCGGATATTGACCCTCTAATAGGCGACAACTGAGCCGCTCTGCTCCCTGTTCTGAGATTAATTCAAAGATAATTTGGCTGGTGTCAAACCGCAGGGAAATATCAGAAACACCCCTTGCTAACATCCGCTCTAGTTCTCGCAGTGCTTTGGCAGGGATGGTGATGGTCATCGGCTGCGAGGTCATCAAATCGGGAAAATGTGCGATCGCCAATCGGTGACCATCGGTGGAGGCAAACTCAACACCTGATTCAGAAGCCTTGATATGTAAGCCCGTCAGGATTTGCTTACTTTCATCGGTACTCGCTGCAAACAAGGTAGCTTGCAATCCTTCCAACAAAAGACTGGTGGGTAGAATGAGCGGCTCTACCTCCTCTAAGGTTGGCAAACCAGGAAATTCCTCCGCAGCCAGACCTTGCATTTGGTAATGGCCCGCATCATAGGTAAGAGTCACAGCTTGATCATCGGTTTGAATTTCAAGGGTGCAATTGGGTAACCGAGACACAATATCGTTGAGAAACCGTGCCGGTAACGTTAAGGAACCCATTTCTTTCACCTCAGCAGAGAGCCACACTTGAATTCCCAAACTCAAATCGAAGACGGTTAACCCCAAGCGATGTTCTTGAGCTATCAGCAACACATTGGCTAAAACAGGATGAGTTGGATTGGTAGGTACTACTCGACTGAGCAGGGACAATTTTGAATTTAAATCCTGTTGTTGGCAGACCAATTTCATAAGGGCTTAAAAAGTTAGGCGGTGAGTTCAACTCTCTGGGAGCAACATCGTAACATCATTGTTCAGTCTCACCAAGACCGTTCATTTTTTGCTGAAAATGGGAACCCTCTATATTCTCCTATTTTAAAAATTTAAAAGATAGTAGTAGTAGTAGGGTCTGTGGAAAATGTGGAAAAGATCACCAAAGGAAGGGAGGTCAAGATTTACAGCCATAGAGACCCTGTGGAAAACCTGTGGAAAAATCAGGGTAGTTTTCCACAGGGGTGTGGATAAAAAAATTTTATCCACAGGGAAGCTTAGTTTTCCACAAGTTTTTAGTCGAGTTTTCCACAGAAAAAACAGGGTTTTCCACAGGCTAAAACCATTCTTCATAATTCTTAGTATGAAATTTAATATTTCATTTATATTCCTTGAAGTGATTATGGAAAGAGCCTTTTAGGCTGTAGGTAAGGGGAGGGACAAGAACATTTATGGTGGCTTTAACCCCAGATTAAAACTTAAGATTGTTGACTCGCTAAATTGATCCGATCTCCCAGTTCCCGTAAGGTTTGCGCTAACTCGGGGTCTTTTTTTTGTAAATCAGATACTTTGTCGCAGCTATACATGACAGTTGTATGGTCTTTTCCCCCAAATTCATCCCCAATTTTAGGCAAGCTTAGTTCGGTATGTTGCCGCATTAGATACATGCCAATTTGCCGTGCCAGACTAATTTCTCGCCGACGAGAATTGCCCTTCAAGTCTTCGATGGAGATGCCAAAGGTTTCTGAGATGGCATTGATGATTGTGATCGGGGAGGCTGTCAGTTTGGCTCGCGGGGGATTGAGCACAGGGGTAATGTTTTCCACGCTCATCGGTAGTCCTGAAATGGAAATGTAAGCGACTGCTCGAATCAGCGCCCCCTCTAGTTCGCGAATATTGGAGGTGTAGCTAGAGGCAATATATTCAATTACCTCACGGGGAAGTCGGATATTTTCATATTCTGCCTTCTTTTGCAGAATGGCCATTCGTGTTTCTAAGTCGGGAGGCTGAATGTCCGCAATTAACCCCATGGAAAATCGAGAACATAATCGTTCTTGGAGTCGGGGAATTTGGCTAGGTGGGCGATCGGAGGCCAAAACGACTTGTTTGCCAGCTTCGTGCAAGGTGTTGAAGGTATGGAAAAACTCTTCTTGGGTATATTCTTTGCCTTCGATGAACTGGATATCGTCCACCAGCATCACATCTACAGCTCGATAATGCTCTCGAAATTTTTGCATGCCGTCTTTGCGGATGGCGGCAATTAAGTCATTGGTAAATTGTTCGGTGGAAATATAGGAAATTCTGGAGTTGGGTGAAATTTCGAGGCGATAATGGCCAATGGCTTGCATTAGGTGGGTTTTGCCTAAACCCACTCCGCCACAGAGAAATAAGGGGTTAAATTCTCGGCCGGGTGACTCGGCGACGGCTAAGCAGGCGGCATGGGCCATCCGGTTATTGGGACCGACCACATATCGAGAGAATACATATTTAAGATTGAGGTTGGCTTGTTGTTGAGAGGGAGGGGTGGATTCGCTTGGCTTGCTGGGTATGGGTAGCGCAGCGGGGGCCTCGGGGGTAGAGATATTGGCCTGGGCATCTCCCTGGGCGATTTCGATTTTGATTTCGACGGGATGACCGACAATTTCATGCACAACATCAGCGATTGCTTTGACGTAGTATTTTTGTAACCAGTTGCGGGCAAAGGGATTGGGGGTCCGAATCAGCAGACAATTGTCGTGGAGTTGCTCAGCACTGGCCGTTTTGATCCAGGTTTCGAAGGTGGGTCGGCTCAATTGTAGTTGTAATCGCTCTAAGACTTGACCCCAAAGTGTTTCAAGAGAAGTTTCCATCAATGACCTCGATCGCAAGCTGAGCAGGATTGAACTGGGAGGGGATTACCCAGTCTGGTAAGCGCTGGTGATAAGATTGTAGACTATGATTTCTGGGGCAATTTTTAGTGTTTGTCCCGCCAGATTCTTGAACAGTATTAAATTGACATGACAAAACGAACATTGGGCGGCACCTGCCGTAAGCGTAAACGTACCTCTGGCTTTAGGGCAAGAATGCGGAGTCAAACGGGTCAAAATGTGATTAATGCTCGTCGCCGTAAGGGCAGAAAGCGCTTATCAGTTTAGGGCTTGGACTGCTGTCTCTTGCTAAGGGTAATGCTGCCAAAGGTAAACCGGCTCCGGAAATCTCAAGATTTTGCAGTGGTCTATCGCCAAGGATTACGCTTTAATTCCTCTGCTTTGGCCCTCAGGATCTATCGCCCTCGGGGTCTTTATGTCGATCAGGGGTGCGGATTGGCTTTTCTATTAGCCAAAAAGTGAGTAAGCGAGCGGTGATCCGCAATCTCATTAAGCGTCGGTTACGGGCTGCTTGTCGACAGTTGTTACCAGAGCTGCAGCCGGGTTGGGATGTTGTGATTGTGGTGCGATCGCAAGCCCTTGAGTGCGATTACTTGCAATTTCTGCAACAATTGAAAAAGTTGTTCCTAGAAGCGGAGATCCTGGATGGGTATTAAGGAAGAGGTGTACTACGAAGGGGGACCCCATATCGGTGATTTAATTTTAAATTCCTTCCTGGCACTAACAATCTTTTTTATTCCCTTAACAATTGGTGCCATTGTCAGGGCGCTTTGGTTAAGGTTTCGGATTACCAGCCGTCGAATTACCATCAATGGTGGGTGGTTTGGTCGTGATCGCACCGATATTGTCTATTCCCAAATCTCTCAAATTTCGGTGATACCTCGAGGCATCGGACTCTGGGGAGATATGGTGATTCAGCTCAAGGATGGCAGCCGGATCGAACTGAAGTCTTTACCCAAGTTCCGTGAGATTGCTGCCTATATTGAAGAAAAAATCGAGGTCAAATCTGCTGTAACAAGCGGATCCGTTTAATTTTAGGTCAGCAGAATACGCATGAATCCCATCCCTTTTATATCGGAAAACATAATGTTGCCGATCCTGGATTTTTTCTACGGGATCGTTCCTAGTTATGGCTTAGCTATCGTGGCCCTCACCTTAGTGATTCGCACGGTTGTATATCCTCTCAGTGCTGGGCAAATTCGCAATATGCGGCGAATGAAAGTAGCCCAACCCGTGATGCAAAAGCGGCAACAGGAAATTCGAGAGCGCTACAAAGACGACCCTGCCAAGCTACAAGAAGAGCAGGCCAAGCTATTCAAGGAATTTGGTAATCCGCTGGCCGGTTGCTTACCCTTAGTACTGCAAATGCCCATTCTATTTGCATTGTTTGCCACCCTAAGGGGATCGCCCTTTGCCAATATCAACTATCCAATTAATTTAAAAATTCTGGCTCCGGACCAAATTGAGCAGGTTGATTCTCAACCCTTTACGACCAAAGCCCAAAATATTTACGTCGCTGATAAAAAGCATTATCCCGTGGTTGGTCTGTTGCCCAAGGGCAAAGAGTTGGCTGTTGGGCAGACCACAGACTTTCAATTTCAAACCATTGGTGGTAAACCCCTACAAGAGGTTATCCCTGAGGATGGGACAGCCCAAATTAAACCCACCTGGGCAGTGACCAAGGGAGCAGACCGGGTGAGCATTGATGCTCAGGGCCATATCTTGGCTTTGCAACCAGGTGATGCCACCATTCAAGGCACCATTACTGGAATTGCTGCTGACAAAGGGTTTTTGTTTATCAAAGCTCTGGGTCGAGTGGGAGCTGTCGAAGGTGAAATTATCTCTAAAACCGATGAGGGTGCGCAGTTTAATGCTGATGCTGTGCATTGGGATATTTTATTGATGGTGATAGGTTTTGGCGTTTCTTTATATGTCAATCAACTGATCACAGGTCAAACAGGCTCCTCTTCTGCGGATGAGAAGGGCCAACAGCAAGCCATGACCAAATATATGCCCGTGATCTTTTCGGGGATGTTTTTGTTTTTCCCTTGCCAGCAGGGGTGT
>JAAUUW010000143.1 GCA_012030735.1 Acaryochloridaceae cyanobacterium SU_2_1
TGTAGATAATAGTTTTGGTGATAGTCCTCCGCCGGATAAAAGGTGGTTGCAGCTACAATTTCGGTGGTGATGGCATTGGGTAACTGTTGAGAGTCTGAGAGCCGTTGTTTAGACTGCTCTGCTTGTTTTTTTTCTGCTGGGGTTTGGTAGAAGATGCTGCTGCGATACTGGTTGCCGCGATCGCAAAATTGCCCCCCACTATCCACCGGATCGATATTATGCCAAAAGACCTCTAGTAGCTTTTCATAGCTCACCTGTTGCGGATCATATTCCACCTGCACCGATTCAGCATGGCCCGTGCGCCCCGAGGCAACTTCCAGATAAGTGGGATCGACCTTAGTACCCCCTGTGTAGCCAGAGGTTGTGGCGATTACGCCCTGAACTTGGTCGAAGGGTTTTTCCATACACCAAAAAGCACCCCCCGGCAAAGGTAGCCTTGGCTAGTTCTTGGGCCTGTACCGGTGCAACCGGCATGACAGCCATAGTCCATAGCAGCACCAGCAGTAAGCTGATTCGTCTGATGACACTCATATCTTTCCCCATCAACAAAACTCTGCAAGTATAGTCCTATCAACCCCTCATAACCCAGCCTGGAGAGCGTTCTCAGCCATTAAGGGGATGATCTCTAATCAAACCAATCAAAGGTAGAGCGTTCTTTTCGCAGCTGAGGTTCGGGGGCAAAGGCTAACCAGAGGGGAAATTGCAAAATAGCCAAGCTGACTTGTTCCTCAGCATCATCAATCAAAATTAAGGGAAGTTGCTCTTCCTTAACAAGGCGATCCGCTTTTTGGGCGAGGGCATCAGAAGATTCAAACAGCATCAAACCCCGCTCAGGACCAAAATCTGACCGGTCAATACCCAGGCAATCCTGTAGTCCTCGCCGCCAATCGCCTAGGCGTTCTGGAGAGTTAGCTAAAATCAAGGTACGCACACTATTTCCATAGAGCTGTCGCAAAATAGAAACCGTAGCAGAGGCCACCAGAATATTTTGCAGGCGACTACTCAAGGTGCGCAATGCACCCCGACCCCAAAGTTTAAGAACCAACTGGCAACCCGTTCGGCATGGATAGGCTCAAAGGTACGCCGGAGCTGCCAAGGGGGACCGTAATAATTGGGATTGGTGCGATATTGCGTTAGCAGTTGCCGAATCTGCTGAGCTTCCTCAGCGAATTCTTGGGTGGCAAACTGGGGGCCTGTGGCTACCGGAGCTGCAGGTGCTGACCGAGAGGGCTGAGGCTGGGGCATTGAGACGGCAGGGCCGCTGCGGGTTGAGGACTAGGGGAGGCAGCAGCAACCTCCTTGGGAACCAATTCCAACTGCTCAGCGGCGATCACCAGATCTTGTAGGCTCGTGACCAGATAATCGTGAAAACCATGAATCCGAATGGCTAGGTCTTGAGAAACACCAGCAAAACTTTGACGCATCTCGGCTTGAACCCGCTCTTGCCGCCGTTCTAATTGTTCAACGGTAATTTGTAAGGTTTGTTTGCGCTCTTCTAAGGTTTTGAGATGATCGTTAGCAAAGCGCTCTAGGGCCGTCTGCATGGTCACTAGTTGTTGTTGGAGAAGTTTGGCCTTGCTGCCTCTTAATTCGGCAATTTCAGTCCGCAGGGCTTGCGCTTCTTGTTGGAGTTGGTCAAGGGTAGCGGTGTTGTTAGTCTTTGCTACACCAGATGAATCAGTCACAGTGGCAGGGTCCAAATTGATCAATCAATGGGTTCAGCATGAAGGCTAGGCGGATCAACTCTCCTCAATGACCTAGCTGGGAAGGAAAGGGCTTTTAGGTTCGGGGGCAGCGATCCTCTAGGCAAGTTAGCAAAGTTTTGGCATCAAATAACATGGGCATGAAATGAATGCTCTTTACTTCTTTGTAGTAAAACAATATGGGGATAGGTGACCAAAAGATTTGCCAGGTCAACCAATCAGCATAGGGAAACTGCCGCAATTGGTTTTCGCCCCGATAGAGCTCTAAGGCCTGGGGTGTAAATCGAAGTTGAATAGTCGCGGCTTGGAAGGCCAAGAAGGCGGCCAGCAAAGCGAGGACTATGCCAAGGCTGATATTCAGAAATCCTAAGGCAAGGGCTGCGATCGCAAATCCTAAGGGCACCCAATATCGAGGCGTTAGGACCACGGTTGCCTCTGTCGTAGAAAACTGTGAAGTCGCCATAATTGTGATTCCACTAAAGGGGCCTGAGTATCATCGCTTCTATATATTCTAAGGGTTCCGCTTCACAAATTGCGGAGCGCTGCACTACCAGCCCCTTGAAACATAATCCAAGACATCAAAAAATTACTCACAAACACCGATAAAAGAGCCGTCACCACCGCAGCAGTTGTGGATTGGCCTACCCCCCTAGCACCCCCCGTGGTTGTCAACCCCCAACTCGACCCCACAATAGCAATAATGCCGCCAAATACAGCGGCCTTGATCATGCAATTGCCAATATCCCAGACATCCAGAAAACCTTGCACAGAATCGATAAAGGCCACCATCGGGATACCATAAAGCACCCCTGCCACCACCATGCCCCCCATGACCCCCGCCACCAAAGAGAACAGGGTCAGCATCGGCAGCATAATTGAGCAAGCCAGCAGACGAGGAATGACCAAATAATCGATGGGGTCGGTATCTAACATTTGCATTGCATCTATTTGCTCTGTAACACGCATCGTGCCAATCTCAGCCGCAAAGGCTGAGCAAACTCGCCCGGTGACAATCACCGCCGTCAAAACAGGAGCCAGTTCCCGCGTTAAGGCTAGGGCTAACACACCACCAATAGCTTGCACCAACCCAAAAGTAATAAACTCCCGAGCCACCTGAATGGTAAACACCATGCCCACAAAGACAGCGGTCAGTAGGGCAATCAACAGAGATTCAGGTCCGACAATCGCCAATTGTTCTAGGGTATTTCGCCGGTGAATCTTGCCCTGCAGCAGATGAATGACCACTTGTCCTCCCAGGAGTACAGATGCCTTCAAACGGCGGAACCAGATTATAAAACCTGTATATTCCAGTAGAGATTTCACAAAAGCTTGCAGGTGAGAGGGAGAACCAGAGCGAACAGCTCTAGAAGAAGCTATGGGCAACCATTAACCGTCAATCTTGCCATCATAGGCCATCGGGAACCCAAACAGGATCAAGGGGTTCCCGATCACCACCTAGTGGAGTGGATGTTGGCTCTTATGATTGGCGTTTTCGCTGGGACCATACCCGAGTGGGTAGCCCCCCAAACATAGATAAATCCTTCTGCTGCTTTATGGTCGAAGGAATCCTCGGCCCCATAGGTTGCTAGGTCTGGGGTATAGAGAGAATAGGGCGATTGCCGACCCACAATCGTGGCCGTACCCTTAAACAGCTTCACCCGCACCTTGCCCGAGACTTGCTCTTGAGTTCTTTGGATAAAGGCATCGAGAGCGTCCTTGAGGGGGCTATACCATAGCCCGTTATAGACGAGCTGGCTATAGGTTTCTTCAATCCCCCGCTTGTAATGCGTAACATCGGCGGTGAGGGTGAGGCTTTCTAATTCTCGATGGGCCTGAATCAAGACCAATAGGGCAGGTGCCTCGTAGATTTCCCGAGATTTAATCCCCACGAGGCGATTTTCTACCATGTCGATCCGACCAATGCCATGGGCGCCGACTCGTTCATTCAGTTGAGCGATCAAGGCCACAGACTCTAGGGCTTGACCGTCCAATTGGGTCGGAATGCCCTGCTCAAATCCGATTTCAACATAGTCAGGCTGCTCTGGGGTTTTTCTAGGGCAGTGGTGAGGGCATACACCTCCTCTAGGGGTTCTACCCAGGGATCTTCTAGGGGACCGGCTTCAATGCTGCGTCCCAAGAGATTGCGATCAATGCTGTAGGGAGTTGATTTGCGGACGGGAGATTGGATGCCATAACGCTCACCATAGGCAATGGTTTCTTCTCGGCTCATGCCCCATTCCCGAGCGGGGGCTAACACCTTGAGGTTAGGATTGAGAGCTGTGATCGCGACATCAAACCGCACCTGATCATTGCCCTTGCCCGTACAACCATGGGCCACTGCATCAGCTCCATATTCTGCGGCTGCCTCCACCAGTAACTTCGCAATCAGGGGTCTAGCCAAGGCCGTAGACAGAGGATAACGATTTTCGTACAGGGCGTTGGCTTGAATAGCCGGAAAGGCATAATCCGTAATAAAGGGCTGGATTACATCGGCCACTAAGGACTGAGTCGCCCCCGCAGCTAGAGCTTTAAGGCGAATCGGTTCCAGCTCATCCCCCTGGCCCAAATCAGCGGCTAAAGTAATCACCTCTTCTACCCCCCATTCCTGCTGGAGATAGGGAATACAGACGGAGGTGTCAACACCACCGGAATAGGCCAATACAACTTTTCTAGCACGCCCCATAGATTTGCTCACGCTTCACTGCAGTTCCTTATTATGCAAGGTTCGAGTTCGGAATGCTACTCGTCCAATTTAGCTCTGCCATGGGATTGAGCCAGAGCATAATACTGAAAACACTGTATTACTTTGGCAAAGATTGTTGAACCTTCTGAACAGCCACTTCAGCATTGACCAGTCCATGACCAAAGAAATGTTGCATTGCAGAGGATATAGGACCAGAAATCTGACCATTTTTAACAGCATCTTTATACCGCTGCTGTTCATCTGGCCTAAGCACAAGGCCAGGATAGGCTTGGCCCTGCGACCCAGAGTTTTTGAGAATAGAGATGAGCTGATCGCGCGTTAAAGTCCGTCCAGGATCTTCCGCGATCATCAAGGCAAACACTCCAGACACGCCAGGCGCAGCAAAGGAGGTACCCCGCTGCCACAGCAACCCACAGTTGATATTAAAACAACTCTCTGGGGCCATGCTTGGCAAGGTTTTCATCCCCTGCCAAAACTGCGGCAGGTAGGTACCGCCACTGGTTAAAATGTCGCCCAAATTATCTCCTCCAGGAGCCACAACATCTAAGCCCTGACCAAAATTGCTATAGCTAGCGCGCTGACCCGAGGGATCAATGGCCCCCACAGCCACCACCTGCGCATATGCCGCTGGAAACATCACCTGAGGCCAGTCATCAGCAAGACTGCCATTGTTGCCAGCCGCAGCAACCAGAATCAGACTGGGGTTAGCCGCCAAGACTGCTTGAATTTGCGCTTCAACATCTGGACTGGGTAATGCTCCACCAAAGCTCATATTGATCACGTCTACCTGGCGTGACGCTGCGTAGCCGATCGCTTCCACCATCTGAGCAGAGGTAAATCCGGCCTGACCCATGCCCGCTGCTCGAATCGGTAGAATTTTGGCTTGAGGAGCCACACCAATAATCCCCTCCTGGTTAACGGGTTGAGCCGCGACCACCCCAGCAACGGAGGTCCCATGAAATTCACCTGAAATGTCACCGCGAATTTTGGCCCGCAGCCCCTTAGCAAGGTCAGGGATAGAGCAGGTGGTCGCTAGATCACAGGGCACTTGCTTACTGATCGCTTCTGCTTGGAAAGGGTAAAACGCCATCAAATCTTGATCCGACAACGTAAAGGTATTTTGCCAGTCCGTTGTCAGGGTCTTCAGCTCCGCTGGGCTAATGCGGGTGTCTGCATCGCCGTAGCAGGCATCATTGGGGTCAGCATCGTCGCCCACGACATCCCACCCATGGCTTTCTCCTGGACAACGTTTTGGGCCAGTGATAGAGACCAGACTTTGTTTAAGATTCGGATGATCCCATTGAATCAGCGTATCAATCACAGCCACCTTCACCCCTGACCCACCCCGACGATTGGCCCAGGCTGCTGGCACCCGCAAACTGTTCAGATGCCACAGAAGTCCCATTAAACTGCTCCGAAAGGCCTTCGGTAAGCTGGGTGGTTTTCTGCTCGATAAGGGATAGTGAGAAGTAGGCTGGGGCAGTCCCTGTTTGTGGAAAGCCCTGACCTGGTTTGTAGTTCGCGCTGGGATAAAATTCGGTGTGGCTGATTGCACCCCTGCCACCTGATGCAGTTGGTTTGCAATCCCCAGCACGGCGGTGCCTGTGGCAGTCTTGGAGCGGACTAAGTACCGATTGGTTGTAAATTGTAGCGGCCGGATAATTTCTAGGTTTTGGGAATTGAGAATCTTCTGAATTTGAGCCGGAGGAAGTTGCGGCTCAAAGCTCACCAAAATCTCGTTGGGTAAAACCAATGTTTCTTGCTGATCGCCTCGGCTCAAGACTGGTAGGACAGTGGAAGTTCCATTAAACTGCTGAATTTTAGTCTTCCATTGCTCAAAATTGCCTTGAGCAGTTTGGGGTAATCTCACGAGGGCGTCGCTTGTTCCCAAGGCACGAATTTCCACCGCAGTCACCCCTGGGCTATTCCCTCGGCTTTGCGCGGAACTGGTTCGCAGATGTTGGCGCAGACCACTGACAAAATTCTCACCCCGCGTAGAGGGTTTGCCCGTCACGGCAATTGCATCTCGACGTTCTGTGAGGGGAATGCGCTGATTGTGGTACAGATAATACAAATCAGTTTGAGCGACTCGCTCGACAACAGCAGACTGGGCCACCACCCGATTATTCCCGTCAGACACCGGAAGCGCCATGCCAGCTAAAACCGTACCCAAGCACAGGGTACTCCAGAAAAATTGTTTCATGCTCACCCTTCCTCTGTTGGTGCAGGACCCTGGCTTTTATCTGCTCAATAATAGCCTGATTTCTTTTTATACTTATACGACAGGCAACCAACAGCTCCCTTCAGGTTACGAAAAATGAAACCGTTGCCTGAGCTAAGAAAAATAGCTGGGATAATCTGCAACAGTGGGTGGTCGCTGCCTGGACAGGTGCCAAGAGCTCCTTCGATTCACCCCAAAACCACCCCTTTGAGCCAAGAATTCCAATGAGTCAGCCATCAAACCCCAGCCGCTATTCGTTGCCCAGCCGCTATGCCAGGTTCCTTCGTCAATGGTTGTGTACGCCCCTAGTCCTGGGCCTGAGTCTGGGTATTGTTCCCACTCTGCCCAGTGCAGGTCAAGGTGCAGATCGCTGCTCTATCCAGCCATCCCCAGAGGCCACTGCACCCCTTGCCCAAGCCGCAGCATTGAGTCAGCAAGCCCTTACGCTTTCCCAAGCGGGCTGCTATCAACAAGCCCTTCCCCTAGCAGAGCGCGCCTTGCAGATCCATGAGCAGCAGTTAGGTCCCCAACATCCTGATGTGGCCACCAGCCTCAACAATCTGGCCTTGCTCTACAAAGCTCAAGGTCTCTACAGCCAGGCTGAACCGCTTCACCAAAGGGCATTGACGATCCGTGAGCAGCAGTTAGGTCCCCAACATCCTCTTGTGGCCACCAGCCTCAACAATCTGGCCTCGCTCTACAAAGATCAAGGTCTCTACAGCCAGGCTGAACCACTTTACCAAAGGGCATTGACGATCCTTGAGCAGCAGTTAGGTCCCCA
>JAAUUW010000144.1 GCA_012030735.1 Acaryochloridaceae cyanobacterium SU_2_1
TGCAGCCCGATGATTCGGCTGTCACCTTCACGGGTCTATGGTTGCTGAGGGGCTAATCCTCTCTAGGTTGCGAGATCGGCAGAGCAGTGCTGCTGGCTAAGGTTTGGATGATCTCCCATTCGGTGGCTGAAAGGGGTTGGCTTTGCAACTGACTGCCGAAGCATTCTTGAGCCGCTTGAAGCATAGAGTTCATAATCTCCTCCAGAGAAAGCTGCTGAATCCTTTGGAGTTCCTGGGGGCGCGAGGTCCCTTGTTGGGAAGTCCTTTCAGGTAAGTTGCCAAAGACTTGGCCGATTAACTGCGGATCTGCATTCCACTGCATCGATCCATGTTGCAAGACGGTCTTGCCTTGCCAAGCTTGGGCGCTGCCGATTAGCTTAAAGCCATCTGCCAAGACTAAATCAGCACTGGTGGCTGTGGTGAAGCAATTAGGGCTATGGATATAGTTGCGATCAGGTGTGCCAAATTGCAGTTGAATGCCTAGATTGTGCCAACCCTGAACTAAAAATTGACAGAGAAACTGATAGGCTTGACTGCGCTGAGTCGTTGGGGCAGGTAAGGCGATCGCATAGGTTAAATCCTGTCCATGTAAAACAGCCCGTCCCCCTGTGGGTCGCCTTACCATTTCTAAGGGTTGGTTTTGCCAAACTAGCTCTTGCCAATGGGTAGGCCAAACCCGCTGATTCTTCCCCAAGGAGATCGTCGCTCTAGACCAAGTATAGAATCGCAGCGTCGGGGGGCTGTAAGCCTCGATAACATTGTTCAAATAGCCAAGCATCAAGGGCCATCTGAATCGCACCAGACTCCTCAAGAGGAGGAATCAATCGCCAATCCAAAACCTAGGCCGCCACTGCTGGAAAGGCGGCCTGTAAATCCTGATCATGGTCATCAGCAATGCTTGCCACTAGGGTAATTAAATGGGCAACCTCTCCCGGTGATAAGTCCGCAACAGAACGAGTGGTTACAGTGACGACCTGCTGATTAAAGACACTGAAATGAGCTTCAAAGGTACTCAACCAGTTGAGTTCCATCAACTGCTCCATCAAGGCCCCTTGATTCTGGACCGGTAGTTGTAAAACGGGTGACCAAACTGTAAAAGAATCATCCTCAGAGTCACCTGTGAGTTGAATAAACACCTCCACGGAGCCATATTTGAAGGTCCAGATATGGCCCTCATCATTTGAGCTAACCAGGGCATTATTATAAGCGTCAAGACTGGCAATCACAGTCTCAATCACATCGGTATAGTTGAGGGTATAACTAGAGTCTTCGGTCGGCATAATATTCCAAAAATAGGTGGAGTGGATAAGGAATGATCAGGATGGGCCATAGCATTGAAGCCAAAGGATGACGGACATGCCGCTTTAGATACTGCCCTAGCTGCCCGACAAATTTTTGATCATCGACAGTACAGTATGTTCAAGTGCAGTGTTTGCCTGAGTGCAGGTGGATTTGCTAAAGGGCGATCGCGTGCCACAGATCACTGCTATTCATCATTGGCATCGGCATAATCATATACAATCTGAACCCTCAATCGCCATCATCAATGCTCTATTAATCCGCCAATGGCTTAACCGCACAGGAGCAAATCACCCAGTTAAACCGTCAACCCTCAAAGACTGATTCCCCCTAAACCCATTCGAACCTCAGATCCATTGATTTACAAAATGTTATAGTTTCTGCCAAGGATCTTTTGCAGAGCCTCAAGGTTGTAAGGAGTTGAAGATATGTCCGTTAGTTTGAAAGAAGCCTTAGACATTGGTACCTATATTGTCAGTCAACGCCTTAAAGGTCGCCAGCGGTTTCCCTTAGTTCTCATGTTAGAGCCGCTATTCCGCTGCAACCTAGCCTGTACCGGTTGTGGCAAAATCCAACATCCTGCTGAAATCTTACGCCAAAACCTTTCCCCAGCAGAATGCTTTGCTGCTGTGGAGGAATGTGGCGCACCGGTGGTCTCTATCCCTGGGGGTGAGCCGTTGCTCCATCCCCAAATTGATGAAATTGTGACTGGGTTAATTGAGCGCCGTAAGTATATCTATCTTTGTACCAATGGTATTTTGCTAGAGCGTAATCTTCATAAATTTAAGCCCTCACCTTACTTTAGCTTCATGGTTCACCTCGATGGGCTGCGAGAACATCATGATCGGTGCGTCGATCGCAAAGGTGTTTTTGATGTTGCTGTAGAAGCGATCAAGGCCGCTAAGGCGAAAGGATTTCGAGTCAATACCAATACAACGGTTTTTGAAGGCGCTAATCCTCAAGAAATGCAAGAATTCTTCGACTTTGTCACCTCCCTAGGCATAGATGGTATGACTATGTCGCCAGGATATAGCTATGAATGGGCACCGGATCAAGATCATTTCTTGCGGCGCGAACAGACTCGGACCTTATTCCGCCAAATTCTGTCTCCCTTTCGCGCTGGCCAGAAAAAGTGGAACTTTAACCATAATCCGCTGTTTCTAGACTTTTTGACAGGAGAAAAAGACTATGAATGTACCCCCTGGGGCAGTCCGAGTTATAGTGTCTTGGGCTGGCAAAAACCTTGCTATCTTCTCAACGAAGGCCATTACAAAACCTTCCAAGAGCTGTTAGATCAGACGGATTGGGATCAGTATGGACGCGCTAGTGGCAATCCTAAATGCCAAGACTGCATGGTCCATTGTGGCTATGAACCTACCGCTGCTGTGGATGCTCTCCAACCTGCCAATATGGGGCGTGCCGTTGCTAGTTTATTTGGGTGAGTTGCAGCCAACATGAGTGCAAAGACTGAAATCTATACTTGGGCAAGCTGCCCCTTCTGCTTGCGGGCTAAAGCTTTGCTCTTAGAGAAAGGCGTTCAGTTTACTGAATATGGCATTGATGGCGATGAACTGGCCCGCTCTCACATGGCTGAGCGGGCTAATGTCGGCGCTCCGTGCCGCAAATCTTTATCGATGACCAGCATATTGGCGGTTGTGATGATCTCTTTGCTCTGGATGAACAGGGTAAACTAGATCTGCTGTTGCAATCCTAAGGGTGCTGCGTGAAGCAGGCATTTATTATTGATCCCATCCATATTCTAGATCCTGGGCATGATACTACTGTGGCCCTCATGGAGGCTGCCCAAGCCTCTGGAGATCAAGTTTGGATCACCTATCCCCAGCATCTGACGGTTGTCCATGGGCAGGCATGGGCCACCTTGACACCCGTGATCTTACAGCCCGTCCGTTTGCAAGCAGGACGATGGATTGCCTCCCCAGATTGGTATACCTTGGGAGAGCCTCAATTCCAATCCTTGGCGACGATGGATGTTCTTTGGATGCGTAAGGATCCCCCCCGTTACCATTGAATATCTCTATGCTACTTACCTTCTGGATGCGATTGATCCGCACCATACTTTAGTGATCAATCATCCTAAGGGCTTAAGAGCTGCTAATGAAAAGATGTATGCCTTGCAGTTTCAAGAAGTGATTCCTGAAACTATTGTCAGCCAGGATAAAGAGGTGATTAATACCTTTGTCCGCGAAAAGGAGATAGCAGTACTTAAACCGCTGGGAGGTAAGGCTGGTGAAGGGATTTTGCTGTTGCAGGCTTCGGATCGCAATCTTAATTCTTTGATTGAGATTAGTACGCATCGGGGTCAAGTTCCCGTTATGGTTCAACTCTATTTGCCCGCTGCCCAACAAGGGGATAAGCGCATTATTCTTTTAGAGGGTGAGCCGATAGGGGCTGTGAACCGTGTGCCTCGGGGTCAGGAGTTTAGAGGCAATATGGCAACGGGGGGACGGGTTGAATCTGCTGAGCTGACAGACCGTGATCTTCTCATCTGTGCAACAGTTGCCCCAGCCTTAAGGCGAGATGGACTGATCTTTGTTGGCATTGATGTGATTGGTGGATATTTGACAGAGGTCAATGTGACGAGCCCCACCGGAATACGAGAAATTGATCGCTTAGATGATATTTGTTTAGGTCAGCAAGTGATGGATTGGTTGAAAACAAAACAAAAGTTAAGCTTCAGGGAGAGTCATCCATATAGTTGCCCTATGAATAAACCTACCGTTCTGGTTACTGGAGGAGCTGGTTATATTGGCTCCCACGCTGTCTTAGCCTTACAAGATGCAGGCTATGGGGTGATTGTTCTAGACAACTTGGTCTATGGTCATCGCGATCTTGTGGAGTCTGTCTTGCAGGTGGAGTTTATCTGTGGGGATATTAGCGATCGCACCCTCCTTGATCAGCTCTTTAGTCAGCACAACATCGCGGCAGTCATGCATTTTGCTGCCTATGCCTATGTCGGTGAATCCGTAGAAGATCCCGCCAAATACTATCGCAACAATGTAGCCGGCACCCTAACCTTGCTAGAAGCGATGTTACAGGCCAACATTTTCAACTTTGTGTTTTCCTCCACCTGTGCCACCTATGGCAACCCCCATCAAATCCCCATCCCCGAAGAACATTCCCAAGCACCGATCAACCCCTATGGCATGACCAAGCTCATGATCGAGAACATCCTCTCGGACTTTGACCAAGCCTATAGATTGCGCTCTGTAAGATTCCGCTACTTCAACGCCGCTGGTGCTGATCCCGAGGGCCGCTTAGGCGAAGATCATCAGCCCGAAACCCATTTAATCCCCTTAGTCCTACTGACAGCCCTTGGTCAGCGAGACCATATCGCTATTTTTGGCACCGACTATAAAACCGCCGACGGCACCTGTATCCGTGACTATATCCATGTATCAGATCTTGCCCAAGCCCATGTCCTCGGTCTAGACTATCTGCTCTCTGGTGGAGAAACCAGTGTATTCAATCTCGGCAACGGGGACGGCTTCTCCGTACGAGAAGTGATTGAGGCCGCCAAAAAAGTCACCCAAAAGCCCATTTCAGTCATCGAAGAGTATCGACGGGCTGGTGATCCAGCCATCTTAATTGGCAGCGCCGCCAAGGCGCGCAAAATTCTCAATTGGCAACCTCAATATGCCGATCTAGAAGTGATCTTGACCCATGCATGGCAATGGCATCAGACTCGTCATGGCGTCTCACCCGTTTGAATCGTTAACACCTGCGGTGGCGTTGCATCGGGGGGATAAATAAAATCCACTTGCACTAACCGAATATTCCTAGGCGCCATCCTTAAGGTAACCAAAGCCTCAGACTGTTCACCCCGATGTTGAACCAAGTGAACATAGCGACTTTGGGGGCGTCCTTGATCATCCTGGTAGCGAGTACGCACCGTACCCCTAAAAAATACCTGCTTAGCCGCTGGTTCCAAAAACTGAAGATTACCCGGGCGTTGATCATTCTTAAGGGCCGTCTGCAACTTCACCGACACCTCCTGAGGCTTAGCCGTCGGATTATAAAGTGGCAAACTCAGACTATATTGGATGCCATAATTGCCATGAGCGGCATAGGCAGTATCAGGATAGCGCACCACCATCGGCGCACTCTGCACCTGTCCAGTTCCAAAAGCACCCCGCGCCACACTGCTCAGCACATAGGAAAAAGCCTTGCCTGTCTCCGGAATTGTTAGCCTTGAGTCCGAAGACTGATCAGCCAGTTGGGCACGCCAAACCGAGCCACGTGCCACCCCTGCCACTCGACTATAGATCAATGGTCCAGCCTGACCCGGTGGCGTCGGTGCCTTGTCCCTGGGACCAGCTAAGGATCCATCCTTCAGCAATTGTTCCCACTCCGCTAGAGTCGGCGCACGCTCTGCACCCCGAGCATCTGTACGGGCAAACATTGCCAAACTAGCCATATAGACTGGTCCATTACTGCGCAATCTCGCCAAGGTAGATCGACCATTAATCGGTGGATCCAGAGTCTTGACTGGAATTGAATCATTGAATAGCATTCGACTTTCCCCAGCCGGAATCTTAATCTGGGCTGGCCAGCCCCGTTGACGCTTACCTCTTAGTAGATCATTCGTTACCCGATCCCCTGGCCCTGCAAACACAGTTCCTAGTTGATTATCCATAAAGCTAGGCAAGGCAATAAAAGGTGCATCCGGCTGACTCAAATAGCTAGCAGCTTGCAAAACATTCACCCTTACTGTCTTCGAGCCAGGGTTATGGATCACAACTCCCATATATAAGGTTTTTAAATCCTCCGGAGACTTAGCCTTAGCAATATGGTGAGCAAAAACATCAAACCGTCCCTCTAGGGCTTGGTTGAGATGGGCAGCAGATGTTGCCATTCCCTGCCCCGGAAAGGTAGAGAGCAAAATGCCTTCAGTCTGCACGACTTCAGGACTATTGCTATTGAAAACCAAGATATTATCCAGTTGTCCCGGTAGCGGCCTCACCTCCTGAGGCTTCACAACCGTCACCGGTTCCTGGGGAGGGATAACAGGTTGTTGTGCAAGCAGCAGAGCAGAAAAAAGTGACGCATAGACCCAACACCATGAAAACAACAAAAACAAGGATGACTTCAGAACCAGTGCCTTCAATCAATTAGAACTCAAGTTGTTACCCCGAGGGAGGCAATTATTCCTGAATAAAAAGCACTGAAACTTGCCTCTATGAAAAAACAGCCTCAAAACCAAGATCCGAATTTCATCCTTCCATAGCGATGAAAGACGCTCAACTTCTTCTCTTAAGTTCCGGCCTAGCTTCTAGCATCTCTAGTTGAGTACGCTATCACATTTCGTAATGAGCACCCTCTAGGCCAAGCAACTGATAGACGGCAGAATAACCCCAAACCTTTCCTGCAAAAGATTATAGACACCTCTTTGCTAGAGGATATGAGGTGCAACTCGGGGCTACTTTTTGCTAAGGTCTTCCTCCCTTTGTCATTCCTTTAAGAAATTACTTGACATCCTCTTGGAGGCATTGCTATATTGGTCAAGCGCTCGAAAAGAGGTTCGCCTCTCGAAAGCGCCCCGAACCTAGACAAATCAATAGTTTGAAAGATTTAAGACAATCATCCTCGTCAAAGAATTTTGTAAGAAAAAGTACGCTTTTTTGTCAAATTTCTTTAACAAAACATAATTTCAAGACAAATTCTTCTCACATGGAGAGTTTGATCCTGGCTCAGGATGAACGCTAGCGGTATGCTTAACACATGCAAGTCGAATGGCAGCACGAGGAGCTTGCTCCTTGGTGGCGAATGGCGGACGGGTGAGTAACGCGTGAGAATCTACCTTCAGGTCTGGGACAACAGTTGGAAACGACTGCTAATACCGGATGTGCCGAAAGGTGAAAGTTTTTCGCCTGAAGATGAGCTCGCGTCTGATTAGTTTGTTGGTGGGGTAATAGCCTACCAAGACTTCGATCAGTAGCTGGTCTGAGAGGACGATCAGCCACACTGGGACTGAGACACGGCCCAGACTCCTACGGGAGGCAGCAGTGGGGAATTTTCCGCAATGGGCGAAAGCCTGACGG
>JAAUUW010000145.1 GCA_012030735.1 Acaryochloridaceae cyanobacterium SU_2_1
TTATTGGATCGAACCCCTTACGTAATTTAGATGCCCTATTGCGAGAACAGGTGCGGGCCGAATTAAAACAGCTGTTTAAGCGCCAACCGGCTTCGGTGGTCTATGTAACCCATGATCAGACAGAGGCAATGACCCTATCCACCCAGGTAGCGGTGCTCTATCAGGTGAGTTGCAGCAGCTTGACCCACCGGATCGCATCTATGATTACCCTGCCAACCAATTTGTGGCGGGCTTTATTGGCAGTCCGCAAATGAACTTGCTCACGCTCCGCTGTGAGCAGCAAGCCGCTCTGTTTGCCCATTTGCGGCTGCCCTTACCGAAGGCGATGGGTGACCCCCGGGAAGTGGTGTTAGGCATTCGCCCCGAGCATCTCTGCCTGTTAGAGAAAGAAGATGCTCAAGGGGTAAGGGGCACCGTCGATTTGGTAGAAAACTTAGGCATGAGCCGGTTACTACGCATTAAGGTCGAGGGCTATGACCTTAGGCTGCGGATGTTGTTACCCGCCGATCAGCCCTGGTCAGGGGAGGCGGTGATCTTCGGAGTACCCCGGGATCGCCTGCACTGGTTCGATAGCCAAACTCAGGTTCGCTGGGGGTAAGTCCAAGGCGATTTTCCCTAGCAGCCCCTTACGGAAATCGTTGAGGATGTGCTGGGCCATGCGCTCAATATTGCCCTGATGTCGGTGTTCGGCAAGGGCGATCAGGTAGTCAATGGCGGTCATGGGGGTGGGGTCAAGTTGGTAGCGATTTTGTAACACTTGCTCGGGCAGGAAACCAGGAGGCTTGTGATCGCAGCCCCCCAACTCCTGAAGGAGCTCGATTAAAGCAATGGCCACCAATTGGTTATCGTAGGCGGCCTCGCCAATATCATCACAGATGGCTAACTTATAGGCAGCCCCTTGGTCTAGTAGTTTAGCGGGCAAGACACCAGGGGTATCGAGCAAATCTAGCCCTTGGGAAATCCGGACCCAGCGCAGTTGGCGAGTCACCCCTGGGCGGCGGGCACTTTCAACGATACGGCGATTCAGGAGGCGATTGATTAAGGCAGATTTACCCACATTGGGAAATCCGAGGACGACGGCGCGCACCGCCCGGGGCCGCATGCCGCGATCGCGTCGCCGTTGATTGATCTTGCCTCCCACCGATGTCGCCGCTTGGATTAAGCCACCAATCCCTTTGCCATGCTGAGCATCGGTGGCATAGATAACCTGACCTGCCTGCGCAAAATAGGCCTGCCAGCTTTGACTAGCTTGCAGGGTGACTAAATCGATCCGATTCAGAACTAACAAATGGTGCTTGTCGCCAATCCAAGTGTTCACTTGGGGATGATGGCTGGCTGCTGGGATACGAGCATCGCGAACTTCTAAGACCAAATCAACCTTTTTAAGGTGCTCAAGGAGAGCTTTTTCAGCCTTGGCAATATGGCCGGGATACCATTGGATCGGGGGTGCTGTCATTAAAATTAAAGCCGTTCGAGGCGATGGCAAAGGATCTCGACTTGTTTCTGAGACTCCGCCAGACTCTCCCGCGCCCCTTGAACCACGGCGGCGGGGGCTTGCTCCACAAATTTAGGGTTGTTCAGGCGGCCCTCACAGGCGGTGACCTCGGCAGTTGCTTTTTTGAGATCCTTCTCCAGTTTAGCCTTCAGAACCTCGACATCCACAACTCCCGTGAGAGGAATTAAGACCTGTACCGTGCCAATCACACCAGCAATGGTTTGCTTCACCTCACCCTCTAGGTTGGGGATGATGGTCAGGGTTTCGACTCGCGCTAAATCTTGCAGATAAGTTTGACCAGCGGTGAGGATTTGACGTTCGCGATCGCAGTCACTTTGCAACAGGACGGTAATGGCTTGGCTGGGCTTAATACTAGCCTCGGCCCTCAGATTGCGGATGGTACGAATGGTGCCGATTAACAGCTCAAATTGCTCTTCAATCCCAGGATCAACCCAGGGGATGTCCGCCGCTGCGCTAGCGGAGTTAGGGGGTAAGGCTGGTGTTGGTTCAGGTTCAGCCCCAGATTCAAGCCCAGAGGGTTCTGCTTGGCTAGGGGCCAGATCCAAGGGGCTTTGTGGGCCGCCGAGTGCTTCACTCTCTATGGTTTGGGCGGTGGTATCGAGGGTGCTGCTATCCTCCAGCAAGGGCAAGATGCGTTCTTTTTGCTGGCGCAGTTCTGTCATCAATGTCTGGCGATCAGCAGCCCAGAGCAGCCGACGATACCCAAAATTAACTGACCAACCTAGACCAATTAATTCCAAGAGCCTGTCCAAAAGCGGTACCCGATCAATGGCACTGAGTACGCCCGCCGTGAGGGCGATCGCAAACAGACCCAAGGTAGCCACACTCGCCCAGCCCAATAAAATTTGGTTATGGTTCAAAAATTGATTGATATGGCGGGGTAAATCCCCAAACCAAAGGATGGCCTCCTGCCAACCCCAAGCTTGAAGGTCTGGCTCTGAGGCAGAGGCATGACCCGTCTGGGAGGTTGGAGAAGCTGGAGCTGGAGCTGGGGATGCGGTTGACGAAATAGGGGCCGTACTGGCAGACGCGGTCAGCCGCTCTGCAGGAATTGCCCTTAAGGGGGAAGCATCGACAGGCATCGAGTCTTGCGCGTCTGTCTTGGGTCTCGACAGGGCCAGAGCTACTGGATAGGGTTGCTGGGCTAAAAACTGCCCCCCAGTGGGTTGACAGAGAGTCTGCCAGATTTCCTCCGTCAGATGGGGCATGAAGGGATGCAACAGCTTGAGGATGCCTTCTAAAACGTAGGCCAAGGTCTGTTGAGCAATCCGGCGCGAGGCAGTCTTTTCTTGGCGCAAGCGCGGCTTCACAAGTTCGATATACCAATCGCAGAAATCTCCCCAAATGAATTCGTAGAGACCCTTAGCTGCTTCGCCTAAGCCATAGTCGTCAATTTGACTACGGGTCTGGTGAATCAATCGATGGTAGCGGGTCAAAATCCAGCGATCGGCCAACTCTAACTGGGCTAAATCTAAGGAGCTAGGATCAGCATATTCACCGGACTGCGTGCCGGGTTTACCTAGCTGGGTGGGTGTTTGCTCCTCTAGGTTAATCAAGACAAAACGGGCAGCATTCCAGAGCTTATTGGCAAAATTACGAGAGGCCTCCACGGAAACCGATTCATCGGTTTGCCGATCATATTCGAGGCGAATATCCTGGCCCGCCCCTGCGACTTCACGCACGAGGGTGTAGCGGAGGGCATCGGTGCCATATTTATCGATCAAGACCAAGGGATCGATGCCATTATTGGCTGACTTGGACATTTTTTTATTGTTTTCATCGCGCACCAAGCCATGGATATAGACATCCTTAAAGGGCATCTTGCCCGTAAAATGACCAGCCATCAAGGTCATCCGCGCCACCCAGAAAAAGATGATATCAAAGCCCGTCACCAAGGTAGCTGTGGGATAGTAGGTGCTGAGGTCAGCGGTTTCTGCTGGCCATCCCAAGGTTGAGAAGGGCCATAACCCCGCAGAAAACCAGGTATCTAAGACATCAGGGTCTTGTCGTAGCTCCACCTCGGGGCCAAATTCTGCGATCGCGAATTCTCGGGCCTGCTCCGCTGACTTAGCCACCACAAAGGGCGTATTATCTCGAATTTCTCCCTCTGTCTCGCTAATGGCATACCAAGCCGGAATTTGATGTCCCCACCAGAGCTGACGCGAGATGCACCAGTCCTTGAGATTCACTAACCAATCCCGATAAACCTTCTGCCAGCGTTCTGGAATAAAGGCTGGGGAGTCTTGTTCATCCAAAAAGGCCAAGGTCTTTTCAGCTAGGGGCTTGGTATTCACAAACCACTGAGTGGAGAGCAGCGGCTCAACGGGAACCTTGCCGCGATCGCTATAGGGCACAGTATGGCGATACTCCTCCACCTGCACCAAACAACCTTCATCTTCAAGGCGTTGGAGCACCTGCTTACGCGCCACAAAACGATCCAAGCCCGCAAAGGGTCCACCATTTTCATTTAAAGAGCCATCCTTATTAAGGATATTAATCAAGGGCAACTGGTGGCGCTGCCCCATCTCAAAGTCATTGGGGTCATGGGCGGGAGTAACCTTGACACAACCCGTACCAAAGGCTGGATCCACCCACTGATCGGCAATCACCGGAATTTCCCGCTCAGTGATCGGCAGTCGTATTTTTTTGCCAATTAGATCTTGGTACCGTTCATCCTCGGGGTTGACGGCCACAGCCGTATCCCCCAACATCGTTTCTGGGCGGGTAGTGGCCACATCCACCCAACCCGATCCATCCTGGAGAGGATAGCGAAAATACCAGAGATGTCCCTCCACCTCCTTGTTCTCCACCTCTTGATCAGAGACTGCCGATTGACTCGCAGGGCACCAATTCACCATATAGTTGCCGCGATAGATTAACCCCTCGTGATACAGCTGTACAAAGGCTTCTGCCACAGCCTCAGACAAGCCCTCATCCATGGTGAACCGTTCTCGACTCCAATCCACAGAGACGCCCAAACGCCTCAATTGATGGACAATTCTGCCTCCAGACTCCGCTTTCCATTTTTTAGCCCGATCGAGGAACGCATCTCGGCCAATCTCGGCACGGCTTATGCCTTCGGCTTGTAGCTGTTTCTCTAAGATGGAATGAACCGCAATGCTGGCGTGATCAGTGCCCGGTAGCCATAGGGTATTGCGTCCAGTCATCCGATGGTAGCGGATCAACACATCGATCAAGGTGCTTTCAAAGGCATGCCCCATATGCAAGCTCCCCGTCACATTCGGAGGAGGGATGACAATGCAATAGGGTTCGCCAGGATGCTTAGGGTCTGCCTGAAAGACACCTTGGCTCTCCCAAGAATCTTGCCATTTGGCTTCAGTTACCCTTGGATTGTATTGGTTAGAGAGCGCAGGAACGGTGGCAATCATAATTCAAACCTGAGGATGGAAAGATAAGGCTGTCTGACTTAGCTTAAATTTTGCCATAATTACCCAGTTCTATTTGACCTTGATGGACGATCAAACAAGATTTCTGGAGGATTGGCTATGCCCCGAGCCGAATTCATACCATAATGCTTGTGGCAAGAAGGTCTGCCACAAGAGACCATCCAACCTTGGCCTAGGGAAGATATTACGCCTGTAATCAACAACAGTAGTCAACAATAATGGGTCTAATTATTCAAAAATATGGCGGCACCTCCGTGGGGTCGGTAGAACGGATTCAAGCTGTTGCCCAACGAGTTAAAAATACCGTCCTGCAGGGAAATTCTGTGGTGGTAGTGGTCTCGGCAATGGGCAAAAGCACAGATGCTCTGGTGCAATTAGCCCAGTCCATTTCAGCCCATCCTTGCCGTCGGGAAATGGATATGCTGCTGTCGACAGGAGAGCAAGTCTCTATTTCACTACTGAGCATGGCCCTCCAAGAAATTGGACAAGCCGCCATTTCTCTCACTGGTGCCCAGGTGGGAATTGTAACTGAGCCAGAACATACACGGGCCAGAATCCTAGAAATTGCCACTGATCGCTTAGAGCGCCACTTAAAAGAGGGCAAAGTGGTGGTGGTAGCAGGATTCCAAGGCACCTCTAATAAGTTGGACTTGGAGGTGACCACCCTGGGGCGGGGTGGCTCCGACACCTCAGCGGTGGCCCTCGCTGCGGCCCTCAAGGCCGATTGCTGTGAAATTTACACCGATGTGCCAGGGGTGCTTACCACTGACCCAAGATTGGTGCCTGAAGCGCAACTGCTAGCAGAGATTACCTGCGAAGAAATGCTAGAGCTGGCGAGTCTTGGGGCCAATGTCCTGCATCCCCGCGCAGTAGAAATTGCCCATAACTATGGCGTTCAGATGGTGGTGCGATCAAGCTGGACTGACGCACCAGGGACCCGTATTGTTTCCACCCTCGAACAACCCGATGTTCTCCAAAATCTAGAGCTGGGTCGTCCCGTTGCAGCCGTGCATTACGATCTCAGTCAAGCCAAAATTGCCTTGTTGCGGGTAGCTGATCACCCTGGGGTCGCCGCTGAACTGTTTGGGGAGTTGGCTCATCAGAATCTAGATGTGGATTTGATTATTCAATCGATTCATGAAGGCGATTCCAATGACATTGCCTTTACTGTCGCCCAAAACCGCTGCAATCAGGCAGAAGCTGTGGCAACTGCCTTTGGGCCTATGCTGTCTAGTTTGGCTCAGGTGAAATCTTCCGAGATATTGCCCTCAGAGGTATTGGTAGAGCCTCAAGTGGCTAAGGTCAGTATTGTGGGAGCGGGAATCATTGGTCGCCCCCAGATCGCGGCTCAGATGTTTAAAACCTTGAGTAACTTGGGCATTAATTTGCAAATGATCTCCACCTCTGAGGTGAATGTGAGTTGCACCATCGCCGCGACCGATTGTCAGCGGGCGACAAGGGCCCTCTGTGAGGTCTTTGAAGTCAACTGCTCAGCCTTGAATCGTCTCTCTCATCAGAATTTGCCCCCTGTACGAGGTGTTGCGCTCGATCTGCACCAAGCTGCTTTGGCGATTCGCAATGTTCCAGACCGGCCTGGAATGGCTGCCCATATCTTTGAGACTTTAGCGGCGCATAGCATCAGTGTGGATATGATCATTCAGTCGCAGCGATCGCGTCCGATAGGCAGCACCATCACTCGGGATATTGCCTTTACCGTAGCAGCCATCGATTTAGACCTTGCACAAACCTTACTAGAAGAGATTGCCCAGACCTTAGAGCATGGGGAGGTTACGGCTGATTTAGCTATTGCTAAGATTAGTATTGTGGGTATGGGCATGGTCGGCCATCCCGGCGTAGCAGCCCGGATGTTTGCGGCTTTAGCCCAAGAACAGATCAATATCCAAATGATTACCACTTCTGAGATTCGAGTCAGTTGTGTTGTTGTTGCTGAGCAAGGAGTTGCTGCCTTGCAAGCGGTTCATTCTGCCTTTGGGTTGGGCGAACTAGATCAAGCGGGAGAACGTTCTGTACCTTGATTGCTTAGATTGGCGGGCACTTGAAGAATAGTTTCATGGTCGGTATACTCCACTACGTCATCACCTCGAACACTGCGGCTAATGGCTCGCTCTAGCAATAGATTGAGAATCGTGCGCACCCCAATAATGATCGCTAGCCGAGCAATATCGAGCCACTGACTAGAGAGCATTGTTTTAAGAATGGTGGCTCCCACTAGAAAGCTCAGTCCCAAGGAAAAGGAATATCCCATCTCTAGACGACTACTCTGAAAGGCTGTAGGGCTACGGTGTACACACAAGTCTGAATTAGACTGTAAGGAAGCCGTATAGAGCATCATAAAGATATGGAAAATCCCATTTTGATTCATGAAGACCTTATCGATGGCACGACCTTTGGTGACCT
>JAAUUW010000146.1 GCA_012030735.1 Acaryochloridaceae cyanobacterium SU_2_1
TTGCCGCCAAACGGTTTATTGTGGTAGATGCGATCGCCGATCAATTTCAGCAAAAGTTGGTGGATGCCTTTGCTGCCCTCACCCTCGGTGATCCCATGGATCCCAGCACCGATGTTGGCCCCTTGGCCACCCCAAGGATTCTAGCTGACCTCGATCAACAGGTCCAAACCGCTATTCAGCATGGTGCTAAGGTGCTAATCGGGGGTAAACGTGGACCTCATTTGTCAGGAAATTTTTACGAACCAACGCTAATTCGGGATATTTCTCCCCAAAATCCCATCTATGATCAAGAACTGTTTGGACCTGTTGCCATGTTGTTTCAGGTTTCAGACCTCAAAGCAGCCATTGCTTTGGCTAACGACAGTCCCTTTGGTTTAGGGGCGAGTGCCTGGACCCAAGACCCTGAGGAGCAGCATCAGCTCATTCAGGCCCTAGAAGCGGGTGCAGTGTTTATCAATGGTATGGTTAAGTCCGATCCGCGCTTACCCTTTGGGGGCATTAAACGATCTGGTTACGGACGTGAGCTGGGTATTCTAGGTATTCATGAATTCGTTAACATCAAGACTGTTTGGGTAAAGTAAGCCAAGGTGAAGCATGAATACGGCAGAACTCCTCGTCAAATGTCTTGAAAATGAAGGCGTTGAATATATCTTTGGCTTACCTGGCGAAGAAAATCTTCAGGTTCTAGAAGCCCTGCGCACTTCCTCAATTCAATTTATTACGACCCGCCATGAGCAAGGTGCGGCCTTTATGGCCGATGTCTATGGGCGACTCACAGGACGGGCGGGTGTTTGTCTATCGACCTTAGGTCCAGGGGCAACCAATTTGATGACGGGGGTTGCCGATGCCAACTTAGATGGTGCTCCCTTGGTGGCTATTACGGGGCAAGTAGGGACTGATCGAATGCATATTGAGTCCCACCAATATCTAGATTTGGTAGCGATGTTTAATCCTGTGACCAAATGGAATACCCAAATTGTCCGCCCCAGCAATACCCCCGAAATTGTCCGGCGAGCCTTTAAATGTGCTCAGACCGAAAAGCCCGGTGCTGTTCACATTGATTTACCCGAAAATATTGCGGCTATGGCTGCCCAGGGCAGCCCCCTCAAAAGAGACAGCCTAGAAATCAGCTTTGCTTCCCCTCGCAGCTTAGAGCAAGCTGCTGAAGCCATTTCTCGAGCTACCAACCCCTTGATTTTGGTGGGTAATGGGGCCATTCGGGCCAATGCTAGTCAAGCCTTAACCCAATTTGCGACGGAATTGAATATTCCCGTTGCCAATACCTTCATGGGCAAGGGAGTCATTCGCTATACCCACCCCTTGGCGTTGTGGACAGTGGGCTTGCAACAGCGCGACTACATCAGTTGTGGTTTTGATCGCACAGACCTGGTGATTGCCATAGGTTATGACCTCATTGAGTTCTCCCCCAAAAAATGGAATCCTCAGGGCGATATTCCGATTGTTCATATAGGAGTGATGCCCGCTGAAATTGACAGCAGCTATATTCCCATTTCTGAGCTGGTGGGTGATATCTCTGATTCTTTGAACAAGTTATTGAGACATGCCGATCGCCAAGGAAAGCCTGATCCCTATGCTGTGGGGCTGCGATCTCAAATTCGAGCGGACTACGAGCAATATGCTCAGGATGATCACTTCCCCATTCGCCCCCAAAAGCTGATCTATGACCTACGCCATATCTTGGAATCAGAGGATATTGTGATTTCCGATGTGGGGGCCCATAAGATGTGGATGGCTCGCCATTATCATTGCGAGCGCCCCAACACCTGCCTCATCTCCAATGGTTTTGCCGCCATGGGCATCGCCATTCCAGGGGCCTTAGCCGCCAAACTTGTCCATCCTGATCGACATGTTGTTGCCGTCACCGGCGATGGTGGCTTCATGATGAACATGCAAGAACTCGAAACAGCCTTGCGGATCGGAGTGGCCTTTACCACCATCATTTTCAACGATGGTGGCTATGGCTTGATTGAATGGAAGCAACAACAGCATTATGGTGCCGCATCCTTCATCAAATTTGGGAATCCTGATTTTGTAGGCCTTGCTCAAAGTATGGGCCTTAAAGGGTACCGCATAGAAAGCACGGCCGATTTAATCCCTACCCTCAAAACAGCGCTTGCTCAGGCCGTTCCGACGATCATTGATTGTCCCATCGACTATCAAGAGAATTTGATGTTCAGTCACAAATCTGAGGAACTATCTTGCGCAACTTGATTTGAATTGGTATTAATTTTCTATATTGGCCTCCATAATGAGCAGGTTGCTTGAGGTGATATCATTCTCCACTCAGTTCTGTTTTAGGAATTGATCAGTCGCCCAGTTAGGATAGTAAAAACATCTCATCTGTTTTAAGCCATCTGTTGCTCGATTATTGTCTCAAAGTCTATGAGTGCCTCTAGCGAAAAATCCTCTCCCCCCCACCCTCTTAGTCAAGAGATACCCGTTGATGCCAACCCATCTGCAGGGGGAGTTGACAGTGATGGGGACCCGACGACCCTGAGTGAGAAACAGGCTAAAGCAGCCCAGGAAGTGCTCTTAAAGGGTCCTCCTCGTCGGCCTGAACCATCCCCACCCAAAACCATAACCAGCCTTTCTGCCCCAGCCCCCGCAAGTGATTCAGAGACATCCCTTATCAATGCTTCTAGCCAGGATCAAGCTTCGTCCTTCGATCCTGGCCAACAACCCATTCCTCCCCCTAGTGAACCGATGCAGTATCGTGCCATTGGTTTAGTACGGGGTCAATATCAGCCTTCGGAGGATCAATTTAACCGAGGAGTGCTGGTCACTGAGGATCAAGTTAATTTAGACGCTGTTCTGTTGGGGCAGGTGCTCAGTCTAGTCAAAAAATACGTCGATCTAGAAGAATTTCATTATTGGGTTGTTTATCCCCGCACCCGAGACAAGGAAGAAACCCTCCATTTACAAATTGTTGGCGTATGGTCTGCTGGGGGATTTGGTCCTCTACCGGAGGATACTCCATCAGAGGAGCAGACAGCGGCATCCGAATTAGCAGAGGATCCTCAAACAATCGAGAGCTCTGCAGCAGCTATCCAGCCTATTCCCTTAGCCCCACCTCTCCAAGATGGATATTTCTCAATCCGAGGAGAAATTGTTTTTCAGTCTCTTCAAGACAACTTTTTCTTGGTTAAAATCCAGCAAGCCCCGCGCAAGAATAAGGAGCAAGCTAAGGCCTTCAAGTTAAAAGTAATGGGTTCTCTCCCGGATAAAACCTTGGGTTACTTTTGGGATTTACAGGTTCTCAGGCAAGGGGGAAGGGTTAATGCTCCTTCAAGGGCAGCGGATTGGTTTAGTGCCTCCGAAGCGCCGATCTCCGGGCCAGCCAGCTCGCAAGTCCTATAAGCCTAGAGAGGATGACCGAAGTAAAGGCTCCCCCTCTGCTACTACCAAGCCCATCAAGCGCCGCACTACTCGATAACACACCCATACCTTTTACTTTAAAAACTAACGTTGAAGGATAAGACTGTCAGGGTTGTTTTTGGTGCTTGAGAAGGCTGTTGAGTGAGGGGTTAGAGGATTCTAATCCTTGAGAAGTCTTTGACAGGGCAATTTGGCTTTGTTAGTCTAGCTAAATCGTTCTGGAAGGGTTGATGTGTGAATATTCAAATAGGTCGTGGTAAAACAGCACGCAGAGCGTACGGAATTGATGAAATTGCCCTCTGCCCGGGACAAATTACATTAGATCCACAATTGGTAGAGACTAGCTGGCAAATTGGGAATATTCAGCGGGAGATTCCGATTATTGCCAGTGCGATGGATGGGGTCGTGGATATCAAGATGGCTGTCGAGTTGTCAAAATTAGGAGCTTTAGGCGTTCTTAATCTCGAGGGAATTCAAACCCGCTATCGTGATCCTGAACCTATTTTGGAGAAGATTGCGGCCGTCGATGTCAAGGGCTTTGTGCCCTTAATGCAGCAACTGTACGCGGAGCCGATTAAACCAGAGTTGATCCAGGAACGAATTCGCCAAATCAAGGCTCAAGGGGGCATTGCGGCGGTGAGTGCTACCCCAGTCGGTGCGAGTCAATATGGTACGGCGGTAGTGGAAGCTGGAGCTGATTTATTTTTTATCAAGCGACTGTTGTATCCACAGAACATATTTCTCCTGAGACTGTGACTCCCCTGGATTTAGCAAATTTTTGTCAGGAAATGTCGATTCCTGTGGTGATGGGCAATTGCGTGACCTATGAGGTGGCCTTGCTATTAATGCAAGCCGGTGCGGCGGCTGTTTTAGTGGGGATTGGTCCTGGGGCTGCTTGCACGACCCGTGGTGTTCTGGGAGTGGGTGTTCCCCAAGCAACTGCCATTGCTGACTGTGCCGCGGCTCGAGCAGATCATTTCCAGCAGACTCAGCAATATATTCCGATTATTGCTGATGGGGGCTTGATTACCGGAGGAGATATCTGCAAATGCATTGCCTGTGGTGCTGATGCGGTGATGATGGGTTCTCCCTTTGCTCGGGCAATGGAAGCCCCAGGACGCGGTTTCCATTGGGGAATGGCGACGCCTAGTCCGGTCTTGCCTAGGGGAACTCGGATTCAGGTGGGAACTACGGGTAGTTTGGAGCAAATTTTGCGAGGACCGGCTCAGCTCGACGATGGTACTCATAATTTTTGGGTGCCTTGCGAACCAGCATGGGAACCTTAGGGGCTAAGGATATTCGCCAAATGCAACAGGTGGAAGTGGTGATTGCACCCTCTTTGTTGACAGAGGGCAAGGTGTATCAATCGGCTCAAAAATTGGGAATGGGTAAATAAAATTAGTTTATTAAACGTAACAATTTAAGGAAGGGATCTTGGGATAAACCCGATGGCAAATCCAGGGGTCTTACCTACAATGGAGATAGCGGAGACGTAAGTTTCCGTTCACTCCTCACACCACACTCCGCCTGGACGGTTGTTCGGGCGGCTTCCTCTTTCTAAGATCTGCGATGTTTCTGCTGATAGAATTGCGGTGAATTGTGAGTTGAATGTTAAATTTCTGTTGGGTGTTTGGGTTTGTTCTTGCTTGCTATGGTACAAAACTTAGATAAGCTACAGTAGATAAAGGTTCTAAGCATGTCATCAGCTGCTCAAGTCACGGACGCTACGTTTAAAGAAGAGGTCATCGATAGTGATGTTCCTGTTTTAGTAGATTTTTGGGCACCTTGGTGTGGGCCTTGTCGGATGGTTGCTCCTGTTGTTGATGAGATTTCTGAACAATATAAGGGGCAGGTAAAGGTTGTTAAAATCAATACGGATGAAAATCCTAATGTTGCTAGTCAATATGGGATTCGAAGTATTCCGACCTTGATGGTCTTTAAGGATGGCCAGCGAGTTGATATGGTAGTGGGAGCAGTTCCTAAAACCACTTTGGCTAGTACCCTTGATAAATACCTCTAAGTCTCCTAGGCTCTCTACCAGGAATAACGTCGGGGTTAGATGCTATCTGTTGGTTTTTTTATGAGCAGATTGCAAACAAGATTTTTGAGCAGTCCTTTGTCAATGGCAAGGGCTGCTTTTGCGTTCACTGGGGTAATGGAAGTTGTGAATTTTGGCCTGCGGCCCTGATTGTTGCTGTTGTTTGATGGATTGAGCGTCAGCTATTGAGTATGCCTAACCCTATTTCTCCAGCACAATTAGAATCTTTACTGAGTCGCCTTGATCAGATGGTGGCGATGTTGCCACAGTTTAAGCATGGTTTGCTGCTCTACCAAGCCTTGGAAACGCTGTTGAGAATGGCAGAGGAGGATTTTGATCGCCTAGATTGGAAGATTTTGTCGGCTGCCTTGCAGGATTTAGAGCAAGGATTTCAGGTGTTTCATCGCTATCGCCATGTGCGCAAGATTTCGATTTTTGGATCGGCGCGTTTACCTCCTGAGGATGATGCTTATCAGATGGCAATTGCCTTTGCTCAATGTGTGACGGCCCGGGGGTTTATGGTAATGACGGGGGCCGGGGGCGGCATTATGGAGGCTGGCAACCAAGGGGCGGGAGCTGGTCAGTCCTTTGGCTTGAATATTCAACTGCCCTTTGAACAAGGCTCGAATTCCTATATTAATGGCGATGATAAGTTAATTAACTTCAAATATTTTTTTACCCGAAAGCTGTTTTTTCTGCGGGAGACGGATGCGATCGCACTTTTTCCTGGTTGGATTTGGCACTTCAAGATGAAGCCTTTGAATGCCTGACCTTGATTCAGACCGGTAAATCCCCACCAATCCCTGTGGTACTAGTGGATGCACCGGGTGGTCACTATTGGCAAGATTGGGATGCTTATATCCATCAGCAATTAATTGCTAAGGGTCTGATCGGGGCCGAGGATAATCAGCTCTACACCATTACCGATGATCTTGCCACTGCCTGTGCGACGATTTCTGATTTTTATCAGGTGTATCATTCGAGCCGCTATGTCGGCAAACGCTTGGTTATGCGTTTGAAGCGCCCCCTAACGCCAGCAGAATTAGAATGGCTCAATGATCGTTTTGCCGATCTGCTCAGTCATGATCAAATTCGAGCGACAGGTCCTCTGCCTGAGGAAGCGGAATATCAGGAACCCCAACCCCAAAGGGTTGGAGATGATACTGAACATTTACCTCGGTTGGTATTCTACTTTAACCAGCGAGATCATAGCCGTTTGATTCAAATGATTCGGGCCATTAATCGAATGGGACAGGATCATGAACATCTTTATCATCCAGAACTTAAATAACCACCTTTGCCTGCCGCTCTAGGATGTGTTTGCTCACCCTTCGCTGGGGACAGCAATAGATGCATAGACCCTGGTCGCGATCGCTCTAGATTTAGCATGATTGCTGGCGTGATTTCAGTCTGGACTGTTGAGGGCTGACGATACAGGCTAAGTCTTTTGGTTAGCTAGCTGACAGCCCTCCATCAGGAAGTTTAACTAACCTGTCCGCTTTTTCGGGGTAAGCTCAGATGAGTGTGTCCATGGTGACACAATTTTTTTTGCTTAAGCTGTCTATGGCGCGGGTAGTAGGATGTTTTTAGGAACTAGTTTACAAAAGCGGGTGTAAGCCTTTCACTATGGCTGTTTGAGGAGACAACTAGACAAAGATTATCCGCGCAGTCCTTGTAATCCATATTCAGCCTAGCTTTTATCAATTTGTTTCTAGGATTTTCTGCTAGTGTTGTGTCTCAAATGCTATTATTTTGCTAATTCGCGCATAAGAACCTTGAAAATTGCATATTACAAGCCTTGCCAAGGCCAGCGTGCCAATCAACCTCAAACCCTCTCAGGGATTGAAACGCGATGGAACGTTGAACAGGCTTCTTACGCCTA
>JAAUUW010000015.1 GCA_012030735.1 Acaryochloridaceae cyanobacterium SU_2_1
ATCTTGACTTGGCAGCTCTGCTTCCTAAGCTGCTTGGTCAATCCTCTAGCTCGACTCCCCCCTACCTACCATAGCCTCGGGCTAGCCCTGCGCAATGAACGGCAAGGGCTACTCGTTGATACCCTCTTAGTCGCCGATGCCGACCGCTCCATGGCAGCCCCCCAGGCCCGGCCCCCAGCCTTTACCCACAGCCCTTGACTATTTCCCTGGGAATAGTCCCCTAGTGGCCACTGGATCTAACCTTGGCCAGCTCTGGTCGCAAGTGAGCCAAGATTTAAAAGGTTATCCAGCCCTACAAGGTTGGGTTGGAAATATCCTCAGCAATTGGAGTAACCGCCGTGGCATCCCCCTGACGGACCAAATTTTACCTTGGGTAGATGGCACCTATGCCTGGGCGCTCTTACCTGATGCTGTTTCCCCCGTCCTCAGCTCCGCTAATGCCCTCAGCCCTGATACCCCCAATTGGCTATTTGCCTATGAGCAAACACAGACCGATCAGGCTCAGCAATTGGCTCGTCATATTGATGATCTAGCCGGCCAACAGGAACTGGGCGTGAGTCCTTTTCAGCTGGCTGGCCGCCAGGTCTTTGCTTGGACCCGATTGGTGCCTCAAGGACCAAATAATAGCAGTGGCAAGGGTAACTTGACCTTCAAAACAGAGGTGACGGGTGCCTATGCCAACCTTGAGAACCAAAAGATTCTTGCTAGCTCGCCCGAGGCCTTGGGACTTGGCTTAGGGGCAGGGTCTGATGCTCTCAGTCAGCAAAAACAATTTTTAGAGGCGATCGCACCCTTTGATCGCCCTCATCAGGGTCTTTTGTATCTTGACTGGCCGCAACTCAAACCCTTGCTTGATCAAAACATTCCCGGTCTTTCAACCCTTGAATCCTGGGCATATCCGCTCTTTAATCGCTTGCAATCCTTGGCTCTGAGTAGCGAGACTGAAACCCCTCAGAGCCTTCATAGTCAGTGGTATTTTCGCTTCTTATCTTCTTAACCCCGTTGAATTTGGGGCATTGATCGACGATGCATCCCCCACCCAGATCACGGGAAAATTCGAGTTGACCGATGCCTAAAAAAATGACACGATGGTCTTTCTGTGCAAATCTTGGCTGTCTGCCCCAGGCTGTTTTGGCCCTCACCAACGCCGGCTGATCGCCAGTTCACCCCATCAGACTATATTTGAAATACCGATGACTAATGGTGACAACATAATTCCCTCCCACGACTCCCTTGACGCCATCAAAGTCTTAGTGTCTGGCTATGCTGAACGGTCGGCTGGTGACTCAATAGCCCTCCTTGAGTTGCTCAGGACATTAGAAGCGCTGCATAAAGAAATTCGCGAAGACCTGTTTCTGCAAACCCTGCCTAGCAATCGCCATGGTTTAGATCTCCTGCTGCGTGAAATTGAAGCGAAGGGAGGATGGCCCTATATACCGCGCATGCGCCTCAAGGCTTTCTTGGCCAATTTTTAACCGACTGGCGATCCTGCTTTCGTTGATCACGCTTCTTGTTTCGTAAACTTTGTTGACGGGCTAATCCGAGGATATCGGCTTGAAGAGGTCCTCCAGCTTGCGAAGTAATTCTTCTAGGGGAGTGGAATGGACTAAACATAGATCTGCCCCTTGGCTGAGATATTTTTGCTGTTCTCGGGGGTTCTGTTCAGGGGTCAACACAATCACCTTAAAGCTGCTGCGTCGTGGGAGATAGTGGAGCTTATCTAGCAAAGAAAAGAATTGATGAGGTGAGGATTGGGCATTGATAATCAGGGCGATGGGTTGTAATAGACGAATTTGCTCCAGTGCAGTGGAGGGTTCAACCATCCAGATGATTTGATAATTGGCCGTTGTGAGCATGTCACAAAGTAAGGCGGCATTCTCTTCCTGGCTGTCAATTAAAACAATCCGGCCTGCAGACATCGTATTGGTCTGGGGATCGATTTTGGATGGCTCGATTTCTTCAATTTGATTGGGTAGCTGGACGGTAAAGGTAGAGCCATGTCCTTCGATGGATTTGACATCGATCCAGCCCTGATGCATGGCTATGCATTCTTGGGCTAAGGCGAGTCCTAAGCCAGCACCATCATAGGATCGTCGATAGGAGGTATCCAGTTGTTGAAACCGTTCAAATAGGTGGGGCAGCTTATGGGCCGAGATGCCAATGCCAGTATCCTCCACTTGGAAGACGACCGTTTGTGCTTCCACCCAAACTCGGAGCATCACTTTGCCTCCTGCTGGGGTGAATTTGATGGCGTTGTCCACAAGGATGATCAGAATTTGTTGAACCCGCCGCAGATCGGCAACAATGCGATCGCATTCCGGTGGCACCTTGAAGTTCATGCTGAGCTCCACTTGATGGGTATCAGCTTTGTCACTCATCACATGCAAAATTTGCTGCATCAGAGTTGTCAAGGAAAAGGGACTCGGATTTAGGGTTGCCTTACCCGATTGAACATGGGACAAATCCAAGATGTTGTTGATCAGCTCTAGTAAATGTTCTCCACTATCGTGAATACTTTGTAGACAACTGCGTTGCTTGTCTGTGAGGGGGCCTAGAGACCAGCGCAGCAACGTTGCAGACATGCCAATCACACAGGTCAAAGGGGTACGCAATTCATGGCTCATGGTCGCCAGAAAATCGCTTTTAGCCTGATTGGCAATCTGAACCGCTCCTGAAATGGCTTGAGATTCGCTCTCCTCCGCTAGTTGCCCTAGGAAGGCTGGGTTCTCTGGGTCTAAGGGCACAGTATCTGACGTTGCCCAGTCACGAGTCAGTGCCGCCAAGAGCTGTAAGGTAAACTGACTCTGAAGCTTGGCGTCGTTAGCCTTATGGCTTTGGCGCTCCATTACCTCTGCAATCAACCCTTGCTTCAGGGGCTGATCCTGATGCCGTTCCAAAAGATCCTTGAGAAAGACAGTAATCTCTCTAGGATCAAAGCTCAACTGCACGGACCTGTCTGGATCTTCTTCCCTAGCCCAATATTGGAGGAGCACACTAAAGCTCTTAGAGACAACGGCCATAAAGGAATGGGTGTCGGCAATGGATAGATCTGCTGCTGTCAAGACTTTGGTCACACCTGGTAAACGGGCAGGCAACTCCTCTAGCACTGCCTGCAAAGGGAAATAGGTAGTATTGGGAAATTGTTGACTCACAGTGATCGGCGCTGAAACAGGCATGATTCAAGTTCCTACGCTTGTATCTAGCTAAGCATGGGTGAGGTTGTTAATATTGACCCCTTCTCTTGGGAAATCTTTGGCTCAGGATAAACCCTAAGCTTGATGGGGGAGCGATACAATCATGAAGACCTCAACCAGACTCATAACCTTTTTGAGTTGTATCGCGAACTTGTCCCGATTGTGAGAGTTCCACTAAATTGTTTAAGGCTTGCCCAGAGCGGTAGGACTTCTCTGTTTATGGAGAGAAATCTTTTGTGGATAGGGCCCCTTGTCGCTGGAGGCCATGGCGAGGGTCTCTTGACATAGAACATGCAGATAGAACAAGCCCACCTAGATTTGATCACCTACTATGCACCGAATAGCAGCCATACCTGGGGGTTGGCAACCTGGCACAGCAGAGGGTGTTGTCATTTTGGAGCAAACCTCTGCGCCGATCGTGGTCTTAACAGCGGCGGATACAGATATTCAAGTTTTGGCTAAGGCAACCATCCATCTACCGGAAGAGTTTCCAGCCCTGAGAGTGGTTAATTTGCTGCAGCTACAGCAGCAACTCAGTATCGATGACTATGCCGATACGGTCTTAGCACAAGCTCAGGTGATTATTCTGCGCCTATTGGGAGGACGGGCCTATTGGTCCTATGGGTTAGAGCGACTCAAGGAAGTCGTCAGCCAATCTGAGGCTGCTCTCTATGTCTTGCCGGGGGATGATCGCCCTGACCCAGATTTAGTCAGTCACTCTACGGTCAGCTTAGGGGCGGTGCATCAGCTCTGGCGATATTTTACGGAGGGCGGGGTTACTAATGCTGTGGCCGGGTTGCAGTTTTTGGCCCATCGGCATTTCCAGTTCGGCAATTTGCCGAGTCCTCCCCAGTCTGTGGCTCGGATTGGTCTCTATGGCGAAGCGGCTTGGGAGGGGGTAGAGGAGTCTTGGCCGAGGGTGGGTATTTTGTTCTATCGTGCCCATTATTTGGCGGGAAACTTGGACGCGATCGCAGCCCTCTGCCAAGCGCTAATTCAACAACAACTTGCCCCTGTTCCCATCTTTGTGCAATCACTCCAAGATCCTGAGGTGCAAACTGAACTCCAGCAAATTTTGCAACCATCGGCTGCACCAGGGGCTGATCTACTCCTCAATACCACCAGTTTTTCCCTGGCGAAGTTAGGCGCTCAAACCCTCAATCTAGAGTTATGGCAAGCCTTAGATATTCCTGTGTTACAAGTCATTTGCAGTGGCGGCACTGTGGAATGGTGGCAAACTCAGCCCCAAGGGTTAGCCCCGCGGGATATGGCCATGAATGTGGCCCTACCAGAAGTGGATGGTCGCATCATCAGCCGGGTGGTGTCCTTTAAGGCTGTGGAAACTCACCATGCCCAATTGCAGACGGATCTGGTAACCTATCAACCCTTGGCCGATCGGATTGATTTTGTGGCCCAACTGGCGGCCAACTGGGTAAAATTGCGGCGTTGCCCAGTGGCCCAGCGGCGAGTTGCCTTGATCCTTGCCAACTATCCGACCCGCGATGGACGGTTAGCAAACGGGGTGGGTTTAGATACCCCAGCTAGTACGCTGGTGATTCTAAGGGCCATGCAGGCCTCTGGGTATCAGATTTCAGACGGGCCGACTGATGGTGACCAATTGATCCAATGGCTCACCACTGGGGTCACCAATGACCCCGAGGGAAGAGCCTGCCGCCAGATCTATCAACGGTTGTCCCTGGCGGACTATAGCGCAGAGTTTGTCCAGTTGCCCTCCCTTGTGCAAACCCAGATCTGCGATCGCTGGGGAGAACCTGCCTTGGCCGCGCCACAGGGGTATTTCCCCATTGCTGGCTTACAACTGGGTCAGGTATTTGTGGGGATTCAACCCAGCCGAGGGTATGACCTCGACCCCAGTCTTAACTACCATGCACCCGATTTAGAGCCTACCCATGCTTACTTAGCCTTTTATTTTTGGTTGCGCCATCAATTTGGCGCTCATGCGTTGGTCCATGTGGGCAAGCATGGTAATTTAGAATGGCTGCCGGGCAAAAGTACCGCTCTTTCTGCTAACTGTTACCCTGAGGTGGCCCTGGGTCCGCTACCCCATTTGTATCCCTTCATTGTTAATGATCCGGGGGAAGGCGCTCAGGCGAAGCGGCGGTCGCAAGCGGTGATTATTGATCATCTGACGCCACCTCTGACCCGTGCTGAACTCTACGGTCCTCTCCAGCATCTAGAGGCCCTAATTGATGAGTATTATGAGGCCCAGAGTCTAGACCCCAATCGAATGGGGGTGATTCGCGATTCGCATCCTCGCCCTGATCAAGACAGAGAACTTGGATCAAGATCTCTGTCTTGATCTCCCCCCAGGCCCCGAGGCAGGATCGCAATTAGAAGGGCTACTCGCTCAAGCTGATGGCTATCTCTGTGAACTCAAGGAAGCCCAAATTCGTGATGGTCTCCATATTTTTGGCTGCTGTCCCCAAGGCCGCCAACTGCGGGATCTAATCGTTGCCCTCACCCGCCAACCCAGCCCTGAACATATGGGCTGTACCCGTGCCTTGGCCGCCGCTTGGGCCTTAGACTTTGATCCCCTCGGTGCTGATCCAGCCCAAGAACTCACGCCGCCACAACAGTTAGCCCTGCGTTGTCAGGTTAGCCATTTGCAGCCACCGGTCAATCCTGCCCATATCCGGCTGATCGGTGATGCAATTGCCTGCTTAGAATCAGCCGCCGCCACCTGGGTAGACCTGATCCTCAGTAACCCCGCCGAACCGATCCAAACCCCCCATCCTCAATTGACTCAAGAACTCCACTGGATTCGCGAGTCGCTATTACCCCGCCTTTACCAAACCGATCAAGAAATCATCCAACTATTGCGGGGCTTAGAGGGCCGCTATGTTCCTAGTGGGCCCTCGGGGGCACCCACTCGAGGGCGGCCTGATGTATTACCCACGGGACGCAATTTTTACGCTGTAGATATTCGAGCCTTGCCCACAGAAAGTGCTTGGGATCTGGGGCGTAAAGCAGCCGAACTCTTGATAGAACGCTATACCCAAGACCATGGCGAATATCCGCGGACCTTAGGGCTCTCGATCTGGGGCACAGCCACCATGCGCACAGGCGGAGATGATCTGGCCCAAGCCTTAGCATTGATAGGAGTACAACCCATTTGGGATGGATTATCCCGCAGGGTTATTGATTTTGAGATTTTGCCCCTTGCGGTTCTGGGTCGACCTCGGGTGGATGTGACTCTCCGCATTTCTGGGTTCTTTCGCGATGCCTTTGCCAATCTGATTGATTTATTCGATGGCGCTGTCCAGGCTGTGGCGGCCTTGGCAGAACCAGCCGACCAAAATCCCCTCGCAGCTCAAGTGCTCTCTGAAACAGCCTATTGGCAAGATCAAGGTTTAGAGGCTGAGGCGGCACAGTTGCGATCGCGCTATCGAATTTTTGGCTCAAAACCAGGGGCCTATGGGGCCGGACTCCAAGGATTAATCGACGCTCAGAACTGGACTGACGATCAAGACCTAGCGCGGGCCTATATGAACTGGAGCAGCTATGCCTATACCGCCCAGCCAGAGCCTCTCCCCAGCTCCCCAAATGCAGCGTCTCACACAGCAGCCCCAGAGACCTTTGCCCCAGAGGCGTTTAGTCAGCGGCTCAGCCAAATGCAGATTGTCTTGCATAACCAAGATAACCGGGAGCATGACCTCCTCGATTCCGATGATTACTACCAATTTCAAGGCGGCTTAGCCACCGCCGTGCGAGCGATCAGCGGCCATAATCCCCAACTCTATTTTGGCGATCACTCTCTACCCGCCCATCCGCAAGTTCGGGATCTGCAATCAGAAATCGCTCGGGTCTATCGATCGCGGGTCATTAACCCAAATGGATAGCCGGGGCCATGCGTCACGGCTATAAGGGAGCCGCTGAAATGAGTGCAACCGTTGACTTCCTCTTTGCCTACGATGCCACCACCCATTGCGTCGCTGATCATATGTATCAGGGTCTCGCCGATGCGTATCTCTTTAACCCAGAGGTGCAAGCCTTTGTGGAGGCCAAAAACCCATGGGTCTTGCGAGATATGGCAGAGCGGTTATTAGAAGCTCATCAACGGCAGCTCTGGCCCTCTGCCCCAGGAGAAACCCTCAGTAAACTACGTGCCCTGGTCAACCAAGCTGAAGGGGTCATTGAATCCCTAGTCCCGCTGCATAGTTGATCAACTATGCCGTCGATTGACGATGCCAAGGGTCACAAGCCGCTCTGCTTCTATTACAGACTTAGAAGATCATGAACCTCAAACAAAGGCTGAGTTTTCCCTTAAGCTTTTGCCTCAATACTATCTGAAGCAGTATCTACAACCATTGATGTGTTTCGAGGCGCAATCACTCGATAGACCTGAACAGCCAGATCCTTGCCCTTCAGGGATAAGGTTCCCCAACTTTCAACGATATAGGCATCTTTGAGATAGTTTAAGGTTTCTTGGGCAATCAAAATTCGGCAAGGCGTGGGTTGCCGCTGTTTATTCAAACTCTCTAATCGAGAGGCTGTATTGACGCTATCGCCAATCACTCCGTACTCCAAGCGGGCTTTGCTACCCAAACTGCCCACCACCACAGAGCCAGTGTAGATACCAACGCGCATTTGGGCCGTGGGCAAGTTGTGAGCTAGCCAGTGGCGATTGAGCTTCGCTAACCGCTCTGCCATATCTAGGGCGCAGTCAACGGCATGTTGAGCATCCTGGGCGATGATCGCAGGATCGCTGTGACTCACCGGCACCCCGAAGACAGCCATCACGCCATCGCCAGTAAATTTGTTGATCACCCCTTGATGATCTTGTACCGCTTGGGTCATGGCTTCTAAATATTCGTTGAGCCAGGGGAATAAGGTTTCGGGGGCCAACTGCTCCGCAATTCGACTAGACCCTTTGAGATCAGTAAACAAGAGGGTAGCGGTCAATTGCTGGCCCATCAGTTTGCCCTTGGCTAACAATTCATGGCGATTTTGCCAGAGGGTTTCTGCAATGGCTGGGGAAGTACTTTGTCCGAGCAATGTCATCACCATGTTACGTTGGCGATGCGCCTCCTGAGAGGTATAAATGACAACGCCCCCCCGTGGCCCCGAGGCAGGCGAGAAACGGGGGTACTAAGGGAATCCAAACCTGGTTAAAAACAAGAGCCGGCAAAGACCATAAAGGCTCAAAAGCAACAGGCCGCTGGCGAGGGCCAAGACTAAGGGATGACGGATAAACCAGGCTAAGAAGCCCCCGCCCAGCGCCCAGAGTAAAATCCAGCTGATTTCTACTGGCTCTGGCCAAACGCTGATCAAGGGGCGCGTTCCTAGCGCTGCATCTAGTAATTGACTCAGCATCTGGGCATGAATGATTACCCCTGGCATCGTTTGCTGATCTTGTAAGGCAACGCTATAGGGGGTATGGAATAAATCTCGTCCACTTTCTGCGGTTGTGCCGATTAGGATAATCCGATCTTTGATTAATTTGGGATCAACTTGATCCTTGAGAACTTGAGTGAGGCTGACTTGGTGAACACTCTGTTGGGCAGACCGATAATTGATCAAGATCTGATAGCCCTTCATGTCGGCCCGAATATAGGCTCCATCATTGGGCTGTAAAGGCCAGAGGAGGGTGGGGCCGAGCTGTAAAACAGCAGGATCAACAGCACTGGGTTGGTCTTCAATTTGCTGGTCATTTAAATATCGCAGGGCCATTTGTAGGGAAAAGGAAGGCTGATAATCCTCTTGATAGAGCAGGTTGCGACGAATAATTCCCCCTGGGTCAACCACTACATCGTTAAACCCCACTTGGGCTTCGGGCATGCCTGGGGGAGGGGCAATGGCAATGTCCTCTGCGCTGCCTAATTTGGTGATCACAATGGTGCGATCTGAAGCTTGGAGTTGGCTGAGAAGCTGGCGATGGCCAGATTGTTCTGAGGGAGACTTGAGGTTGGGAATGGGTAAGTTACGCCAGAGATCTAAGCCAATGACTCTAGGTTGATGGGATTGAAGGATTTTGAGGGCTGTGGCGATTTCGCTATCGGGGAGGGGCCATTGGCCAAGGGCCGTAATATCAGCTTCGGTGATACTCACTACGAGTAGACGTGGATCGGGGCCTAGATCGGGTTGGGATTGGATGAAGTGATCGTAGGCAGCTAATTCTAGGGACTGTAAGCCGTCGAGTTGCACAAATCCGATTTGCCACCGGGTCACTTGGCGCAGGCCGATAATCGAGAGGGCGATCGCAACACTCGTCAGGGCAACAATTGTCAGTTCGGGCCAGGGAGATCGAAGTCGCATTTGCACCTAGAATCTGTCACAAGCAACAGGGGTTGCGGTATGAATAATAGTGTAAAGAACAATCGATTCAGGACCTTTTCTTAGCAATGGCAGAGTATTTAGTAGCAACAGTGAGCGATCGCACCAAAGCAGAAACGGTCTATGAAGCACTGCAAGAACTAGGCTTAGAGAGCACAGAAGTCAGTATTTTCGGGGCTGGATATAAAACCGCCGCCGATTGTGAAACCTTCGACCCCGCCGCCGTCACGCAACGGCAACTGAAACGATTAATGGTTGTGATCTTACCCCTAGGCTTTATCGGTGGAGTCATTTTTTATCAAACCTTCAGCATGAATTTCCTGCCCATCTTAGGTCATCTGGGTAATAGTGCCATTGGCGGCCTGTTAGGCGCTGGCGCTGGGGCCATGGGCGGTTTCTTTGTGGGGGGGGATTGACCTTAGTCCTCGATAAAACAGCCTCCTATGGCCAGCGACTGGCAGCGGGTAAATATTTAATTGTTGTCCAAAGCTCAGGTTTAAAAATGAGGCAAGCTGGCCGGACCTTATTTAACTTGAGGCTAGAAAATCTAGAATCCTTTGAGCGGCCCTCTTAGGAGCGTCATCACAGAGATGCGTTAACCTTCTGCCCTAGTTCTGTTTTGGGGACGGCGGTTGTTTTGGATGGCGTTGCCCTGTTCTTGCCGAGGGCCAATTAACCCTTAAGGGCTGTTTGAGCAGAAGCGGCCTAGGATCAATGAGCTTGTAGCCCTTGGAGAACAGGCTTGAGGGGGGCGACACCGGCTCGATCAAGAATATCAGGAATTAATTCTTCGCGCTTCACTGCCATCATATGGACGCCCTGGCAGAGTTGCCGTGCCAACTGCACCTGTTCGGCAGCAATGGCAATTCCTTCTTGCAGCGGCTGGGCAGCTCGATCAAGCCGATCAATAATATGCTCGGGAATCGTGACGCCAGGGACGCAACGGTTGATAAAGCGAGCATTTTTAGCTGACTTGAGTAGAAAAATGCCCGCTAAAATCGGTTTATCCGCCTGACTAGCAATCTCTGTCATGAATTTTTCGAGACGGTCAAAATCCACAATCATCTGGCTTTGAAAAAACTCTGCCCCCATGGCAACTTTGCGCTCAAATCGACGTTGGAGACCAGACCAACTCGCCAATTGTGGATCGACCGCTGCCCCTACAAATAGTTGAGTGGGGCCATCGGGTAAGGGCTTGCTATTGTGATCAAGACCATGGTTTAGCTTGCGAATGGTCTCCAATAACCGCGTGGACTCTAGATCAAAAACAGCTCTCGCTTGGGGATGATCGCCTGCCCCCAGGGGATCGCCGGTGAGGGCCAAGATGTTGCGAATGCCTAAGGCATGGACACCCATCAAATCTGCTTGCAGGGCAATGCGGTTGCGATCGCGACAGGCCATCTGGCAAATGGGTTCCATCCCTCTTTGCTGAAGGATCACTGCCACTGCCCAAGAACTCATCCGCAGCACAGCTCGACTGCCATCGGTAATATTGATCCCATGGACCCGATCCTTTAGGCAGAGAGCTTGCTGTAGCGTATGCTCAATTGAGCCACCCTTGGGAGGCATTACCTCCGCTGTCACCAGAAACTCCCCAGAGCAAATTGCCCTTTGCAACCGATTCCCTGCAGGCAACTGACCGGTGGAAGCTACGGAGATGTGGGAACTAGACACGGCAGCACTGCAGAGGATAAAGGCTTGGTTATTTGAGCCATTGCATCTTTATTTGTAGCACCCTAAGCCTGATTTATACCAATTTCCATGACTAGGGATGCTTCCGAGCTTCGGGCTAGGGATATCTCAAGCACCCCTGAGTAGCCCTAAGGAGCCTTGCCCTGAGACTTCCTTTCCTCAACATTAGTCACGGAAAGGCGATCGCCCACCTGTAATCCTAGCTCTTGCGCCCGTCCGCCGCGTAGCTCAATCACTTGATCCACCAGCTTGTCCTTAGGCCCATAGGTAGGACATAGAGGCGTGCGACAGGGCAGCGCATTGTTCTGGATATAGACCACCTGCTGATTGTGTAAAAAAACCATGTCTAAATCAATCAGTACATTTTCATCCAGAAACTGACGGGTTTAGCAGGATTGAAGGGAAATAACATGCCTCGATCAGGTGCTAATTCCGAGCGACCCATCAGACCCAGGTTCTGCTCTGCTTGGCTATTAGCCACCTCCAAGTCAATTCGCTGATCCTCAATCACCACTTGGGCTGTAATGGGCAACTGCTGCCTTGGCAATTGGGGTGCAACTGCCACAGGGGGGGTAGCCCTTGCCGAGGGCGAGGGCGTCAGACCAGCAGAATCGGTCTGGGTGATGGGCTGACATCCCAGCATCAGTATTCCTAACAGGAACATCCAGAGACGCATATATCGATAGGAGTTATTCACGATCTTCCTCTAGAGTATCCCCGCGATCTGGGCTAGGTCGCTGGGGGGGGGGTAAGACTCGGTATTCCGCATCAAACACTGATTCCCTTTGGCCATCCCCATCTACAAAATCAGGATCACGATCACTATAGGAATAGAAGGAATCTGCCCGGTCTTCTTGATCAAAAAAGTCAGCGGGGTCATCCCCTGGGTAAAAATCTTCTTCTTGATCCTCGTCATCAAAAAAATTAGCGGCAGGCTTGCGCCGAGCCGACTGACCGGAAGCCCCCCAGTCAGATTCACTCTGCCAATCTGAGGCTGATGGCTCGTCCCAATCTGAGTAACTGGAGGGGGATCGAGGTTGAGGGGAAGGTCTGGCCTTAGATCTGCCTGTCTGAGATCTGGCAGTGGTCGCTCGGTTAGAGAAGGGCTGACCTTTACGAGCAGAAAATCTGGGTGGAAGCGCGATGATGCCCCACAGCGCTAGGCCCAAAATAACCCCCATCAATACTGCGATCCCTAGCCAGAGACCCAGGGGTAAAAAGGGCGATTGCATCCCCAAAAAGACCAAGGCGATTAGAGCAGCCTGATTTTGCAACACAACCGCCACCCAGCTCAAGAGAAAGATTATCAGGATTATCAGTCGCATCAATGCCATCGCTAGACCTTCCTTAGTCTGAGCCATTACTTCAATTCTATGCTCTCGGTTAAACTCCCTATTGGGCAATTTCCCCTCCTCCTGCTCGGGAGCCCCCCTGAGCTTGTGGCTAAGCGGATCAGGTTCACACTCGACCATTCTATGTCACCATGAGAATCGATTTAGATAGTAATCTCGGCTCTTTAATGACCATTTTCTGCTGTGTTAAGCAGCTCTGATGGCTAAATCTAGTCGCAGTGACCCTCCAGTTCTTTAGATCTAAATATTGGAGTCTGAATATAGAGATCTCTATATTTTGATCTGATTTACTCTTCCCGACAGCAATGACTAGACAGTCTTCCTATGCCAACGGATCGTTTCAAGCTTTTAGAGCCTCAGGACCAAGACCTCCCACAGAGGTATGCTCAAAAGATTATTCAAGATCCGCATCTGAGGGCGATCCAGACGCTCTTTGACCAGAAAATTTGTGTGATGGGCGGTTGTGGCCAAGTTGGCTCTCATTTAATTACTCAGTTATATGAATATGGATGTCCCCTAGACAGAATTACCATTAATGATGATTTGCGTTTAGGCAAACGGCATAATTTGCCAGAGCCCCTGCGGCCCCAGGTGGACACCCGCAGCCATCAAGCCTATGCCCTCCAGCCCCCCGAACGCCCCGATATTTTGATTTTTGTGGGAGGACGTTCCAGTGTCCCCCATTTTCATTCCCTCACGGATGTTGTCGAAGAGCTGGCCCTCTGGCAAACCATTTTGGAATGGTGTGTAACGGAGAAGATTCGCTTGATTTTTGCTTCTACAAGCAGTTTATGCAAGCAACGCCCTTCCCTTGAGGACCAACCTGTTTGGCCTGGTTCTCTCTATGAGCTGGCCAAGCTGATGATGGAGAATATGGCCATTCAACAAGCTCTAGATCAAGACTTAGAGGTGCAAATCTGTCGATTTTTCTCGGTATATGGCGTAACGGAAAGGCATAAGGGTAATTTTGGCAATCTATATACCCAAATACTTTGGCATGCCCTAGAGCAAGAACCCTTTGAGCTATGGGGACAACCTGGCCTCTTTGTTCCAGGAGAGCAGACCCGAGATACCATTTTTGCGGCTGAGGTTTGCCGTGCCTTGTTGCATTTATTAACCTTGCCCTTGGCACCCCCTCGCTTAGAGGATATATCAGGCTTGATTTACAATATTGGCCAAGGGCAGCCTGTCCCGATCCGCGAGATGATTGAGCAAGTCAAATCTTTGTTATCTGCGGCTTATCAGCCAATCATTGTGGAGGCGGACGTGCCCGCCTCGATCAAAAATTATGTAGTCCATACCTGGGGAGATCCTCACAAACTCTTGGAGACAGGGTTTCAACCGATATTTACCAATCATCGTCAGAACCTCACCTTAATTGCCTACGCTTTGCAGGATCAGATGAGTTGGTATTGGTCTATGGTAGAGGCGATTCGCCAGGATATGATCAGTACCTAGGGCCGCTAATGGTCAGCCGATCCTTTAGAAAATATGACACACTCAAATCAGTGGATTTGGTCAATTGGCTGCTGAGGCTTCGCCATGAATATGCTCGATGATGTGAATCGGTTTTTAGAAAACCAACTAGAGGAGTTTTTGCGATCGCACCCTCAGTTAGAGCTACAAGTTCTAGAGGAAAACCTGCAAGAGCAGATCACCAAGACCACTGAGCTACTCAGCGAACTATCCCTAGAAGAGAAAAAACAACAAGACGCTATCCTGGCAACGGCCCAAGAGATTCAGCGCTGGCACCAACGGATTCAAAAGGCAGAGCAAGCCCATCGTCAAGATCTTGCTGAAGCTGCCAAGGAGCGTGAAGCAGCCCTATTGCGCCAGGGCAACCAACAATGGGGACAAATGCAAGTTATTCAAGCCCGATTCAAGCAAACCCAGTCTCTCCTAGAAAAAATCCAAATTCGGCAACAAGAAGTTCGAGCAAAGATTCGGCAGGCACCGCCTCAGCAAAGCTCTGGATATACACCCTCTACCAACACCACCAGCGCTGCCAGTGGCTGGTTTAACAGCAGTTCTGCTACCGATCCTGATCTACTAGAAGAGCAGTTTAAGCGGTGGGAAATGGATGAAGAGTTAGAGACCTTAAAACGGAATATGAAGCCTTAGCTCAACTTAAAAGGAAAGAGATAATCCAGCGCCTACGGCGATATCATCTTGATCCCGCACCCTCAGTTGATGCCAAGGAGAAGAGCCAACCCGGTTGGTAATGAAAAGCTCTAAATTAGGATGAAACCCGCTGACTGAATCTGGATTAACGCCAAACAGACGAGAAGCATCCCAGCGCACGGCAAAGGCCCAGGGAATGCGATCAGCTAACCGATTGCCAATGAAGGCATTGCCCTCACCTAAAAAATTGGCACCGATTTCTGCCAAAACACTAACGTCTTGGATAACTTCCACTGACCCTCCTAAACTAAAACCGCCGATCTCTAAGCCCTTGCGCTGGGCAAAACCTGCAATCGGTGTAAACCAAAAAGCAATCTGATCATTCAATTGATACTGCACAGGAAAGGACAGCGTTGCCACAAAAAGTTTTCCGACTTCGCCCTCCTCTCCAGCTAGTAGAAAGGGAACCCCTTTATTCAAGCCTTGATTGCTAAATTCATCGCGGTTGTTATTAAAAAAATTGACGAAGGTTTGATTTGTTAAACCAAAGGTTACGGCTGCACTAGCAGTGAATGGTAGCCCTTCTGCTTGATTGAGTAATCGCAGTTTTACACCAAAACCCTGTTCTGATTCATCAACAGTGCCAGAGATATAGTCTAGATAAGCTAATATTTCGAGATCCTTAATTAAGCCAAAGCGTAAGGCCGTCAAAACCCCTTGACTACCCCCTTGAAAATGAATCAGCACCTTGCCATCAGGAACTGTGCCACCATCAAAAAAGCCTAGACCGTCAGTCGTGAACTGAGTATCAGGCTGATTGCTTTGCTCCCTAAAATTATTAGGATAATTGCGATTGCCCGGCGCAAAATCAGGCATGGCAACTAAACCTACTCCCAGACCAAGCTCCTCACGATCTGCTGTTAAAGCTAGGGGGCCTAAGGTCCCAAAAGTATTAGTAGCAAAAACATCAAGACCTAAACGAGGATTCACCAAATAGCGAATACCACTATTGAAGGCAACCGTTTTAGCAGGTAAGCCAGTGCTTCGATTAACGCTGTTATTGCCGGTAAAGGGGACAAAAGCGTTCCCCCACAGCAGCAGTCGAGAACCCAGACGATAGGAAACAGCACCCGTCAACCCCACAGTTGTGCCAAAGGAGCCAGGATTGGCAATGGGCGTGCGAGGTACAAAAACAGCACTATCCTCTTGAAAAAAGCCACCGTCGGAGCCACCGTTAGATCTAGGCGATTACCAACTGCGATGGTAAAGGGAAGCTGAAGTGCAGGGACAATACCATCCCCATCTACTTCACTGGTCGTGCCATTACGGCTAAATACAAACTTCCGTCGTAGTCCAGAGGCCGAAACAACGCCGCTCAACGCTTGAGTATTAGAAGAATTTTTCCATATTCTTTGCTTTAGTTCTAGGGCAATATCGTAATTATTAGGACTGACCACTGAGGAATCAAAGTCTAGGGGATCAAAAGACCCGCTATCCACTGCTTGAATGGCCAAGGCCAGCTCTAGGTTATTGGTAACCCCAAATCTTGCTCCAGCAGAGATAAAAAATGGCGTCCCGTCAGCGCTGGTGGAATTAGAGGTAAAGAAAAAGCGCTGGCGACCATCTAACACCAGCTCTCCCTGACGCAGATGCTTGGCAGTGGGGGCCTGGAATTGTCGGTTGGCAATGGGACTCTCTTCGGCCGTAAACTCAGTTTTCTCTGGCTCTACACTATTATTGGGTTTGTCATTATTGGGTTCGTCACTGCTACTGGGTTCGCCACTGTTATTAGGCTCAGTAATGCTATTGGGTTCAGTGATATTATTGTCAGCCGTGAGTTGTGAGCTTTCTATCTCAGGCTGGTTGCTCTCGACGAAGGGTTCCCTCTGTTCTGGCAAGACCAGACTGTTCTGGTTTGCGAGGATTGTTTTAGGGAGAGGGGCAGATTGAAGGTCTAGGTCGGTTGTTAGTGGTTCAGTGCCTGATGATTCTGCCATCACCGGCTTGATTACTCTTTGACTCTGACTGTCTTTCTCCTGCTCTAAGCCTGTCCCTTCCAAGTTGGCATGGTTGAGATTACTATCAGCTATTTGAGTATTGATCAATTGAGCATGGCTCAAGTCAGAATCACTAAAATTAGCGCCCTTCAGGTTGGCACCCTTCAAATTGGCCGCCGGCAAGTGGGCATAGGTGAAGTTGGCATCAACCAACTTGGCAGAACTGAGATCGGCTCTGTCTAACTTGGCACCCGTTAAGTTAGCTTGGCTTAGATCGGCGCCCGTAAGGTTGGCATCTCTAAAATTTGCTAGATAAAGCCTAGCTCCCTTGAGGTTCGCCTGACTCAAATTTGCTTGAGACAAGTTGGCATTGCTCAAATTTGCTTGGGATAAGTTGGCCTTGCTCAAGTCTGTATCACTGAGGTCAGCATTACTGAGATTGCATCCTTGACAAGCACCAGTTGTTAATAACTGCTTCAGAGGATCAGGGTCTTCAGCATGGGCTGGCAATACCCAAGCCGTCAAAGATAGGATTGTAGCGGTAGTAACATGGACGAATTTTATCACCAGACTTTTCCCCTCGTAGGCAAAATTCTTGAGAATTGCAGACTCCTGCTCTTCACTCTATCAGGGTAATTCGGCTTATTGCTTATAAAAGTAGAATTTAAAGATGAAGCGCTTTAGGCAATAGCCCCGAGTCACTTAGTAAGGTTATTTTAAGTTTTTTGAAAGAAAATTCATGACCTTCATGTTATGGACATCAAAGAAGATTTTCTGCAGAGAAATACTCTGAGCCTTTTCTAATTTTAAAAAAGCAAGATAAGAAATTCAGCCGTCTCAAGACGTTCAATACCCAACTAAAATCCAATTGAATCCAACTAAAATCTCTGATTTTAGGCGAGCATATCGGCTGAATGCGCTCCATGGATGGGAACAGATCTGGCCTGGTAGATATGGTGGCGATGCACCCAATGCTATTTCAATTTTGGAAACGGGACCTGTCACTCGGGAAAGAGCCATTAGGATGAAATCAAGTTTTAGAGGGTCTGGGTTGCCAGATCCATTCAGCATTCTTTGGTATGAGGAGATTAAGTTACTAATGCTCAATCAACACTGGCACCGCTTTGGTGCAATATCTACAGCATCACTTGTGATCCTAATGGCTGGTCAGCCTTTGACTATTGCCCAAGCTCAACCACTTCCTGATAAAACCCAGCGGGGTTGCAATGACAAGCTTCTGCTCTTGTCCACCCATCCAGATGTTGTGGCCCTAGGGCAGCTTTATGAGCGCTACTTGAATCAAACTTCTCTAGCCATTGATAGTGAATTGGGTTTATCCCGAGAGGAATTTGCCCAAAACTTGTTTACCTTAACCGAGGGCTTAAAAAACTTAAAACCGCAGGAAGCTAGTTTGTCCCTAAGCGCCGTTGATGCCGAGCTACTAAAACGCCTGCAACGGGACTATGCTCGGGAATTAGCTAATCTGCGCAATGATTCCAACCAAAAGAATGATGCAAGGTTCAGCACCAATACTTTTTTGCAAGGAACGGCTGTCGAGATGACGAGAAAAAGTAGAGTTCTGAACAAACCTCGATTCTCAACGGTGCCCCCACCGCCATCCGTATCAGCTCCAGCCTCCACCCAACCCGTGCCTTCACCAATACCTGCTCTGGGCCCAAGCCCAGAACCTCAAGCTGAGGAATCCCGCAATCCTTATCCCGTCCCTTTCAACACCGAAGATTATAGCCGGATTCAAGAAAATCCCTTTCAGCGGCCTATGGCCAACCCTTTATCGACCTTCTCTATTGATGTGGATACCGCTTCTTATAGTAATGTGCGTCGCTTTATTCGCCAGGGCCAATTGCCCCCCAAGGATGCGGTTCGCATTGAAGAGTTGATTAACTATTTCCCCTACGACTATCCCCAGCCAGCAGCCCAGCAGCCTTTTTCGGTGAGTACAGAGGTCGCCACTGCTCCTTGGAATAGCAAACATCAATTGGTCCAAATCGGCCTTAAGGGGAAGCAAGTTACAGAGCAACCCAGCAATCTGGTGTTTCTCATTGACGTGTCTGGGTCGATGCAGTCGCCTAATAAATTAGCCTTGGTCAAAAAATCTCTTTGTACTCTCGTTCATCAATTGAACCCCCAAGATCGGGTCAGTTTAGTGGTCTATGCGGGGCAAGCAGGTATAGTTCTACCCCCCACCCTGGGTAGCCAAAAAAGCAAAATTATGGCTGCCATTGATCGTCTAGAAGCTGGTGGATCAACGGCTGGGGGTGCTGGCATTGAACTTGCCTACACTACGGCTGCTCGGTATTTCCTTAAGGAGGGCAATAATCGGGTCATTCTTGCCACTGATGGTGACTTTAATGTTGGTCAATCCAGTGATGCTGAATTAGAACGCTTGATTGAGCAAAAGCGAGATCAGGGAATTTTTCTAACGGTTTTAGGCTATGGTACGGGCAACTATAAGGACAACAAAATGGAGTTGCTGGCTAACAAGGGGAATGGTAACTATGCCTATATAGATACCTTCCTAGAAGCGCAAAAGGTGTTGGTCAGTGATCTACGCGGGACCCTGTTTGCGATCGCCAAGGATGTCAAAATCCAAGTGGAGTTCAATCCTGCTAAGGTGCAAGCCTATCGCTTGATTGGCTACGAAAATCGCTTACTCCAAGCTCAAGACTTTAATGATGATCGTAAAGATGCCGGTGAAATTGGCTCAGGCCATACCGTCACAGCCCTCTACGAAGTCATCCCCACTGGCGTTACGAGTGATGTAAAGTTGCCATCGGTAGATCCCCTGAAATTCCAAAAACCCCAGCCCCTCCCTTCATCGGCTCAAGGGGATGAATTAATGCAGGTGAAGTTGCGTTATAAACAACCTCAGGGGAATACCAGTGAGCTAATCACCGAGTCTGTGCCCGCTCGGGCGACTTCCTTGACCACAGCGTCTAAGAACCTACAGTTTGCGGCTGCGGTGGCCATGTATGGCATGGTGCTTCGTGATTCTGAATTTAAGGGAGAGGCTAGCTTGGATCGAGTTCTGACCTTGGCTAGTCAAGGTCAGGGGGAGTGATCCACAGGGATATCGCCAAGCCTTTATGCAGTTGGTGCAACGGAGCAACCAACTCAAGCAGGATAAGCCTCAGGATCGCTAACCCAATTCTGGAAACGGTTCTGGCAGATATGGGCAGACTTTAATCGGCCTCTGTCTGGAGGGGGAGGGGAGGAGCTGAGTCCACTAAGGGCAACAAGGGGCCGATTTGTTCTTGGCCACTCACTGATAGATGGCTCTGACAGAGGATGACTCGTTCTGTGACTCGACTGAGTAAATCTAACAACAGTCGCTGCAATTGGGCTTGATCTCTTTGCATCTGATCGGCAAGGGTGAGGGGCTGCCCTGACCACTGCTGCAAGCAGAGGGGGGCGCCCCAGAGCATCACAGCGCCCCCTCCATGCCATAGCATTGAACCTGCATCGAGCCAAAAGTGCCAACGATGCTTAGGGCGAGCTATCCGGTACTGAAAGGTTGTGGCAAGCATCACGGCTCGTCGGGGCTGTCCGTTCAGATTCACAGGAAAGGGATTGGCTGTTAGAGTTCCCTGACGCAATAATTGGATAAAATGCCCCACAGTTTCGGGGATGGTTGAGGATTGAGTTTGGGTCTGGCGAAGTCGCTCTTTTATTTGCCAATAATGCTGAGCGGTTTCCATCAGTTCTCGGAGAACGGCCAATTGATCATAGGTGAGGCGATGGGGAGTCAGAAAATACTGAATGGCTCGATCTAAGATAAAAACAGGGGTTAAGGAAAGATAGGGCTGGCTGAGCGCTTCGCCTTGGCAAGCTTCTCGCTGCTGCCCTAGCCATTGCAATAAGTTGTTATAGGCAGCGGTGGCTTGATGTCCCAAGCGATCCCAGCGGGGAAAGGTCGTCGTCGGTAATAACTGAGGATGATCTCGATCGGGTTGGAAGCAATAATCTGCTAATAGACCGGCTCGGACTGGATCAATCCAGCCTTGATCCAGCTCAAGGGGATGGGCGGCGGAGCCTTTATAGGTCAAGACGACAAGCATCTCGGCAATTTGCTCAGCATCAAGAAATTGGCCTAAGCCCGGATAAACTAAGGCCAGCAAGGTGAGCAGGGCGCGGATGATGGCGGTGCTGTTCAGGGGGCGTTGATCCTTGAGGGATTCCACAGGGATGCCCTGGGCCGTTAAGATTTCAATTAAGGTATAGCGAGCTAGGCTGTCTAGTCCGGGGCCAATGATGGCGATTTCTTGAGGGGCAATCTGGCCACTCTGAATGGCCTCGATAATGGTGTTGCCGGTTTGCCGAAGTAGCTGTGATCGCGAGCTGGTTTGTAAGCAGAGAAAGGAGTTTCCGAGCGCCAAGGTTTTTCCTTGGATAAAGGATTCAATCTCACCCCTAAGATCATGACCTAGGGATGGGGGTGCTGCTGAAGCTTGTCGTTGTCCTGAGCAACGCAGACGTAAATCAGCTAAATAGTCTGGATCGGCTCCCAATCCTAAGCGAATGGCTCCCTCAGGGTTGAAGGTAAAAACTGCGATCGCATCGTGATCTAGCCAGACTTCAAATAAAGGACGGCTGATGGCTGGGTAGCTATCAAGATCATCCACAAAAACGCCCTGATAGCGACGCAGCAGATGGCCTTGATAGACAGGATCTGGCAATAAATAGCGCCAGAACAATTCCGTCACAATTCCATAGGTCACCAAACCATGCTGCAAACACCAGTCTCGCCAATCCACCAATAATTCAACCAGGGTTTCAGCGAGGCTGTGACCTTCTCCTTGTGATCCTGAAACCTGAATCTGGAGCTGCTCAAACCCTTGCTCTAAGCGTTGGGGCAAAGCCTCTAAGGCAATGCCAGCAAAGGCCGCCAATTGCAAGAGATCTAAAATTCGTCTCACCCAACCCTCTAGGGATAGATTCTCCAGAGCCATCAAGCGGTCCCAGGGTGCAGCTTGCCAAAACTGGCTGGCCAACTGTTGTTCAGTTTCTGGCCGCAGACGGACCGGAAACTGAGCAGGCAAATCTAACCCTTGCATCAGGCGGGGCCAAAACAACAGCACCTCATCCTCAAAAAACCCCAAGGGGGTGGTGGACTGTACCCCACCCAGCCCTGCCGTCGCTTGACCTAGGGCTGGCATTAGCCCCTGACGATTACTACTATTAAGGGCAAAGACCAGCGCCGTGGAGCCACCCAAAGAGGGTCTCAAGATCTCGGTGCGATCTCCAAAGCGTATTTCTTGCCCTTGTTTATCGCTCTGGGAGTAGGCCTGCTGCCTGGACCAATCAGCAAGGCACTCAATCAGCGCCGTTGTTTTGCCACTGCGAACCGATCCCGAGATCCAAGTTGAAGCCAGCTCCACTCAGTTGATGATAAGTAAGTTTGCTACTATACATCATACTCATATTGAGGTGATGCCCCTTTCCCCTCATCGGCTTCCCCTCTGGAGAGGATTAACCCAATCACCCCAGCTAGCCTGTTGCACCCTTGGTAAATGAATGATGAGTTCTTCTGCAATCAATCCGCTGCGGCGCACATTCGAATTTGTTCAACAATGGTATCGGAACACACCAGAGCGGGCCTTAGAAGAAGCCTATCGAGCAGCAGGCAGAATCCAATCCATTGAAAAACAACATTATGATGACCAGCCCGTTCCTCTCCGGCTGAACAGTGAAAGTGTGATCACCAAATATTTTCAGTCCGAGATCCAAAAGAACCTCACCTTTATTCAAACTCGCTTACGGGAATTCAAAACCAGCACCTTTCTAGTTGATTTAGCCCTTACCCTCCAGCCCCCTACTGTTTCATCTGCGCCAGCAGAGACGACCAACATGGGCAATGGCTTTAAAAACGAGCCTGCCTTATCCAGTCAAAACTACAGCAATGAGACCCCTGCCTCTTCCTTGCCCCTTGATGCCCAAACTGTTTTAGAAAAACTGGCCTTCATCGATGCCGTGCTCAATCGCTATCGGTCTGCTGCCATCCAACAAACGGCTGCCAGTAACGCTAGGGCAACGGCTAGTCGTCGAACCAAGCCCTCAAACACAATTCCTCAACCCATCTCCTTGCAATCAGTCCAAGATTCGCTCTACGAATCCGACTTCATCAGTGATGATCTATCTACTGATCCCTCTAAACTCGATAGCAGTAGCTTTATTCCCCGTTCCATTTTGAGGACGGCAACGCGTTTTCGCAAGGAGCTCAATCCAGATCCAGGCACCGAAGAACAGATTCTCAGCGATTTTCGCAACTCTAGGGCTAGAACTCGGGCCGCCACTACCTTTGTTCTGGGCCTGATGATTGTTCCTCTCCTCACCCAACAACTTACTAAGAGTTTGGTTGTGGGCCCCTTTGTCGATCGTTTAAAGGGGCCAGAGCAACTTGAGCTGAGAATTAATCCCGAGATTGAAGCCAGAGTATTAGGAGAGCTTGCTCAATTTGAAGAACGGTTAAAATTTGAAAATCTCACCAGCCTTGCTCCTCTCTCAGCGCCAGAGATACAAAGTCAACTAAAGGAAGAAGCCTCCAAACTTAAAGACGAATATCAGTGGAACTTACGACAGCCCCTCAAGAATACGATTGCTGATTTTTTTTCCTTCGTTGCTTTGGTCATTTACTTTGCGCTGAACCAACGAAAAGTAGTGATTCTCAAGTCATTTTTTGATGAAATTATCTATGGCCTCAGTGACAGTGCTAAGGCATTTATTATTATTTTATTTACAGATGTTTTTGTTGGATTTCATTCACCCCACGGATGGGAAGTCATTATAGAAAGTGTTTTAACGCATTTTGGCTTACCTCAAGATCGCAATTTTATCAATATGTTTATTGCTACTTTTCCCGTGATGTTGGATACGGTGTTTAAATATTGGATCTTCCGCTATCTCAACCAAATCTCACCCTCAGCAGTCGCCACCTATCGCAATATGAATGAATAGGATTGTTAACAAAGTTGTGCAAGCTAAACCAATGTTTTCCCATCAGCAGGTTGCCTAATTTCTTGCCATCGGCCAGCCTAGATCTAGGCATATTTTAGTGAAACTACCGAATGATGCCAAAATAGCTGAATGAACGACTCAAGTTATTTTGCTCAGGATCTTTAACTCACAGAATAATGGCAATATAGTGAAGAACGAATCAAATAGTTCAGATCCATCTCTTCAGGAGCCCAGGGGGGCTAACCCCGTTTAGAGACTAGTCGATATCCCAGATTTTTAATCTTGAAATCTTAGTTGCCATTCTGATTCATCTGCCGTTATTGATTCATTGTGAGGGTGCTGCTCGACAACAAGGGCAGGACACAGGGGGATTCACGCTGCCAGAGGTGATTGCTGTGGTAGTAATTCTAGGGGTGCTCGCTGCTCTGGGCGTACCAAGTCTGCTGAGCCTATGGGACCAATATAAGGTCGATCAAGCCCTTGCTCAAGTTCATGGGGCTCTTAGAGAAACCCAAGCAATTGCGATCAGCAAGGGCAAGAGCTGCACCATCAGTATTCCTAAAGGAATCCATCAAACCCTAGTCGGTAGTTGCTTGGTGACCGGAGATCGCAATCTGGGCGAGGTTGAGATCGATCACCTTAGGCCCAGCCCTTGGGTAGTGACCTTTAACTACAAGGGCCAAAATCGCTCCCCAAGTAACGATCCAGGTACCCTCTGGTTATCGCTCCCCAATGATACTGTTCAGCCTCGATGTTTAACTCTTTCTGTTGGCATTGGTTTAATGCGAACAGGCAATTACGATCCCTTGGCAACACCACAATGTCAAACCGATTAAAGCACCCCAGCCCATCTCGCCGGATAGATTCTCCTGTGGATCTATTCTTGCTGCCCACTGGGTTCACCTTGCCTGAACTACTATTGGGACTAGGATTGGCTACTGCTGTGATTGCACTAGCGGGGACAGCCTTGATCGATCTTCTGAATCGCAGTAAGCCTCTGACCGTCGAGAATGAGCAACAGATAGAGCTCAACCGTGCCCTTGTATTTATGGCGGATGATGTGAAGGAAGCGCTGTCAGTCTCTGCTACGGTGCCACCGAGGGCTGGCTATACTGGGGTCTTTCAACTCCTTAAAAAGGATCCAGCTAATCTTGATGTGGTTGTTGATTACTATATTGCATCTAAAACGGCTAGTCGGGTTTGGCAAGGACCCAGAATTGTCTACCGACGGCAAACCAATGCTGATGGCTCTGTTGAAATGTATGCCTTGGTGGATGCGATCGCATCCACCCTACCCACCTGTGCTAATCCGGGTGGCCTTGGGGTTGGTACCCAAGGCTTAAAGGTATTTATTCAAAATTCAGCCTATGTCAAGATCTGTTTGGCGGGTCAATTACCCGAGGGCCAGACCTTGAGTTTAGACACGCAAGCCTTTACCAGGGGAGGCTCGTGAGCAAGCTGCAGGCTAGCCATCGGTTCTGCCAAACAGGCCTGAGGGCCTCTTGTGGCTGGCCTGCCTGCTGATCAGAGGCTGTTAATCCGATGGGGCAAATGGGCATTCTAAGTTAAGAAGGTTCTGAACATTAACGCCTCTTGAGGCGGAGAAGTTTGACCTCCTGCTCCCAAACTCACTGTGCCAGAATCCTTACCGAGACCGCACAGTGAGTTAAGACCATTGTCTTGAACCCTTGCCTTGGAATGAAAGGCCAGCGCGTTTTCTTCAGCTATTTGACTTACCAAACAGGAGAGCCACTGCCAGCGGGCTTGCTCGATCCCGATCCCCAAACTGGCTCTCGTGAAGCAGGAGGAGGGTTACTTTGGGCTGGTGGGTTGTAGGCTGGCGGGGGCGGGTTGTAGGCTGGCTGAGAATTATAGGCTGGCTGAGAATTATAACCCGATGCCGAGCTGGCAGGCTGTTCAGCATAGGCAGAGGAAGAGGGCGAAGCAGCGGCGGGTGCTGCCGCCGCTGCCGCTGCTTGTTGTTGTCGTTGGGCCTCGGCAGCGGCGGCCAGTTGCTGGTCAATTTTATCCTCTAGGGATTTGACCTTGGCAACCATATCCTTGCGTTGGCTTTGGGCTGTGGCGGTTAGAAAAGACCCTTAGGAATGCCTTCTAAAAGTTTCATTGCCTTTTGCCATTCGGCTTTCTGCTCCTCAAGAAGAGCAAGGGGTTGATCCTTTTGTTTTTGTTTTTTTGACTTTCTCAGCAATGGTATTGGCTTGTTTGAGGGCTTGCTCGGCTTTTTTTTCTTGGCTGATCCGGCTGCTCATTTTGTCAACCTCTGCCTGAGAGGTTATAAGTTGCTGCTTTGCCGATGCAGCAATCTTGACCTCACTGGAAATGGTACGCAGTTGAGCCATGGCCTCTTTCATCTGGCCTTGGGCTTTTTCCAGCTCAGCTAAGGTTTTGGCCTTGGAGATCAGCGCCTTGCTGGAATTGAGATCTGCGATCGCTTGATCATAGACCGCTTGAAAACGAATCTCAGGAGAGCAGTTGCTCAATACTGTACAGACAGCTTGAATATGGGGAGAAGAAACACCAAAAGCTGCGCCACCTAAGAGCAGCGTCACCAGACCAATGGTGAGTGCCCTTTGCTTTGGGGCCGCGCGTAAAGGGCAGCGAAGGATGTTGCGGCCCCTCTGGCTTGCTGAGGCACAGCAAGGGTAGGTGGCGTAGTGGAACCAGGAGTATAGCCCTGACTAGGAGAGGGTGAAGAGCCTTGAGGGGTGGTGAAGTTGGGATCAACCCAGGTTTCAGGAACTGTTGAGGAGCTAGTCCCCCTATCACTGCCATTTTGCGGTGTAGTCTGAAATTCGTTGCTCAGAGGCAAGGTCTGTTGAGCAGTGGTTTCGGCCTGTTGAGCTGTCTGGTCAGGTTGAGCTAAGGTTTCGAAGGGCATGGCCCCCTGGACGGCAACAGGATTGACAACGGTTGCGGGGAGCTCTGGAACCGCGATAGCTGGATTGACCCTGGTTTCGGGGAGTTCCGGAATCTCGGCCGAGTTGCCCTGGGCAATGCCTTGGCGGGCTGCCATCAAGTCTTTAACGGCCCTTAGGGCTTCGGTGGCTGATCGATGGCGTTGACGATAATCGTAGAGAACCATCTTCTCTAAGCAGGTGGCAAAGGCGGGTGAAACAGAGGTGAGGTTGCGCCAGACAATCTCGCCAGTTTCATCGTCTTCAGGTAGTTCACCGAAGGAGGGCCGCAGTCCCGTCAGTGCTTGGATGGCAATCATGCCAATGGCATACACATCGCTGCTGGGTCGGGGCTGACCTCGAGATTGCTCACTGGGCATATATCCAGAGGTGCCAATCATCACCGTGCGGGGCATCTGGGTAGCCGCCTCAGCGAGTTGGGTCGTCATTAACTTCACCGCCCCAAAATCGATCAACACCAGTTTTTGATCGCTTTGACGCCGAATTAAATTTGAGGGCTTAATATCCCGATGGATGACTTGCTTTTCATGGACAAAGGTTAGAACTTCTAACATATCGTGCAGCAGTTGCAGCACAGTGTCTTCATCAAGTGGCTGTCCCGCTTGCAGTTCATCGGCTAGACTATGGCCTTCGATAAATTCCTCAGCCAAATAGAAATCATCCCCATCGACAAAATGGGCGAGCAATCGCGGAATTTGGGGATGGCTGCCCAGTTGATGTAAGACCTTGGCTTCAGAATCGAATAGACGCTTGACCGTATGCAGCATCGCCGGATCATGCGCTCCCGTTTTTAGCTTCTTCACCACACATTGGGGTGAATCGGGTAGATGAGTGTCTTCCGCTAAAAAAGTTTCACCAAATCCGCCTTCTGCCAGCGGCTTAACGACGGTATAACGTCCTGCCAGTGTGCGTCCTAACATGAAAATTTAGTCTCAACGTTTAACAAGGATGTGAAACAATGGGGAATCGCAGTTTTTTGAGCCTTAAAATTTGTGGCACTCTCGGTACTCACTCTAGCATCTAGGACGGGGAAAGCGCCCGCTGGCATATTGGTGGCGTTACATGGCTGGGGATCCAATGCCGAAGATCTGGCATCCTTAGCTCCCTATCTAGGGTTGGAGGATTATCAAGTTCTATGCCCCAGGGCACCCTTCCCCCATCCTCAAGTGCCAGGTGGGTATATGTGGTATGACCTAGGAACTCAGGCTGGGCTGACTGAGAGTCGTCAGCAGTTACTGGCATGGTTACAGTCTTTACCATCCCAGACAGGCATCCCTCTGAGTCGTCTAGTTCTACTGGGGTTTTCCCAAGGGGGCGCAATGACCTTGGAGGTGGGGCTACAACTGCCCCTAGCAGGGTTGATTTGCCTGAGTGGTTATTTACATGGCTTACAAGAATCCGGTGGAACCCATCCGGCGCCACCAGTACTGATGGTCCATGGCCAACAAGATCCGGTGGTGCCCCTCTCTGCTGCGCAAACGGCTTACCAAGCCTTAAGGCAAGCTGGTATTTCTGTTGAATACCATGAGTTACCCATGGCCCATGAAATTAGTCCGTCGGTGTTTGCCTTGATTCGCAACTTTGTTCTCGCCTTACCCACTGACGATTCACTCCTAGAGACTGCCCCATGAGTAATCCTGAAATTGCCATCATCATGGGGAGTGAGTCTGATTTGCCAACAATGGAGGCTGCGATCGCAATCTGTGCAGACTTCAATATCCCTTACCATGTGGAGATTATCTCTGCCCACCGCACCCCTGAGCGGATGGTGGCCTTTGCCCAAACAGCCCATTTGCAAGGTTTAAAGGTGATCATTGCCGGTGCTGGTGGCGCTGCCCATTTACCCGGCATGGTCGCAGCCTTGTCGCCCCTACCAGTGATTGGCGTTCCAGTTGCCAGTCGTCATTTACAGGGCCTTGATTCCCTCTATTCCATCGTGCAAATGCCGAGGGGAATACCAGTGGCCACTGTCGCCATTGGCAATGCCCAAAATGCCGGATTGCTTGCTGTGCAAATCCTAGCGACCCACCGCCAAGACCTGCTGCTGCAAGTGCAACGCTATCGTCAATCCTTAGCAACAGCGGTGGAAAACCAACAACAGCAATTAGCTAACCTGGGTCATCAAGCCTATCTAAAAGGCTTGGAGCGCAAGCCCTAACCAAGCTAAGATTTGACAGAAACTTGGTTAGACTCAGGCGCTATACAGACAGCCATGGTCAGTCAAACACCCATTTCAGGATTTTTGGCTTGTGAACGAGCCTGGGTCAATATTGACCTAGCGGCCCTCGCGAATAATGTTCGCCAACTCAAACAACAGCTATTGCCCCAAACCGATTTGATGGCGGTTGTCAAGGCCGATGGCTACGGCCATGGTGCGATCGCCATCGCTCGCACAGCCCTCGACAATGGTGCCACCTGGCTAGGCGTCGCCACCATCGTCGAGGGCATTGAGCTGCGTCAAGCAGATATTACCGCCCCCATCCTCATTTTGGGAGCAACCCATACTGTCCAAGAAATTGAAGCCATTACCCGTTGGCAGTTGCAACCTACCCTATGCATGCCAGAACAGGCCTTGACCTTTTCGTCGACATCTGCATCATCCCCTGTCGGTCCATCTCAAAATTGACACAGGCATGTCTCGATTAGGTCCCATCTGGCAGCAAGGTGCAACCTTTATTGAGTTTGTCGCTCGCCTACCTCATCTAGAAATTGCCAGTATTTACTCGCACCTAGCCACCGCAGATGATCCAGACCCCAGCTTCATGCATCAGCAGCAAACTCGGTTCCAAGAGGTGCTCAGCCGATTGCAGACCCAAGCCATCCCTTTGCCCAAGTTGCATCTTGCCAATTCAGCCGCAACCCTATCAGGTCCAGAGTTTCATTATGATTTAGTTCGGGTGGGACTGGCCTTATATGGTCTATATCCTGGCCCTCAATTTACAGAGAAAATACAACTGCAACCCGTCATGCAGCTCAAGGCTCGCATCACCCAAATTAAAACCTTACCTGCGGGCTCGGGGGTGAGCTATAACCATACTTTTATCACGCCCAAACCAATCACCCTAGCTGTCGTAGGTATTGGTTATGCCGATGGGATACCCCGTAATTTGTCTAATCAGATGCAGGTGATTATCCGGGAACAACTTGCGTCCCAAGTAGGTACTATCACTATGGATCAACTGATGGTGGATGTTAGCCATATTCCTGACTTGCAAGTGGGAGATCTGGTCACCCTGCTTGGCCAAGAGGGAGAAACGATCCTACCAGTGGAAGCTTGGGCGAAAACCTTGGGCACCATTAGCTATGAAATTGTCTGTGGGTTTAAGCATCGATTGCCTCGAATTCATATCAATCACGAGAGTGAATTGTAGGACGATCAATTTTAGGTAACCCTTTGTTTAGTTAATCTCTTGGATTGGAACCTGGATAGGGTTCAGATCTGCAACCAAGAGCGATCCCCATTGATCCCCAGAATTGTCATTTTGTATTTTTATGTCACTTTTAGGCCGACTTGATCATGGATGATAGCGGCTAGGGATCAAAATGGGGATCAAATCTAAAGGGATCGTTAAAGCTTGATGCCCCAGCCCTGAAGCTAGTGCTATAAATGAAGGGATCAAGTTGGAGCCAGCTACTTATCTATCATTGACTCAGATTATTTGATAAATATTTTTTTAGCTTCCAGGGCATCAAATGATTCACTCACTCTCCATAAAATAGGGATTTAATTATGAACCACATTGATAAAATTCACTGCCCCAACTGTGGAAGCCAGCATGGGGAACGTCATCATATTGATCAGCTCATCCGGACCCAATGCCGTCAATGTGACTACCTATTGGTAACCTATGCCGCCACAGGTAAAGTTGTGGAGGCTTATGCGCCCGGGTTGTACATGAGCAACTTGGTCAGTTGTGCCTCCTAATCCCTTTAACAGGCTAATTCGGGCAACTTCAGGGCAACTCTACCGAGGTAGGTTTGGCGATATGGGGTAGCCCCCAACCCAGCTTCTCTCGCAGAATTTTGAAAAACTCTGGAGACCCAAGTCGAATAAAGGGGGCAGTATAAGGTGATTTTTGGACTCGAACTTGATCCCTAGGGGCAATATAGCAGCCAGCATTGCCATCCACAGCTAAGACTAATTGTTGATGGTTGGCAGGCACAATACCCACGGGCTCGCTATCAGAGAAAACGAGTGCCCGCGAAGCTAAAGAATGGGGACAGATCGGAATCAGCTGCAGAACCGAGACACCAGGGGCAATCACAGGACCCCCAGCCGCTAAGGCATAGGCAGTGGATCCTGTGGGGGTAGAAACCAAGAGGCCGTCGGCCGCAATATCCACTACGGCATGTTTCCCCACCTCAATTTCAAAGTGACACATGCCTGTCAGCGGTTCTTTGTGCAATAACATCTCATTGAGGGACAAGGCTTCCCAAAGAACTTGACCACGATTGATCACTTGAACTGACATCATTGCCCGTTCTTCAATGGAGTATTGACCCTGCAAGATCAGGTCAAGGGCGGTCTCAAGTTGATTGACATAGGCTTCTGTCAAAAAGCCCATATGGCCTGTATTGACGGTAAATAAGGGAATACCGCAGGGTGCTAGCTGCCGACAGGCAGAGAGCACGGTTCCATCTCCACCGAGGATAATGGCAAATTCAACCTGCTGATCAAACCCCTCGGGTACAAGATCCCGGGGGTCTGAATAACAAACAGGGTGCCCTGGGCGTGAATATCCCAAGATACCGCCAATCCCTGTTGTCATAACTACTTAGCCAGCCAGAGGA
>JAAUUW010000147.1 GCA_012030735.1 Acaryochloridaceae cyanobacterium SU_2_1
ATCGCAAATTTCACTCGTATTGCTCCCCCCCTATGAGGGCGAGCAAGCAGATACTCATCAAACAGACCACCCATAAAAAACTGTCTTCAGGTCTCTAGAGGATGATCCCCAGGTGCTTGCCGTTTCCTCTCTTAGGTGTTCTGCCAAAGTTGCTGTAATGTTGCCGCAAAGTCGGGGTAAGAGATAGCCGCGGCTTGAGCTTGTTGGATATGGGTTGTTCCCTGAGCATTAAGGGCTGCGATCGCTAAACTCATAGCTACCCGATGATCACCAAAACTGTTAACTTCGGCCCCCTCTAAGCGAGCACCACCCCTAATTTCTAGACCATCAGGATGCTCTGTAATCTGGGCACCCATTTTTTGCAACTGGGTGGCCATGGCGGTCAGGCGATCGCTTTCCTTAACCCGCAATTCCCCGGCATCGCGAATCAGCGTAGTGCCTTGGGCAAACAGCGCCGCCACCGCCAAAATCGGAATCTCGTCAATTAAGCGGGGGATGACGGATCCTTCAATCACGCAACCCTTAAGGGAACTATAGCGAATCTGCAAATCGGCCACGGGTTCGCCAGCGACGAGGCGTTGATGATGGAGGGTCAAATCAGCATCCATTTGCTGCAAGATTTCTATCACCCCTGTGCGCGTGGGGTTAACGCCCACATTCTCAATCCAGAGATCTGAACCAGGCACAATGGCCCCTGCCACCAACCAGAAGGCTGCTGAACTAATATCCCCAGGCACAATCACCGACTGGCCATGCAGTTGGCGGGCCAGTGACTGTCACAGTAAAGGTCTGGGGATCAACGGCTATATCAGCGCCAAAGGCAGCAAACATACGCTCAGAATGATCTCGGGACAGGGCTGGTTCAGTAATGATGGTTTGGCCAGAGGTCATCAAACCCGCAACATTAGGCAAGACTTGATTTGGGCTGACGCAATCGGCGAATGGTAGTGAAGGGGCTGGAGGGCTTGACCCCGCACAGCCAAGGGCGCTAGAGTATCGCCTTGGCGACCCCAGATTTGAGCACCCATTTGTTGCAGAGGGGTAATCACGCGACCCATGGGTCGCGATCGCAAGGATTGATCCCCCGTCACCATAAACAAGCGATCGGGATGGGAGGCCAAAATGCCTAACATCAAGCGCAGCGTCGTCCCTGAATTGCCCGCATCTAAGACTCCCTCAGGTTCTTGCAAGTTACCCAAGCCAATCCCCTGCACCCGCACATGGTCTGCATTAAGCTCAGAGATCTCCGCCCCTAAGGCCCGAAAACAAGCCGCGGTACTAAGGGGGTCTTCACCCAAGAGCAAGCCTTGAATCTGAGTTTCACCCGAGGCCAAGGCACCCAACATCAAGGCTCGATGGGAAATTGATTTATCTCCCGGTATAGTTGTTTTGCCCCGCAAGCCCTGTTCCTCCGGCCTTGGGGCAATTACCCAGGTATAGGTATGGGGCTCCTGGGACAAGGCGTGAATCGTCAAAACAGGAGCAGACATACAAGCCACATTATCAGCACAAGATCACTCGTCATCCTATCGTGTTTTCTGTCCAATCCACTGGTAAGGAAAGAACCCTACTGCTGTCCTTGCCCTGAGAATCTATCTCTACCCTTACAATAGGAGAGTGGTTATCAAGACCTGTAGAATGGAACCTGCCTCCCTTAAAAAACAAATCCTCTGGGTTGCGGTTGGCTGCATCTTGCTAACCTTGGCCTTTGGTGGACTCCTATCCCTAGCTGTTAATCGCAGTTTGGCTGAGTTAGACCGGCAGCAAGAGATCCAAATTCTGCCCGCTCCCGAGGCTGCCCCTAATCAACCCTTGTAAGTGTCGTGAAAGATTTCTTTACAGATTTTTAAGTGTAAGTCCCCAGTTTTTGTTTAGCTCAACTCAGTCAGCGTTTATCCCATGACCAATCCTACCCATTCTCCGACTACCGGTGCCGACGCGGTTGATATCGCAATCGCCAAGGGTCTTGACTTAGACGGCTCTGCCATTCCAGCCCCGAAGCTGGAACTGTACCAACAAGTCATGGGGTTAGAAGCCAATCGGCAGCGCAGCGGCGTGGCCAATACGATGCGATCGCGGATTGTTCGGATTGGAGCCAAGCATCTCCCCCAAGATCAGCTCAACCAAATGCTGGAGAATGCTGACTTCGCCCCCCTCAAACCCAAGGAAATTACCTTTTATTATGGTGGTTAATCATCCTCAGACAGCCTGATGGAGCGTGATCCCCATCCACTTTTGCCCAGACCCACCCGCCGCCCTCAAACCCTAGTGAACGACCTTTGGCGTTATCCTAAGGTAAGGATCGTAACAGGTCTATGACTTTGAGATCGCCCCTGCTTGGGCATGGGCAGAGTTCACTCCACTGCCATCCCCCTAGATAAACCAACATCAACCGACAAAAACCCATGAACATTCTCGCCAACTGGATGAGTCAATCAGCACAACCCACCAACACTCGACAAAGTCGGGGCATTGAACTCAAATCAAAGCGTGAGATCGAAATCATGCGGCAGTCCTCAAAGATTGTGGCCACCGTGCTTAAGGAAATCAACGAAATAGTGGAACCTGGCATGACCACAGCCGATCTAGATGCCCATGCTGAGAAGCGAATTCGAGAAATGGGCGCTACCCCTAGCTTTAAAGGATATCGGGGCTTTCCGGCTTCTATTTGCGCCAGCATCAATCATGAGGTGGTCCATGGCATTCCCAACCGCAAGAAAGTGATTCAGGTTGGGGATGTTTTGAAAGTCGATACCGGTGCCTTTTTTGAGGGTTTTCATGGTGATTCCTGCATCACCATTGCTGTGCAAGAGGTAACCGCCGAGGCTGCCAAACTGATCCAAGTGGCCGAAGAAGCGCTCTACAAAGGCATTGAGCAGGTTAAGGAAGGTAACTATCTAATGGATATTGCCGGTGCCATTCAAGATCATGTTGAAGATCATGGTTTTGTAATCGTCGAAGAATTCACAGGGCACGGAGTAGGCCGCAACTTACATGAAGAACCCTCCGTTTTTAATTATCGAACTCGGGAAATGCGTAATGTGCGCCTCAGGGAAGGGATGACCCTTGCCATTGAACCGATTCTCAATGCAGGGTCAAAGGTCACCAAAATATTACGCGATCGCTGGACTGCCGTTACCGTCGACAACTCCCTCTCAGCTCAGTTTGAGCATACGGTGCTCGTCACCAAAACTGGCTATGAAATCCTGACCGACCGTAATCTGGTCTAAACTCTACTACTCTGCGATAGGGTTAAGCCGTCGCTGCCGCTAACTCCACGAGCTGTGCCTGTTGATCTTGAGCAATACATGTGGCCAAGATCAATTCTAAATCTCCCATCAATACCTTTTCTAAGGGAAAATTCTGGTTGAGGCGATGATCTGTAGCGCGGTTATCCTTGTAGTTGTAAGTGCGAATTTTCTCTGACCGTGCACCTGTACCCACCTGAGAACGACGAATAGCAGTCACCGACTCTTGCTGCTCTTGTAATTTCAATTCGTAGAGCTTAGCCCGCAAAATTTGCATAGCCCGCTCTTTATTCTGGAGTTGCGATCGCTCCTCCGTACAAAAATCCGAATTCCCGTCGGCTTATGAATTAAATCCGCCGCTGTCTCCACTTTATTAACATTCTGCCCACCAGCGCCACCCGAACGGGCTGTAGACATCTCAATATCCTTCGGATCGATTTCAATTTCAACCTCATCCACCTCTGGCATCACTGCCACCGTCGCCGTAGAGGTATGGACTCGTCCCGAGGCCTCCGTTGCCGGCACCCGTTGAACACGATGCACACCCGCCTCATACTTCAACTGGCTATACACTTGCTCACCCTGAACCTCTAAGATTGCTTCCTTAAAGCCCCCCATCTCGCCAGCGGAAACACTCAGCAACTTAACTCGCCAACCTTGGGTCTCAGCATATTTAGAATAAATTTTCAGCAAATCCCCAGCCCAGATACTCGCCTCATCGCCACCAGCCCCCGCTCGGATTTCTAACATGATGTTTTTATCATCGTTCGGATCACGAGGCAGCAACAATAATTTGAGCTGACTTTCTAAATCCACCAAGATATTAGATAGCTCCTTGGCCTCCAAACTTGCCATTTCCTTCAGCTCCGGATCTTCGCTACTATCTCGGGCCATTTGCTGAGCCTCTTCAAATTGCTGCTGAACCGACTGCCACCGCTCAAAGGTGTTCACAGTTTCTTCCAAAGACGCCCGCGATTTCGCCACTTCCTGAAATTCTGCAGGATTGGTAGCCACTTCAGGGTCAGCAAGACGACGAGTCAATTCATGAAAAGCTTGCTCAACAGATTTGAGCTTTTCTAGCAAATAAGCTTCAGCCATCGGTCTAAAGGACCATATTGAAGAAAAACAAGGAAAAACAACCTAAAAAGACAAGAGCGCCAGCAGAGTTATGAGGTTGCTAGGCTATTTTTTCTCAGTTGCTGCCTGCTCCTCGGGTGGCGAATTCTGCTGATCAGACATCCCATATTTCCGGAGGAAGCGTTCAACTCGCCCTTCCGTATCAATAATTTTTTGGGTACCTGTATAAAAAGGATGATTCCCAGACCAAACATCAACATGCAGCTCTGGCTGGGTAGAGCCAACGGTCATCACAATTTCACCATCGCAAAAAACCTTGGCCTCTGGATACCATTGAGGGTGAATTTCTGGTTTAGGCATCATATCTCTCCGAATCACAATCAATTACTATTTGCATCTAGCAGCCGACAGAACTCTACCATCAGTCTGGGATAAACTGTTGCAGAACAATCCAATCCATGAGAAGGAAAAGGAAAAAATGGTCTAACGCTTAGAGTATTGAGGCGCTTTACGAGCCTTGCGCAAACCATATTTCTTCCGTTCCTTGGCCCGAGCATCACGGGTTAAATAGCCTTCAATTTTGAGTGGCTTACGATTCTCGGGATCAAGTTCACAGAGGGCGCGAGCTACTCCGAGTCGAATCGCATCGGCCTGACCGGTCAATCCACCACCATGGGCATTGACCAAAACATCATAATCCTTCTCTAAGCCCAAAGACTCTAGGGGAGCTTTGGCAGTCGTAATATAGGTGGGGTTGAACTGTAAATATAGATCGCCGGGTTTACCATTGATTTTGAGTTCACCGGTGCCTGGTATCAGCCGCACCCTAACAACGGCAGTCTTACGACGACCTGTGCCCCGATAATTCACCTGATTAGATTGGTCAGTGGCTTGCATCAAGATTTAGCTCCTGGGATGGTCTGAATAATTAAAGTTTCGGGTTTTTGCGCCTCATGGGGATGCTCCGGCCCTGCGTAGACCTTCAAGTTCCGAAACAATTGGCGACCCAAGGCATTTTTGGGCAACATCCCCTTCACGGACTTTTCAATAATCCGTTCGGGAAGTCGCTTTTGCAACTTGTCAAAGGTTTCAGTTTTCATGCCGCCGGGCCGTCCAGAATGACGACGATAGAGCTTTTGCTCACGCTTGTTGCCCGTCACTTCAACCTTTTCGGCGTTGATGACAATGACAAAATCCCCAGTATCGATGAAGGGCGTATAGTGAGGTTTATTTTTGCCCCGCAGAACCATAGCAATCTGAGTCGCTAAGCGACCAAGCCGTTGGTTTTGGGCATCAACGACATACCATTGTTTGTCGGGGTTGGTAACGGAAGGCAAGTAGGTTTTTTCCATGGGAGTCTGTGAAGGTGCACACAAAGAATAATCGGACTATGAGGCTGAGCAATATTCAAGGGGAGGAGCGGCTAGGGAAAAAGCAGGGAAGGTATCAAACCAAACCTCTGGAGGTATTGGGAACTCTGGATAGCCAACCCGAAGTAGGCAAAGCCCTTGGGGAGGAGCGGCATATTTGACCTGATCTCGTTGTTCAGTTTGCCATAGCTCTGTAAAGTGATCGGGAGATTGAATCCCTTGCCCCACTTGGACGAGCAGCCCTACCAACAAACGCATCATTCCATATAAAAAACCACTCGCTTGGACTTCAATCTGGATTAAGGCACCGGGTCCATGGGTTGAATGGGCAGCATTACGGGTACAAACGGCTTCATGAACATCGACCCAGGAATGGGGACGATTGGAGCCAGCACGGTGAAAGGCAGCAAGGTGATGGCGGCCAACCAAAGGCTGAAGGGCCCTCTGCATCTTTTGTTCGTCTAGGGGCTGATAGTAATAATGCCAGCTATAGGGACGCAAGAACAGGTTAGGTCGAGGATCAGTATATAAAGTATACCGATACCGTCGCCAAGATGCCGAAAATCGGGCATGCCAGGCAGCGGGAACTGCCGCTGACCCTCGAATCAAAATATCCGGAGGTAAGCGGGCATTGAGAACGCTGGCCCATCGATGTGCCGGGATCGGAGAGCTAGTTTCGAAATGGGCGACTTGGGCCGCTGCATGGACACCACTATCAGTTCTCCCCGCACCGTAAAGGGTGACAGGATGTCCCAGGACTGAGGCAAGGGCTGCTTCAATCTCAGCTTGGACGCTTCGATGTTGAGGTTGACGCTGCCAACCATGAAAATGAGTGCCTAGGTACTGAATAACCAAGGCAACTCGCTCAGGGAGGGTTGGCACCGATGAAGAAGTCATGACTAGAAACAACTGAAAAACAAGGCCATAGGGGAATGAGCAAAATTTAGGTTAGCTCGATGATCGCCATTTCAGCATTGTCCCCACGACGTCGGACTGTGCGAATGATGCGGGTATAGCCACCCTTGCGATCGCCATACCGTTCAGAGACCTGGTCAAACAAAGCATGCACGAGCTGCTTATCATACAAATATCCTAAAGCTTGTCGCCGAGAGGCAAGAGTTCCATCCTTAGCAAGGGTAATCACTCTCTCAACTTGAGTGCGGACAGCCTTAGCTCTTGTTTTCGTCGTAGTGATGCGACCATGACGAATAAGCTGAGTAGATAGAGATCTCAGTAAAGCTTTCCGCTGATCAGCGGGCTTACCTAATTGATGAACGCGGCAACGATGACGCATGACTTTTATATACCCTTTTAACAACTCTTGTTTAACTACTCTTGGATTTTTCAGTGGACAAGGTAATGCCCAAATGATCTTGGAGAGCAGCAATCACTTCATCTGCTGACTTTGCACCAAAATTCTTGATTTCTAAGAGATCTTCTTGAGAATAGTCTAAAAG
>JAAUUW010000148.1 GCA_012030735.1 Acaryochloridaceae cyanobacterium SU_2_1
CCTTCGTCAAGGAACAGCACCACTACGCCTCTCCTGATAGTAATCAGATTAAAGTCATGCAACAGTACCTGGCTTCTTCTGCTGCTAGTTCATAATCTTAGAGAATTGGGTCAATTTAATCCTCCCGGTTATTGATCTAGGCGATCGCTCAGATGGAAAGCTGAATCCTCTGCAAGGTGATGAAGGATGAGGTAGGTATGAATTTCACAAGTCTGGGATTGGGTATCACCCTCCTTTGCGATCTTATTTGGGTGGGATTACTTTTGTTTCGCGGCCAATTCTGGCGTTCAGATCAAATCTTAGATCCGGCTGTGAGTTTTTTGGATAATCAGTCCTGGCCTGTCGTTTGGGTCATTGTCCCCGCTCGCAATGAAGCAGATGTGTTGCCCTTGAGTTTGCGATCGCTCCTCCAACAGACCTATCCCGGTTCTTTTAAAATCCTCTTGGTAGACGATCAAAGTACTGATGGCACCACAGAGATTGCCCAACAAATTGCCACAGATCTCGGTAAAAGCGATACCCTTCAAGTCTTAACCTCATCTCCTCTACCCCCGGGCTGGTCTGGTAAACTTTGGGCGATCCATCAAGGCATTACCGCCGTCTTAGAGACATCCCCCCAACCAGCCTATTTCTGGTTGACGGATGCTGATATTTGCCACGATGCCGACAACCTTTGTCACCTAGTAGCCAAAGCCCAACAGGATGATTTAGAGCTAGTGTCTTTGATGGTTTTGCTGCGTTGTCAAAGTGTTTGGGAACGACTCCTGATCCCGGCTTTTGTCTTCTTTTTTCAAAAGCTCTACCCCTTTCCCTGGGTGAATCAACCCCAGAAACACCTCGCAGCAGCAGCAGGGGGGTGTATTTTCGTCCATCGCCCAGCCCTGATGGCTGCGGGAGGGATTGAGGCTATCCGAGAAGCCCTAATCGATGACTGCGCTCTGGCTGCTGCCATCAAACTCACCCCAGCGTCCCAACCGAATCGGAAGATCTGGCTAGGGCTAAGTACAACCACTCACAGTCTCCGAGCCTATGATACCCTCGATAGTATTTGGTCGATGGTGGCTCGCACGGCCTTTACTCAGCTCCACTATTCTCCTTGGCTACTGATGGGAGCAGTGCTGGGAATGGTCTGGGTATATATCGTCCCGCCTTTGAGTGTCTTGTTGGGGCTAATGATAGGGAGTAGGGGGATGATACTTGCAGGTCTATGGGCTTGGGTTTTAATGACCCTAGCCTATCTGCCCACAATCAGACTTTACTCCCTTCCGCCCCTGTGGGCGATCTTGCTACCGTTGATTGCCTTTCTCTATAACCTTATGACCCTTGATTCGGCTAGGCGACATTGGCAAGGTCAAGGTGGCGCGTGGAAAGGACGGGTCTATCCCGCCCGCTAGTTCAGCTATTCTGGCGTTGCTGAATGAGGGAATGAATCTTGATGGGTTAGGGACATCACCAAACTTGAGGTAATGAATTAACTGACCATTGCCCACAAAGGTTCAAAGGTTCCAGCGCTATGGTCATCCTAAACAATTTTAATTTTCAGATTTACTGAACTCGATAGCCAATATCCCGGCGATAATAGCAGTCTGAAAACTGAATGTGGGAAACAGCTCCATACGCCTGCTCTAGAGCCTCTACAAAGGTCGCACCTGTACCTGTCACACTTAAAACCCGGCCACCACTGCTGACCAGGTTCTGATTTTGAGCTTGGGTCCCGGCATGGAAGACCACTGCTCCCGTGGCGGCAGCAGCTTCTAGACCGATAATTGCATGTCCTTTGGTGTAATGACCAGGATATCCGCCAGCAGCCATGACTACACAGGCTGAAAATCCTGGCTTCCAGGCCAGTTTCACTTCTGCTAATCGTTGCTGAGTACAAGCGAGTAGCAGTTGGTCTAAGGGAGTGTCTAACAAGGGCAAGATAGCTTCAATTTCAGGATCGCCAAATCGACAGTTAAATTCGATTACCTTGGGGTTGCCTTCAGGTGTAATCATCAGCCCCGCATATAAGACCCCTCGGTAATCAATCTGTCTGGCTTGTAGTTCTTGAAGTACAGGGATGAGAATCTCCTGGTCAATGCGCTCCATCAACGCTGGGGTCACCCAGGGGATGGGGGCATAGGCACCCATGCCGCCTGTATTAGGGCCAGTATCGCCTTCCCCAATCGGTTTATGATCCTGGGCGGGTAAAAAAGATCGCAGGGTACGGCCATCGGTTAAGGCTAAGACGGAAACCTCTTGGCCCGTTAAGTATTCTTCAATCAACACTTGGCTGCCTGCTAAGCCGAATTTGCCTTGAAATGCCTCTTCTAGGGCAATCCATGCCGCCTCCAGGGTCATGGCTACGGTGACGCCCTTGCCTGCTGCTAGCCCATCTGCTTTGATCACAATCGGCACCCCTTGCTCTTGGACATAAGCTTTGGCTTGATCTAGATTTGAGAAGGTCTGTGATTGAGCTGTGGGCACCCCCGCTGCGATCATTAAGGTTTTAGCCCAGGTTTTACTGGATTCGATTTGGGCACCGGCTTGGCTGGGACCAAATACAGCAATCCCCTGGGGGGTTAAGACATCGGTGATGCCCATCGCCAGCGGCATCTCTGGACCAACCACCACTAAGGCAATCTCTTTTTCGAGGGCAAAGCGGGCGATCGCAGCAAAATCAGTCTCCGCTAACGGCACATTCTGGCCATTGACCAAGGCCGCAGTACCCCCATTCCCAGGCGCACAAAAGACTTGGCTCACCGAGGGGGACTGCAATAGTTTCCAAGCCAAAGCATGTTCGCGCCCCCCACTACCAATTACTAAAATTTTCACAGCCTTCGCTCACTCAACCCACAACTGAACATCCCCTAGTCTGGGTCACATCAGGGGTTGAGGTCAACCGATGAATCACTTTTAAAATTTGACTTTGAATAGCTGAAATAACTCACCCGTCTTCACTTTCATGACTTTGCCACCCGCGTCTTGAATCATGGATTTCCAGGTATCTACAGGATTTAGAAAGACCTCTGCACCCAGATAAGTTTCTAAAATAGCCCAATTGTCAGCCATCTCACTGTCTGGATCAATGACATCAAATAAGAAAATCCCCTCCGGTTTGAGGACTCGTTTCACCTCTAACAGCACCGCTTGCCAATATTCCTGGGGGAAATAGCAGCTTATCCCCGTGGCCACTACACCATCAAATTGGGATGCTTCGTACTTTAACTGATTCGCGGACCCCCGTTCTACTCCCCGGAAGAGTTTGGAATTTAACTGCGGCCCGCGACTATTGACCGCTTCTTGAGCCACCGCACTGAGGTCTTGACCATAGAAATAGGCTCCCCAATCATGCCAAGGATAGACCAAAAAGCTGAGGCCGCAACCTATATCTAGCCAATGTTGATTTTTTTGAGGTTGATGGAGTTGCCAAAATTCAGAGGCGATCCGGGCTTGCAGACGGCCTGCATTCCATTCCTGAAAGACGGGCATGGCCTCTACTTCTGGTGGCAGATCAAAGGCAGCCTGTTGATACTCTCGATTGAACCGCTGGGTCACCGCTTGTAATGGCTGATGCCAGCGTTCATCAGGATCGAATGGCTTTGGTAAACTGCTATACAGATCAGACTGGGGCTGTTTTTTAGCCATTTGCTCACCTTCTAGTCCTGTAATCCATAACAGACCAAGATATCGACACAAGGGCAGGTTCAACCTTTAAGGGCCTTCCTAAAATTCTGGCGGTAGGATTTGTTGGCTAACAACGCCGGCCAAAGGAGCGTCAGCAGCAAACGGTTTTGGCTGAAATTGGTTTGTCTGAAGCCAGACCAAAAGCGCCAACCCCCACCCACATAGATGATGGCTAGCAATAACGAGACCAAGACATGCATAGCGTCTCCTCCACAAAGACGATGATAATGCCTCAATTTTAGTCCACTGTTAAGGTGATTGTGCGCATCAGTAGAGTTTTGTGGCGATTCATGGATATACCTAGCCAGAGGTATCAGCACTGCCTGCAAGGGGAAGGTGACCAAGCTATAGTGGAGGATAAAAAAAGCTAGAAGATGAGGTTTGGCAGGGTGGGTGCTGATCAGCACCAGCCGGAAGGGAGATGGTTTAACTCAATCCAGAATGCACAGGAGGGAATTAAGGGATGTCAACGGCTTCCCCGAAAGAATCTAGGGAACTGGAGGCGGTGGTGGATGTTGAGGTGGTCAGTGATCGCGAGTATCAACAGACCTTAGCGCAACACAGGCAAACTGCTGAGCAAGACAAGAGGGCGCGATCGCGGGCTCAGCAAATTTTACAGCGCTACGAAAATGGCTTTACCCCTAATTTAGTCCAAGATATTCGCCTCTCCGCCTTTGATTCTCTGACAGTCAGTCGGGCGATTCTGCAACTGCTGCGCTTGAGTTTGGCTGAAGATCACAATTGTGCGGTGGGAGAGCAACGCTTCACCTATCTACGCGAACCGAATCGGGCGATCGCACAACGCTGCGGTCAAATTCTCTACCATTTGGGAGGGATACGATTAATGCATCACGTCATAGATCGGCTGATTCCGGCCTTTGATCAAGCTAATCTCAGTCAAGCTTGGCAAGGGATTGGTAACTGGCCAGTCTCTGCCATTAAACCCAAAGCTAGGGGGCAATCAGATTAGACCAAGGGCAAGTCAGTAAAAAGGCAGATATCATGATTCATTCCCCCGATTTTGCAACAATTGGTTGACTTTGTTCTCTATGTTATCGAGCTTCCGCAATATAGTTGGCCTATCTTCATCCAGAGAACCCAGCAGTCGCACCACGCCCGATTGGGTTTCTGCTAGTCTCAGCATGGCCTGATTTAATTCACGGCTATTCTGTTCTTGGACAGCAACCAGTTGGGCCACGTCGCGGGATAAGGCTTGTCGCTCAGCTTGGGCTTGGGCTTGGTTGGCACTGAGGGCCTCAATCGCTCTGGCGTTACTAGCCACCAGCTCAAAAAGTTCTTCTGTGGTCATGATTCATCCTCCCCAACAAGGTTCTAATGGGTTAATCACTGATTTCCATCTCCCCGCTGAAAGCTTTGGCAAGTGTCTCTGCCGAGAGATCCGTGAACAGTCCTGGGGATGGTTATCATTTAAGCGATGGTAATGTTTGCTGTACCCAGCGACGAAAGGCTTTTAGCATGTGGCTACGCCCGTCAGTTTCAGCCCGATTTAGAAACTGAGGGATGGTTTCAATGAGCGGCCAATCAGGAAAATGGGGACTGAACGCGGCATCTCTATACTGCCCATTTTCTAGAAGGCTGATGTGTAGTTTCCCCTCTTCAATGCTCCATAGTTCAGGTACGCCTAGTCTCTGATATGCGTTGAGTCCGGTTTTAGAGGTAACATCCACTTCAATTGCTAAGTCTGGGGGCGGGTCAACTGTCAGATCGACTCGATTTTTGCCAATCATGCGAGTCGCGTTCTCAATATAGAAACAATCATCGGGTTCAATGCCTGTCGCCATATCTAGCCGCTTAAATGTACTGGAACCAAAACACTCATTATCAACATCAAGTTCTTCTAGCAGAATTTTAACCATATCTCCAACTAAAACTTTGGCTTTCTCGTGTTCTGGTAAGGGCATCCGAATCTCCAAAGTTTCATTGCTATAGGCAATCCGAGATGTGCGTTTATCTCCTAATTCAGCAAGAATGGCTTCAAATTCATCCCAGTTGACCCCTTGAAGTTGGAGGCGTTGCCCAGGTTGAACAACGATTTGCCGGAGTTCAAGCATAACCATGTTTTATAGTCCGGTAGAGTGATTATTTTGAGTATAGCGATCGCGGCTAACCCAAGATTCAGATTTACCCAAAGGGAAATCAGAGCGGACCTTTATCTATTGAGGAGTGGGGACTGAGACTTTTTCCTCATAGAGAGGGGCGGGTTTGGCGGTGATGCGTTGGGCAATCGGTTGTACCCGTTGGACAACTTTGATCAAATATTCATAGTCGGGGGGTTCGGCATTGGAAACGTAGCCGACGGAGCGCTTAGTCACCGGAGAAGCAGACTCTAAGGCGTTGACAATCCGCTCTTGCAGTTCCTGATCTACTTCAGGACCCGCTAAAACCGCACCGGATGGCACCACATGGGAGTCGCGGAATAACACGCGAAACTTTGTGTTTTGGAAATCAGGACGATATTGCTCCAATTCCGCTAAAGACAACGCCCCTGCCATGACCTCCCCTTTGTCAATCCACTCCAACACCTGTTTGGGCGTCGATCCAAAGCGAATTTCTGCCAGGGTGAGACCATAGAGGTTAAACACAGGAAAATAATATCCTGTAGCTGACCCCTTTTGTCCCAAGGCGATTTTCTGGTTGGCTAAGTCCTTAATACTTTGGGCGGGACTATCTTCGCGGACAACGATGACGGAGCGCTCTTGATCGCCTCCTTCGCGGGGGAGTAGGGGCACATATTCGGACTGGGAGATGGCGATCGCAGCTAAACCAGGAGGGGCAAACACCAAATCCCATCGCTGCCGCTCAATTTGGTCAATCGCTTGAATTTCATTGAGGGCGGGTTCGAGTTCAACTAGGCTTTTGAGTTCCACACTCAGATGATCTTTGAGGTCGGCATATTGCTCAAGAGAGCGAGCCTCTTCGCCATAACTAATAACGCCCACCAGCAGTTTCTTTAGGGTTGAATTTTCAGTTGGATTGCAGGCTATCAACAACCAGAAAACGGGCAATAAGCAGACTAAAAAAAAACGACGTGAATGCATTTTCAAGAGCATCAAAAAACTTCATCTAATAAGTTATTGATGTTTGATCTTGTCGTGACTCCTCTAGCTGGGCTAAGCTAAAAGCTGGCTGTAAACCAGCAGAATCAGTTGTTTTAAAGTATCACAATATCAAGAAACATCAAACCGTAGCATAGCATATCGCCCGTTCCCTATCCATCCGACCTGACACAATGTCCGGTAATTTTCTTCCAAAGAAGATTTCTCAAGGTTGTTTTGACTGTATGATTTGTAATCAATCTTGATGATCTTGAAGGTGATACTGGCAATAATTAAGGAATTCTAAAATGCTTCAAAATCTCAAGTTGGGTCTCAAGTTAAATCTCATTTTGCTTTCGGTGTTTTTAATCATTA
>JAAUUW010000149.1 GCA_012030735.1 Acaryochloridaceae cyanobacterium SU_2_1
TAAATAAAAATTAATAGAGCCAATGCCTCAGGGAGGGCCTAGGTAAGTTTAGGGTGAAAGCTGGGTATCCTTGGTGCTTGAAGAGCAATCGACCAAGTGGCCTGATGGTTTAGCGATAGCTAAATTGAGGGCTGAACCTGGCAGCTTCCACCCCTACGGTTGAGGCTAAGGCTGTTCCTCGTTACCATGAATTGACATGTTGTCGCCTTGCTCCCTTGCATGCTTAGCCGTAGCAAATCTGTTCTTCTTCTCCAGCCCTTAAGGTTTCAATCGCAAGTGTGGCGAGCTGCTCTTCACTCTCAACAGATTGATGTGATTGAAGAACCCGTCGATATTGATTTTGACCAAATCTCGCATCAATTAGAAGCAATTGTGCGATCGCAGATTGGCCTGCTAATCCTCGATATGGGATCTCAGCGCCTCAATGCCTTTGATGTCTGCCGTTGGTACCATCAGCATTACCCCGATTTAAGCCTCATCTTGACCGTAGGAGCGCGGGAAAAAATCCTGGCTACGGAGCAACGCTTAGCCATTGAGCAAGGTGCCCAGGACTTATTTCCAGGGTTTCATTCTCGGGACTTGATTCCCGCCGCCATTAATCGGGTGCGCCGGATTCTGGAGTTGCTCCGCTTCCACCCCTTAGAAGAAAAAAAATTAATCAACGCCCTGATGCCCCTTTGTCAGGGGGAAATTCCCGCTCATCAATTACCCAGGCCCTCCCAGTTATGGGTGACCACCCCCACTCGGCAAGCCTCGCCCTTGCCGGAAGTAGTTCAGCCCGCCCGCCTTTCACCCTTGTCGGTAGACGATTCTGAACCACAAGACAGCCCAGCAGAGGCATCCAGAAAAACTCCCCAGCCTCAAATGTCTAGTCAAAGGGCCAGCCAGCGGGCAGCCAAGCAAATAGCCAATCCCATAGTCAACAAGACGGCTCTCATAGCCAGTTCCCCCCTCCCCGCACCTTTGGCCCCTGGGAATTTCCGTAAAAAATATATTCAAGCCTCCGCTGTGACACTATTAATGTTAGTGGCTGGTTTTTGGTGGTGGTTACGCACACCGGGAAATTTGAGTCCTGCCCTTGGCGGCGCAGAGCTAGCTCCAGCCCTCGACTTTAAGTCGGTGCCCAATGTGCCCACCGGTCTCTTTAAGTACGGAGGTAGTGCTGTCTGGGCGAGTATTCGGCCTCAATTCGAGACGGTGATGAAGCTCGACCATCCCAATCTGCGCTTACAGTATGTGGAGGGAAAGGGTACACCAGGATCAGGTCAGGGCCTACAGATGCTTCTGGCTGGGGAGGTAGATTTTATCCAATCTTCTCGCGCCCTCAAGGATGCAGAATATCAAGCAGCCCAGCAACAAGGATTTAAATTGGTGGAGGAGCCGATTGCTTGGGATGGCATTGCCGTGGTGGTTCATCCCTCCTTATCAATACCTGGCTTAACGGTGTCGCAGTTGCGCCAGATTTATCTGGGCAAAATCACCAACTGGAAGCAGATTGGCGGCCCTAATCGGGCCATTAAGGCCTTCTCTCGCCTGCCCGAGGATTCTGGCACCGCCGATTATTTTCAAGCCAATCTCCTGCAAAAACCTCTGGGTTCGAAGGTTGTGCCTGTTTATTCCACGACGGATGCGGTCCGTCAGCTCGGCCATACCCCAGGTGGCATCTACTATGCCTCGGCGGCGGAAGTGCTATACCATTGCCTGGTTAAACCCTTACCCTTGGGGAAGACCGCCAAGCAGTTTGTCTCTCCCTATTCCCCACCCCTCGTGGCGCAGAAAAATTGTCCCCAAAATCGGAATCGACCCAATGTGAAGGCCTTTCGCGATCGCAGCTATCCAATCACCCGTCGGTTATATATGGTTGTCAAACGGGATCAATCGGCAGCCGAGCAGGCAGGGGAAGCCTATGGAGCCATGCTTCTCAGCGAACAGGGACAACAATTGCTTGAGAAATCTGGGTTTGCCAGAATAAACTAAATAGCGAATTGACCCATAAGATAGGGAATGGAGTCACAGATTTAGGATCTGCTGGCGTTGTTTAGAAAGGTCATAACGGCTATGTCTATCTTGCGTCGCTGGGTTGCATTGATGTTAGGGCTGCTGTTGACGCTGGGGCTACCAGGATGCAGCTTGTCGGCCTTTAAGCAAGAAACAGCAAGGGTGCCAGAATATATCACCAGCATTTTGAGTGAACCCAAAACCTTTAACTTCACCCAAAGTCAAGAATCACCCAATATCTTTGGGTTGACCTATGAAGGGCTGGTCGATCAAAATCCCTTAACAAGTGAATTTGAACCGGCCTTGGCTGAGTCCTGGCAAGTTTCAGCGGACAAGCTCAACATTACCTTCACCTTGCGCCCTGATCTGAAATGGTCCGATGGTCAGCCTCTGACGGTGGATGATGTCTTATTTACCTATAACGATGTCTATCTGAATGAGGCGGTGCCCACCGATGCCAGGGATATTTTGAGGATGGGCGAGGATGGTGCTCTACCCATCCTCAAAAAAATTGATCAACGACGGGTTCAATTTACGGTGCCAGAGCCCTTTGCGCCCTTTTTGAGCAATACCAGCTTACCGATCTTACCGGCCCATGCCCTACGGGAACTGGTGACGACGAAGGATCAGCAGGGTAAGCTTAAATTTATTGCGGCTTGGGGGGTAGATACCCCCGTGGAGCAGATTATTGTCAATGGTGCCTATAAGCTGGATCGCTTTGAGACGGGTCAGCGCGTCATTTTTCGCCGCAACCCCTACTATTGGCGCTACCAAACCCCGACAGCAGCCCAGGGTAATATTGAGCGCATTGTCTGGCAGGTGGTGGAATCAACGGATACAGCCTTGCTCCAGTTTCGTTCCGGTGGCTCGGATTCTGAGGCAGTTTCCCCTGAGAATTTCTCGTTGCTCAAGCGCGAAGCCCAGCAGCGCAATTTCACGATTTACGAAGGGGGGCCGGCCTCGGGCACCAGTTTTCTGTTCTTTAACCTGAATCAAGGCCGTCGCAATAATCAACCCCTCGTGGATCCGATCAAGTCGCGTTGGTTTAATAATGTCAAATTTCGCCAAGCCGTCGCCTATGCCATTGATCGGCAAACCATGCTCAATAACACCTATCAGGGCTTAGGAACGCTACAAAATTCACCCATTTCTGTGCAAAGTCCCTACTATGCCTCGCCAGAGGAGGGCATTAAAGTCTATGACTATGATCCTCAAAGGGCAAGGCAGCTCTTGCAGTCTGCGGGGTTTAAGTACAATGCCAAGCAAGAGTTAGAGGATGCCGAGGGGAATCGGGTCAGATTTACCTTGATGACCAATGCTGGGAATAAGGTGCGAGAGGCTTTGGGGGCGCAGGTGCAGCGAGATCTAGCGACCCTAGGCATCCAGGTGGACTATACACCGATTGCCTTCAGCACTTTGGTGGATAAGCTCTCCGAGTCCTTGACCTGGGATTGTACGCTCTTGGGATTGACGGGTGGGGTAGAACCTAATGGCGGTGCGAATGTCTGGAACCCTGAGGGGGGACTGCATATGTTTAACCAAAAGCCCGGTCCCCAGAGTGCCCCCATTCAAGGCCATGTGATCAGTGATTGGGAGCGCGCCATTGGCGATTTGTATGTGCAAGGGGCTCGGGAATTGGATGAGGCCCAGCGCCAGGAAATTTATGCAAAAACTCAACAGATTGCCCAGGAACAGTTGCCGTTTATTTATTTAATTAATGCCTTGTCCCTAGCGGCCGTGCGTAATGATATTGAAGGGGTGCAGTTTTCGGCCCTCGGGGGTGTGACTTGGAATATTCATGACTTAAAAAATGTCAATGCGGCCTTGCAAGAGTGATCGATTTCGAACGCTAGACCCGTGTTTGGCAGTCAATCACACAGTTAGGAACTTGGCCTAAGGGATAGAATAAAACTGTAGATCCAGGGTGTAGAGAAGGTTTTTAAATGCTTGAGTCATACCGTCAACAGGTTTGCGATCGCGCTGCTTTGGGGATTCCACCCTTACCCTTAACCGCAGAGCAAACGGCCCAATTATGTGAGTTACTGAAGGCTCCGCCCTCAGGGGAAGCAGATACATTGCTAGCTCTATTGCGCGATCGCATCCCCCCTGGCGTCGATCAAGCTGCCTATGTAAAGGCTTCTTTTTTAACTGCGATCGCCCATGGCGAAATCAACAGCCCCTTACTCTCTCCCCTCCAGGCCGTAGAACTACTAGGCACCATGATGGGGGGCTACAACGTCCAAGCCTTGGTGGATTTACTCAAAACTGAGCAAACCAGTCTAGCCGCCGCTGCCGCCACTGCCTTGCAAACCACCCTCTTGGTCTATGATGCTTACCACGACGTCATCGACCTTGCCCAGCACAACCCCCCATGCCCAGGCTGTCGTTGAGGCCTGGGCCGCCGCCACTTGGTTTACAAACAAGCCTCTGCTGCCAGAAGCGATTACCGTCACAGTCTTTAAGGTCCCGGGTGAAACCAACACAGACGATCTTTCCCCCGCCACCCATGCCACGACTCGTCCTGATATTCCTCTCCATGCCCTCGCCATGTTAGAGACTCGGATGCCTGAGGGATTGACCCTTCTTGCTCAACTCAAAGCAAAGGGTCATCCTGTCGCCTATGTGGGGGATGTCGTTGGCACTGGCTCTTCCCGTAAATCCGCCATTAACTCTGTACTCTGGCAGATTGGTGCAGATATTCCTTTTGTCCCCAACAAGCGCGGCGGCGGCTATATTCTAGGCAGTAAAATTGCCCCCATCTTCTTCAACACCGCTGAAGACTCGGGCGCCCTGCCCATTGAATGTGATGTCTCGGGCTTAGAAACGGGCCAAGTGATCACGATCTATCCCTATCAAAGCCAGATCACTGATCAATCTGGCACATGCTCATCGAGCTTTGAGCATCAACCCGAAACCATCCTAGATGAAGTGGCGCGCAGGGGGCCGCATTCCCCTACTGATTGGCCGCTCCCTCACCGATAAAGTCCGAGCCGAGTTGGGGCTGCCCCCTAGTGAGGTATTCACCCGCCCCACCCCACCCCCCCGATACTGGCAAAGGCTATACCCTGGCCCAAAAAATGGTAGGCAAAGCCTCTGGTCTACCGGGGGTGCGTCCGGGGATGTCCTGCGAACCCTTGATGACCACGGTGGGGTCTCAGGATACCACCGGCCCTATGACCCGAGACGAAATGAAAGAGCTAGCCTGTTTGGGTTTTAGTGCTGATTTGGTTATGCAGAGCTTTTGTCACACCGCCGCTTATCCCAAGCCTGTGGACATCGAAACCCATAAGCATTTGCCCGATTTCTTTGCCTCACGGGGGGGGGTTGCCTTGCGACCTGGAGATGGCATTATCCATTCCTGGCTGAATCGGATGTTATTGCCTGATACCGTGGGCACAGGAGGTGATTCTCATACCCGTTTCCCCTTGGGAATTTCCTTTCCGGCTGGGTCTGGTTTGGTGGCCTTTGCCGCTGCCATTGGAGCGATGCCCTTAGACATGCCTGAATCAGTTCTGGTTAGATTTACAGGAGCATTGCAACCTGGGATTACCCTGCGGGACGTGGTGAATGCCATTCCCTATGCGGCCATTCAAAGAGGCTTGCTAACCGTTGAGAAGCAGAATAAAAAAAATATCTTCTCCGGCCGAGTGCTAGAGATGGAGGGCTTGCCAGATTTAAAGCTAGAGCAAGCCTTTGAGCTAACGGATGCCTCGGCAGAACGGTCTTGCTCGGGTTGCACAATTAAACTTAGCGAAGCCACCGTTGCCGAATATTTGCGATCTAACATTGCCCTACTCACCAATATGGTGGCGCGGGGGTATCAAGATGCTCGCACCTTAATGCGACGGGTCGCCAAAATGGAAGCCTGGTTGCAAAACCCTGTCCTGATGGCTGCCGATGTGGATGCCGAGTATAGCGAGATCCTGGAAGTTAATCTCAGCGAGATCCAAGAACCCTTGGTGGCAGCCCCCAATGACCCCGACAACATTAAACTCCTATCGACTGTTGTCAATGATCCGATCCATGAGGTGTTTATTGGGTCTTGCATGACCAATATTGGCCATTATCGGGCAGCGGCCAAGGTCTTAGAAGGGGCGGGTCCCACTAAGGCTAGACTATGGATTTGCCCCCCCACCCGCATGGATGAACAACAACTGCGGCAGGAGGGCTATTATGACATTTTTGTGGTAGCGGGCGCGCGAACTGAGATGCCGGGATGCTCTCTCTGTATGGGTAATCAAGCCCGTGTGGAAGATGGCACCACGGTGTTTTCCACCTCAACTCGAAACTTTAACAACCGGATGGGTAAGGATGCCCAAGTGTATTTAGGGTCGGCGGAGTTAGCAGCGGTATGTGCGCTGCTGGGTCGTATTCCTACGGTGACTGAATATCTAGAGGTTGTGGTCAAGAAAATCGATCCCTATGCGGGGGATCTCTATCGCTATCTTAATTTTGATCAAATCCCAGGCTTTGAGGATGAGGGGCGGGTAATCGCCCTCGAGGATATGCCCAGAATCGAAGATTTGCTCAATATGCCTGCGGGTGTCTAGTTTGTATTAAGTTAAAACCTGTCTGAGATATTGGCCCGTGAAGGATTCAGGGATATTGGCAACGGTCTCTGGGGTGCCAACGGCCACCAATTGACCGCCGCGATCGCCCCCCTCGGGACCCAGATCAATCACCCAATCAGAGCAGCGAATCACGTCTAGGTTATGTTCAATGACCAGAACTGAGTTGCCCTTATCTACCAGACGTTGCAAAACATCCAACAACTTATGTACATCATAAAACGACAGACCAGTGGTGGGTTCATCAATGAGATAGAGGGTTTTGCCCGTGGCGCGGCGGGAGAGTTCTGTGGCGAGTTTTAAGCGCTGGGCTTCACCGCCAGACAGAGTAGGGGCGGTTTGACCCAAGCGCACATACCCCAAACCGACATCTACCATTGTTTGCAACTTGGTGTCGGCCTTGGGAACATTTTGCCAAAATTGGAGGGCCTCTTCGGCGGTCATGCTCA
>JAAUUW010000016.1 GCA_012030735.1 Acaryochloridaceae cyanobacterium SU_2_1
TGAATGAAGTCGGTTCTAGCTTTTTTGTAACCATTTGAAAGAATCAGACCGATATTATCAAAAAATGCCCTCAGTTGTGGTTGGGATCTGCAACATCTAATGGATGCTGGCAAGTTGTTTATTCTGGATGCTTCTCCTGATCCTGAGGGGCAAGATATTGCCGGTGAATTTGATTTATCAGCTTTGATTGAACGCATTCAGTATGCGATTAGCAAATATCAAGCTAAACGAGTGGCGATTGATTCAGTGACCGCAATCTTTCACCAATATGATGCGGCGACTGTGGTGCGGCGAGAGATTTTTCGACTTTCAGCTCGCCTGAAGCAAATTGGAGTGACTACGGTCATGACCACAGAGCGAATCGATGAATATGGGGCTGTGGCACGGTTTGGGGTAGAAGAGTTTGTCTCTGACAATGTAATTGTGGTGCGGCATGTTCTTGAGGGTGAACGGCGACGGCGCACTCTCGAGATCCTCAAATTGCGGGGTACTAGCCATATGAAGGGTGAATATCCTTTTACGATCACAAATGATGGGATCAATATTTTTCCGTTGGGCGCCATGCGTTTGACGCAGAGATCTTCCAATACTCGTGTCTCTTCTGGGGTGACAACCTTAGATGAAATGTGTGGTGGGGGTTTCTTCCGGGATTCGATTATTTTGGTGACGGGGGCAACGGGTACTGGTAAAACCATGCTGGTCAGTAAATTCCTCGAGAATGCCTGTAAACATGGTGATCGTGCTATTTTGTTTGCCTATGAAGAATCACGGGCACAATTATCTCGGAATGCCTTTTCCTGGGGAATTGATTTTGAGGCAATGGAGGCAGAAGGGTTGTTGAAAATTCTTTGTGCTTACCCAGAATCGGCTGGTTTAGAAGATCACCTCCAACAAATCAAATCAGAAATTACTGAGTTCAAACCTTCTCGCATTTCGATTGATTCCTTGTCTGCCTTGGCCCGTGGGGTGAGCAATAATGCCTTCCGTCAATTTGTGATTGGGGTGACGGGCTTTGCTAAACAAGAGGAGATTACTGGCTTTTTTACGAATACAACGGATCACTTTCTGGGTTCTCACTCGATTACGGAGTCGCATATTTCTACAATTACGGACACGATTTTAATGCTGCAATATGTGGAAATTCGCGGTGAGATGTCCCGTGCGATTAATGTGTTTAAGATGCGAGGGTCTTGGCATGATAAGGGGATTCGAGAATATGTGATTAGCGAGAATGGACCGCAGATAAAGGAATCTTTCCATAACTTTGAAGGAATCATGAGTGGAGCGCCTACGCGGATTGTTCTGGACGAAAATCGGGATTTGTCCCGGATTGTCCAGGATATTCAGGGTTTGGGTGGAACCTGAGCTGCGCAGTGGGCTGGCATCCCCACTGGATCAGCCTAGACTAGCGGGATCGCCCAAAAATAACGCATTATTGAAGGTAGCTTTCACGGTTGTGATGTCATGCCTAACCCCGAAACTCCAGCGAGATTGCAGGTCGTTACTGCCAGCAGCGTTTTGGCTCAAGGCGTGCAGCTCCATGTTCCTGTCTTGATTACTCAGATTGAGTCGATGGCGACGCTGAAAACCTTGCATGCTGCATTGCAAGCTGCGTTTCCCCTCAATTATCCCGTTAGTTTTCTGAGTGAACTCAGTGGCCCTGAGCCTTTGGCCTTACCCACGACCTTAGAGCAAATGAGCGAACGCAAGGGAATTGCCTTCCCAGTCAGCCTCTATCTGCCCGCTCAGGTTTCAGCTGTGACTATTGCCGTTCAGCAATTGGTGGAAGTAGTGGCCAAGTTGCGATCTCCTGTAGGTGGCTGCCCCTGGGATCTAGATCAAACGCCCCAGAGCTTGACCCCCTACATCATCGAAGAAGCATATGAGACCATTGATGCGATTCAAAATGGTAGCCAAGCCGCCATTACCGAAGAGTTGGGAGATTTACTACTACAGGTAGTGTTGCAGGCCCAAATTGCCAGTGAGCAAGACCAATTTACTCTAAAGGAAATTGCCCAAGGCATCACCAATAAGCTGATCCGTCGTCACCCCCATGTTTTTGCTGATGTGGAAGCCAGCAGCGTAGAAGCAGTCCGCGCTAATTGGGAAGCAATCAAAGCAGCAGAGAAAGGTCAATCCTTAGATCAGCTCCAGTCTCTCAGTACCAAGTTGCAGCGCTATACCCGCAGCTTGCCCCCCTTGATGGCAGGGCTAAAGCTCTCTGAAAAAGCAGCAGAGGCAGGACTTGAATGGCAAGACCTCAATGACGTCTGGACAAAATTTTATGAAGAATTGGCTGAATTTCAGGAATCTTTGCTGCAAAGCGACCAAAGCCATCAATTGTCTGAGCTCGGCGATTTATTTTTTACCCTAGTGAATATTGCCCGTTGGTGCCAGCTTGATCCCACCTCAGCACTACGCAGTACCAATAAAAAATTGATTGACCGGATTGCTGCCATTGAGTCAAAAACGTCTAAACCCCTTGCTGAACATAGCTTTACTGAGCTAGAGGCACTCTGGCAAGCAGCTAAGCAGCAATTAAACTCTGAGGATCCTGATCACTCTACTCGAATCGATCCGAGCGATATCTTAACTGCAGAGGTTAGTTTAGAGGGGTTGCCAAGGGAAGCAGAGCCCGCCAAGTCAGCAGAGCAACCAGCGGAGGCTCTCTCTCCATCACCCGTGGGGAAGGACAGTCCCTCTGCCTAAACTAGGACTACAGTAAGAAAGGATTGAATCTTCCTTCAGTATGGATTATCCCCGTTCTACAATTAATCGTGCTGTGCGGGCTATCAGTTGTAGTCCCTTTCAGCTGTGCTTGTTTACCAAAATGTGTACCCAAAGTGTCGCCCTGCAAGAGATTGCAGGCCAAGCGGGACGGGCAGCAGGTTTTACCCAGATCATAATTTCAGAGCGCCACACGGAATCAGCCATAGCATGGCTGATTCAAGTAGGGCTATTGCGGCGCGAGGTCGATGGCCAGGGCTTAACAGATAGTTTTCGCCTTACACCCTTGGGTCGTCAGTTGATAGACCAATGGCAACACCAAGGCCGACCCCTCCCTCAGCCCTCTTGGCGAGATCGAATTCAGAATCTCTATCAGCGCTGGTTACGGTTGCCCGTCTAATGGGTGCCTTAATGGTCGTGGGTACGACCTCCCATGCGGGCAAATCGATGATGACAGCGGTGATCTGCCGGATGTTGAAACGGCAGGGCCTGAAGGTGACCCCCTTCAAGGGCCAAAATATGGCCCTGAATGCCTATGTGACGGAGGCTGGAGAGGAAATCGGCCATGCCCAAGCGGTGCAAGCCTGGGCTGCTGGTCTAGAACCTCGGGTAGAAATGAACCCGATTTTGCTCAAACCTCAAGGGGATATGACCTCTCAGGTGATTTTGCTCGGTAAAGTCGTGGGTACTGTGGGGGCAGCAGATTATTATCGCGATTATTTTGAGCGCGGCTGGCAGGCGATTACCCAATCCTTAGCCAGACTCCAAGCAGATTTTGACTGGATTGTTTGCGAGGGAGCAGGCAGCCCAGCGGAGATTAACCTCAAGCATCGCGATCTAACCAATATGCGTGTGGCAAAACATTTACAGGCGCCTACTTTATTAGTAGCGGATATTGATCGAGGGGGGGTGTTTGCCCATATCGTGGGCACCTTGGAGCTGCTAGATCCTGAGGAACGATCCTTGATTAAGGGGTTTGTGATTAATAAATTTCGAGGACAACGATCGCTACTGGAATCGGGCCTTACCTGGCTAGAAGAGCATACTGGTATCCCTGTAATCGGTGTTGTGCCTTGGTTAGAGGAGTCTCTTCCGGCAGAGGATTCCTTGGATTTATTTGACCGTCGGCGTCTAAAACCCAAGGCAGAGGTGAGGATTGCCGTGATTCGTCTACCCCGGATTGCTAATTTCACGGATTTTGATCCCCTAGAGGCCGAGGCTTCGGTGCAATTGCAGTTTGTTGGTCTGCAGGAGAGTTTGGGTCAGCCCGATGCGGTAATTCTGCCGGGTTCTAAGACAACGATTAGCGATTTGCAGGCCCTTCAGCAATCTGGAATGGCGGCCCAAATCCAAGCCTATAGCCAAGCTGGGGGAATGGTCTTAGGCCTATGTGGTGGGTTGCAAATGTTGGGTCAAGTTATTGCTGATCCTCAGGGAGGGGAAGGCCCCGCCGGTGAGTTTCCTGGGTTGGGATTGTTGCCCTTGCATACCAAGATGACTGGGACCAAAATCACCCGCCAACGCCAAGTGACCATGGGGAATCTATCTCCCTGGTTTCCAGGAATCTCTTGCTCGGGGATGCCGATGCGGGGGTATGAGATTCATCAAGGGGAAACGACGATTCTGGATGCGGATACGGTGCAAGCCTGGTTTGAGGATCCTAGTTTAGGCATGGTGAGCTGCCAACATTTGACGCTGGGGACCTATCTGCACGGAATTTTTAATAATGGCCCCTGGCGACGAGCTTGGTTGAATCAGATGCGATCGCGCCAAAATCTGCCCCCCTTACCCACGGATATTCCCGACTACGAAGTCGATCGAGATCAGCAGCTAGATCAGGTGACGGATGCCATTGCCCCCTACCTCAACCTCGACCCCCTATGGGAATGAATCCCCCCAGTTTTCTGCTCTAGTGCAACAGTTGCAAGAGCTAGATGGCATGGGCTATAAGGCTTACAAAAGTCTGCGGGGCAGCTATCAGTTTGCCAATTTCACCTTGATCATTGATCGAGTCCAGGGCGACCCTTTGCAAAGCCGAGTCAATGTCGAGTCCAGGTGCCCCAAGGACTGGCTGGTTTTTTGCCAGAGTTCTATGCCAATCGGAGTCGAGAATTAGGTCTGCGGGATTACCTGGCGCGGCAGTTGAGTGAGGTGGCAGAGCAACTTCAGCAAAGACTGGGAACGGGAAATAGTGGCCTGATCTGCATCGCCAAGCCAGGCCCAGAAATTTTAGAGCGCAGCGCCATATTGGTGAACGATCAAGAGGTAGAAGCCCGATTTCGAGTGGGGTTACCGGCTCAGGGACGCAGGATTGATGGCCGCGGGGCTAGGCGATTGCTGTGTGAGCTGATTCCCCTGCTGGTGCAGCGAGCTTTGCACTACTCTGCCTTGTCTGCACCAGCCCTTCAGCAGCATATTCACACTAATGAGGATGCCGACTGGATCCGTCAGCAATTGTCTGAGCACGGCTGGGTTGCCTTTGTGGCCGATGGTGCAATTCTGCCCCGCCGCAGTAGCCTAGATCCCTGTCCCATGGAGGGGGCCATCCCCTTTCAGTCTCCGCAGTCCCTGCGGGTGACCTTGGACTGCCCCCATCGAGGTCGGATGACGGGGTTGGGTCTGCCCCAAGGCATTACCTTGATTGTGGGGGGCGGCTATCATGGCAAATCAACGCTGCTTAAGGCGATTGAACAGGGCATATATAACCATATCCCAGGGGATGGCCGAGAAGGGGTGATTACCCAGGTTGATGCGGTCAAAATTCGGGCCGAGGAGGGCCGTCCCGTCACCCAGGTGGATCTTTCCCCCTTTTTGGATCGCTTACCCCAGGGAGCCTCCACCACCCAGTTTTCTACGGCAAATGCCAGTGGCAGTACCTCCCAAGCTGCCAATATGATCGAAGCTCTAGAGTTAGGGGCTCAGGTCTTGCTGATGGATGAAGATACGACGGCGACAAATTTGATGAGCCGCGATCGCAGAATGGAAGCCCTGATCACCCCAGCCCAAGAACCCATCACTACTTTCATTGATCAAATTCGCCCCCTCTACACCAATTTAGGGGTGTCCAGCATTTTGGTAATGGGAGGCAGTGGTGAGTACTTTGAGGTTGCTAATACAGTCATTGCGATCGCAGACTATCAAGCCCAGGATGTAACGGAACAAGCGGCGGCGATTGCGGTCCAGTTTCCCAGCCATCGAGAGAAAACAGCCTTTCAGCCCATTCACCACCGAGCAAGGCGTTACCTTGCCACCCCCTCAGAGCTGTTAGGCAGCCAAGGCGAAGGGCCCCAGATCAAGATCCAAGGTTGGTCGCAGATCTGTTTGGGCAATGACCGGATTGATCTCACCCAAGTTGAGCAACTCGTAGACTCAGGACAATTATGGGCGATTGCTGCAGCTATCCTCTATCTGTATCAACATTACCTACCCTCGGATCAGTCCATGGCTAGCCTGATTCAGCAATTGATGACCCAGCTAGAAGAGGCCGATCTGACCCTCCTGAGTTCCTTCCCGACGGGAGACTTTGTTTCCTTTCGCTGCTTTGAGTTAGGGGCTGCCCTCAATCGCTGGCGATCCCTAGCGATTGAGGGCAGGGCCTTGGGAGATCACCCATCTCAGAATCACCCAGGATCGCCGCCTTGAGGACAGCCCTCCTCAAGAGAAGAGGTCGCAAGGGGTGTCCGCATACAGTGATCATTAGATTAAGAAGGTCAACCTCTGCAGCCAAAGTTGAGACTTTTGTCGGGTTGAATAAACGGCTATGACCATGACCTCAAGAGCCTGTGACGAGTGTCACGGCTCCTAGCTCATACCTACTCTACTGTTGAGATAGACAACATAGAAATCTATCTCAGAATAGTTGGAGTGAGAAAAAGGATGCTTAAACTCAATAAAGGATTTAGTAAAACCCTTACCTTAGGAGTCATTGCGCTAGGTGTTCAGACAGTCACCACCTTGAGTGCTCTTGCTGGCCCCGCATTATTTTATCGATATAGTGCAGTGAACCTGAATCAAAGGGAATGTCTAACAAGAGCGGTGTTTGCCCTCAGAAGCGAAGGCTTAGATGTACGTGAGCCAGATGTGCGGATTAACAATACGCCCTTCGTTTTTGCCGACAATGAAACCTATTCTGCCATTATTGATTGCTCTCAGTTTGCAACTGGATTTCGCGATAGCAGACGGGTCACGGTTATGGTCAGCGGCTTTGAAGGAGATTCTAATCGTCTGTCTAGCGATTTAATCGATAGAATGCTGTAAATATCAGACAATCTTGATTCAGTCCCTCAGGGTGAGGCTGATAGATCTTGCCTTGCAGCGGTGAAGGGGCGAATCGCCCTACCCCGTAGATACTGTTGGCGTTCTGCCTCAGGAAAATGTTCTATGGCATAACGCAGCATGGTACGGGGCATGGTTGGAGAATAGGTGCGCAGAAATACCTTCAGCTTAGTGCGATCGCGCTTCCCCACCTCCCTGAGCATCCAACCCGTCGCTATGATCAGATCCTCAGGATCCTTCTGAAGCAATGCTGCTAGGACAAGGGTCTGATCCAGTTCGCCCTTGCGAATCAGATACAAAGTCGAGACAATGGCGATCCGCCGCTCCCATAGGTTGGCAGAACGGACCAGAGTATAGAGAGGCTGTCTATCTTGATCCATTAAATAAGCACCGACAATCTGGGGAGCTGAACTATCCACCAGATCCCAATTATTGATGAAGGCGGTCTGGCTTAAGTACAGCTCAAAAATAGTTTGACGCCCTTGGGCATCCCCTTGCCTAAATTGGTGAACGAGCAGCAACAAGGCCATCAGTCGTTCTTCATGCCAACTAGAGTGCAGTAAGTCCGTGGCCTCTGCTGCTGAGAGGTCTAGATAATGTCGAACCTGCTGCCGGAGCAAAGGGACTCGAATGCCCAGGAACTGATCGCCAGCGGCATAGTCCCCTGGCTTCGTTTTAAAAAACCTTTGGCATTGGCTGGCGATGGCTGGATCAGCCAGACTACGAAGCCGGATGCGAATCTGTTGGGCAGTACTAGCCAAGCGCCTAGGGAAAGCTAAGAGTGTCGACAGGGAGAAATTAAGAGATTGAAGCGTAAACAACCCCTAGACTGACGGATCCAGGAGTTGCCAAACAGAATAAATGGTTGATGCTGCAGTTGATCAAACTGGGGAAGGTCGCCGCGAATTTAACCCTTCCGTGAGTAATATTCCACCACTAGCAGCTCATTGATTTCTAAGGCGATCCATTCTCGCTCAATGAGGCCATTGACCTTACCCACCTGGGTGTTTTTATCAAACTCAAGATGGGTGGGAATGTTAGCCAAGCCAGGAAATTGCATATGGGTTTCGACCAATTGTCGCGAAGCATCGCGATCGCGGGTTTGAACCACATCTCCAGGCCGGCATTGATAGCTAGCAATAGAGACCACGCGACCATTGACGTTGACATGGCCATGATTCACCAACTGACGTGCTGCTGGAATAGTCGGAGCCATACCCATCCGAAAGACTGTATTGTCTAAGCGCATCTCTAGCAATTGCAGCAGGGTTTGTCCCGTGGAACCACCGGCCCGACGGGCCTTACGCACATAGCGCAATAGCTGGCGCTCCGACAGTCCGTAATTAAAGCGGAGCTTTTGTTTTTCTTCAAGCTGGACAGCATATTCAGAACGCTTTTTGCGGCCTTGACCATGCTGTCCAGGTGGGTAGGCACGGCGGGGTGTTTTGCGAGATAAACCCGGCAATTCCCCTAGGCGGCGCACTACTCTGAGGCGAGGGCCTCGATATCGCGACATATCACTTCCTCTTAGGTTTTGGGCAAATTTTGTCAGACTTTTCAGTATAAGCTTTAAGAACCCTTCTGTTCAAGAGTTGTTTTTTCTGCGCCCTAGAATTTTAACCGCAGTCAAACCTCAAACCTAGTCCAACGCTCTATCCTCTGTAACCCATTCCCAACGGCTCCAGCCCTTTGATGTCTAAGAAATTTCATCCCAACCCTATCCCACCGCTGTTAGGTGCATCGCGATCTCAACTGACAGATTGGGTGCAAACTCAGTCTCAACCAGCTTATCGAGGCCAGCAACTCCATCAATGGATTTACCAAAAAGGGGTGCGATCTCTTGAGGAGATCACGGTTTTTCCCCAGACGCTGGCGAGCCGAGCTAAAAAGTATCCCCATTGGTCGCTCTCAACTACACCATCGATCCCCAGCCCAAGATGGCACGGTTAAATATCTGCTGCAATTGGCGGATGGTCAAATCGTTGAAACTGTTGGCATTCCCACTCAAAAACGGCTGACTGTCTGTGTCTCTTCTCAGGTCGGTTGTCCCATGGCCTGCGATTTCTGCGCCACAGGCAAGGGGAACTGGCAGCGCAATTTAGCCTGTCATGAAATTGTGGATCAAGTGTTGACCGTTCAAGAAGACTTTCAACGGCGGGTGGGCAATGTGGTGTTTATGGGCATGGGTGAACCCCTGCTCAATCTGGATTCAGTACTAGCGGCAATTCGATCTCTCAATGAAGATGTGGGGATCGGTCAGCGTTCTCTCACTCTGTCTACGGTAGGTATTCCTGATCGGCTCCGAAAATTGGCGAAACTCAAGCTACAAATCACCCTAGCTGTAAGTTTACATGCCTCAAATCAAGCTCTACGCAGTCAGTTGGTACCCAGCGCACAACATTATCCCCTAGAGGCATTATTCGCAGACTGCCGCGAGTATGTAGCGACGACGGGCCGACGAGTTTCCTTTGAATATATTGTCTTGGCGGGGGTGAATGATCAGCCAGCCCATGCCCTCGAACTCGCCCGTCATTTGCGCGGCTTACAAAGCCATGTCAATTTAATTCCCTATAATCCTATTGCTGAGGTTGATTATCAGCGACCCACAGCCAATCAATTACAGACCTTTATGGCCTGCTTGCAAGCCCAACATATTACCGCGACCCTGCGGCGATCGCGAGGCTTAGATCAAGATGCAGCCTGTGGGCAATTGCGGGCTTCCCAGGTCCAAGCAGCCGTTTAGACCGTTGAGCAGCAGGCTAGCTTGCGGGGCGATCAGCTCTGTGATCATCAAGGGAATGGTTCCCCTACCATTCTTGCAAGGCAAAGGCGATCCCTGCTTGTAAGCTTGGGTCGCTTAGCCGCTCTTCTGCTAAGGATTGCAATTGTAGATGGGTAGGAGCGGGGTTGATTTGTTTTAGGGCTGCGATCGCATGTAATCGCACCCCAATATCAGGTTGAGCAAGGAGCTGAATCAGAGCTGGCACAGCCGTTTCCCCCTTTAGACAGCCCAGGGCATTGGCAATCTCTTGATAGAGAATTGGTTCAGGCTCCTGACCTGATAGTCTCTCTAAAAATGACAGAAGAATCTCCGTGGCTGAACAGCTCAAACTACCATCCATTTGACCGATAGCCTTGATAATTGCCCTCCCCAGTTTTAGAGAGTCAGCATCTAACCAGAGCTGCTGTAAATAGGGCAAAGAGGCAGCTGCATTACTGTGACCTAGGGCTTGCACAATATAGATTTGCAGAGCAAGATCCATATTGTGACCCTGGACAGCATTTCCTAAGACCCTGATCGCAGAATCCGTTCCTAGGCGACCAAGGGCAAGAGCAGCAGCCTGACAGACCGATAGTCGCAAATCTTGCAACATCGGCTCCAGCAGCGTCACCGGACATAGCCCTATATCTGTCACCAGCGGGTGCAGGTAACTCAAGCCCGAGATCGCCGCTATTCGCACCTCAGCATTGACATCCTGCAACCCCTGCAACATTGCTGGGACAATGCGCTGATCCTGAAACTGGCTTAAGGACTCCATGACTATCTGCCGCAGACGGGGATCCTCCTCGGCGAGGCAGGGAAGTAGCAACGGAATAACTCGTTTATTCGCAATCCGAGTTAGGGCTTGAACCGCCAAGGGGCGAGTCTCGGGTTGATGTAAATGCAGGGCTAAAACATCAATGGCCTGAGAACCCATCTGCGCCAAAATCTGGCTCGCCATTTGGCTAACCTCTGGATCCCCAGCATGCCCCAACAGATTTACTAGGGTTTGCAGGGCATCTGGATGTTGAAATTGCCCCAGCGTGAGGGCGATAAACCATTGTAATTCCCAATCTTCATCACTCTCTTGCAAAAGATGCAAAAGCTTTGGTAGTGCAGTTTCACCCCAGGCAAGAATCTGTTTGGTGGCATCCCAGCGAGTTTGGAAATCTCCCTGTTCTAACTCAAAGAAGGCAATCTCTAGTTGATCCACAAGCCCTTCATTCCAGAGTTGCAACTGCTGAACATTTACGCTCTATCAATAATCATCAAGGCGATGTGCAACTAAATACCTGTAACCCTCAAGTTCTCGTTCCCGTAGACTGAAGGCCGTGATCAGAAGCAACGCAGTATCAATGCTTTCAAGAAAGTCGCACATCGCCTTAATCATCAATTTTCTCAAGTTGTATAGAGGAGCCATAGATCCTCAGCTAGCAGAATCCTGATCGAAACTTTTAAAGCTGGATCACGCTTTGTGATAACGGATACCAAGTGCAATCTGAGAACTCGATACTCTCAGAACCACCAATGTTCTCTGACGTCTCCCTTTGAACAATGTCGATGATTCGTGTTGACCGACAACTAGCAATATACATAACACAAGATTCTCACGGCTGCTGTTGCGAGGATACAGCCCCAGAAGTTGGATACCCTCTGCACTCTGGTCAGGAATGCTGAGAATATGGTTCCCCTACTCAATTTATACCTGAAGGATATTGATCTGTGAATAGCCCGATTAAGCGCATTTTGATCGGGTTGGTGTTTTTTGTCTCCACCCAGGTTATTGCAGTTATTGGTTATGTATTGGCAGGGTGGAGCCTTCTTGAGGCTATCTATATGGTAGTGATTACAATTTTTGGTGTCGGTTATGGTGAGGTGCGTCCTGTAACCACACCTAGTCTTAGGATTTTTACCATTCTAGTGATTATTGCAGGTACGTCATCTGCTGTATATACCGTCGGTGGATTTGTACAATGATCACCGAAGGCGAGATCAATAAAGTTCTAGGAGCCAGACGCATGAGCCGTGACATTGAAACCCTCAAACACCATGTCATTATTTGTGGCTTTGGTCGCATTGGCCAAATTCTAGCTCGGCAACTCTCCGATGCTAAGCTACCCTTTGTCGTGATTGACAGTGACACCGGACGAATAACTCAAGCCGAAGCTGGAGGCTATCTGGTACGCATGGGCAATGCAACGGATGAATCGATTTTGCTCGCAGTTGGTATTGAGCAGGCTCAAACCTTAGCAACAGTTTTACCCGATGATGCCGCCAATGTCTTTATTACTTTAACGGCTCGTGGTCTCAACCCCCACCTAACCATCTTGGCTCGAGGAGAACTGCCCAGCACTGAGAAAAAACTGCGATTGGCTGGAGCCAATAAAGTTGTTTTACCCGCTTCTATTAGTGCCCAGCGCATGACCCATATGATTACTCGGCCAGCAAGCCTAGATTTTTGGATCAGGATAATGGTCGACGAAGCTTGGGTGAATTGCTAGCCACCGTTGATATCCAAGTCGATGAATTGGCCATTACCCCAGGCTCTCCCTTAGCTGGAATCTCAATTGGAGATATTGAGGTGCGTAGCAAAGGCACTTTTATTGTTGTGGCCTTACAAAGGGCAGACGGCATCACAACGACCCATCCTAACCAATCAAGCCTTGTGGTTGAGGGAGATACAGTAATTGTCATGGGTCACCGGAGCGACATTCCTAAGTTTGTGCGCTCCTTTGTCAGCAAGCGCAATATGCGTTATCGAGGAGCCTCTGTATAGTCGTTTAGGAACAGGGTTCTGCAATCAACACCATTGAGCTGCTCAGTTCATTAATCACTTGAGTGGTGATGTCACTAATGGCTAAACCAACGGCTGTCCGCTGCCGGATAGCATGTAAAACCACTAGATCAAAGGCGACCGCCTCCTTGAGAATTACCTTGGCAACGTCATCATCGGCAATAGTTTTAATCCTTAAGGTTAAGGGTTGATTGTCTTGCGAGGTCGCTGCGGCTAACTGGATCTCAAAGTCGTGAATCTGCTCAGTGGAAACATAGCGATTGCAAACATGAAGAAGGGTGATCTGAGCCTCGTTGGCGATGGCCAGAACCTTAGCGAATTGGATTGATCGAAGGTTTGATTGGTTGAGGTTTTCCACAGGAACCAAAATTCTTTGGATGCTGGTAGGACTCTCTAAAAAACGGGTAACGGCTACCGGACAGTGAGAGGACCAAAAGATACTATCAATCACATTGCCAAATAAGCGGGCCCGTAAGCCAGAGGTCCGACTCCAGCCCATGACCACTAGATTGGCATTCTGTTCTCGACTGGCCCGACTAATCCCTAAGGCAACATCATCGTCAATGCGAATTTTAGGATAGATCGCCACCTCAAACTCTTGACCAATGGCGGTTGCCTTTGCCAACAGTTGCTCGCTCGCAGAAAGGGATTGGTTGAGTTGGGGAGCATCCATATGCACATGGGCCCTCGCGATCGCCAAGGGGATAATTTGCCCCGATTCATGACGCGCTAACAGAGCAGCCAATTCGATCAAATGGCGCTGAGTTCGAGGGTTATACAGAGGCACCAAGATGGTGAAGGCTTGCTGCGATCGCTCCGCTAAATTACAAGTTTGGCTTTCCCACCACATAGAAAGCTGATCGAATTCAAAATTCACCGGCGGCAATCGAAGAGAACTCGCCACCCGTGAGGTTATCAGTGGCCCTAAGATAGAGGTCACCATCATCAGCACAATGACACTATTTAAGACATTCTCGCCCACCAGACGTTCACCGTTAGGACTGAGCGTTTCATACGCCACCAGGGTGGCCGCCAGGGTAGCCGCCACTTGAGGCAGTGAGAGTGACCACATCGTAAATAGCTCATTCCGACTATAGCCATAGAGCAGTTTCGCCAATAGAGCTGCTATAAATTTGCTACCTAGCAAGCCCAAAACAATGGCTACCGTTAGTCCCACAGAGCTTAGGGTTTGCAGAAAAGCCTGAATATTAATCAACAACCCCATATTGACAAAGAAACAGGGAATAAATAGGACAATACCGACAAACTCCACCTTTTCTCTGGTAGGGCTATGCCCTAAGACATCATTGACCGCCAATCCTGCCAAAAAAGCTCCGACAATTTGTTCAATGCCAATCACTTGCGCCCCGACAGAGGCTAAGAACAAAGCCAAGAGTATAAATAAAAAATTGCTTGCCTTCCTCATCCCCAGAGCGACGAAAAAACTCAGTCCCCGCCCAGCGAACCCCAAATAAGACCGCGACAGAGTAAAGCACTAAACCCAGTAGCAAGGTTACTAAATTGACAACCGTAAATTGGCCTTGATGAATTCCTACACAGATAGCCAATACTAGCAATGCACCAATATCAGTAAAAATGGTGGCACCAATGCTGACCGTCACAGCTTCATTGCTTGTCACACCTAGGCGGCTAATAATCGGATAGGCCAACAAAGTATGGGATGCCAAGAGCGATCCAATCAAAACAGAGGCATTCCAACTAAACCCAAATCCACGCCCCACAGAGATACCGACAATTAAGGGGACCAGGAAGGTCATCAAACCGAACCCAATAGATCGGTTTCTAGTTTTATGAAACTGTACTAAATCAATTTCTAATCCTGCCACAAACATCAAATAGATTTTACCGATGTCCGAGAGCAGCTTAATGGTCTCCGAATTGACGTCTAGAAGTTTGACACCACTCTGCCCCAAGAACATACCCGCCAACAATAAACCGACTAGACCGGGTAGGCGCAGTCGTTCAAAAATAGGCGGAACGACTAAAATAACGGCAAGCAGAAGAGTAAAACCGACAATGGGGCTTTCTAAAGACAATTTCGCTAGACTCCCGCATCAAATTTAAATGATATGGCTAATCTGGCCCCTTATCAACCGGCATGCCCAAAGTGTTTGGGGAGCCTGACATTGAACTGAAGGGCAACATGACCTGTAAATAACCCAACTAGACTAAGGGGAATAGACCGCTAGCCAAGGCATGAATAAGCCGGGAGCCACTAGTCAGCAGCGAGAACCTAGGCTCTCAATCTGCCACCAAAGGACTTCAGATTAAAAACGGGACTGACGGGATTCGAACCCGCAACTTCCGCCGTGACAGGGCGGTGCTCTAACCAGTTGAACTACAGTCCCTTGTGCTGATGAGCAATCTATATTGTGCAAACAGAACTAGCATTTGTCAAACAAATCTTCAGGTTTGATTTGGCCGTTGTTCTGAATTTGCACTTAGGAGTAAACCCGTTGAGTCAGTAATTGTTTTGCCAATAGCTGTTCCTCTAGGGCTGCAATACGGTTATAAGCTGCCGTGAGCTGAGCTGTGAGACGCTGAATTTGGATCTCTGAGCTGATGGGCTGATCACCCCGTGCTTCTCCGCTTATATCAAAGGTATTATTTTCTACCAAAACATCCTTATGGCTGAAGGTTGCGCTAGCCTGGGAAAAGGAGGGGCTAATCTCTGCTGCCTGGGCTGAATCAGGTAGAACTGTCGCTAATTGTCGGTGGAGCTGCTCAATTACCTCTTGCAGGGCATCAACCTTCGCACTCACAAGAGTGAGTTGTTTTTGAACAGATTCCATGGTTTTATCCCTACGAGCTGGACTATCTTCTATCTTAAAGATTGCTAAACAGGAGTGAGAGGTATTTTACTAAAAATAACAAAATCAAGCTTCAAACCCTGTTGACAAAATCTTTAAAACTAGCAAGAAAACAGTAAGTATAAATCTCTAGTGAAACTTGCCACAGCAACGACAGCTTTCAATATGAAGAAATGATACTTTACTCAAACTTGCTGAGTTATATCATTTCATGATTATTTCTAAGCGCAATTGATAGTCATAATTCGTAAGAATAATCACTATCAATTTTCAAGAGGACATGAATGAAGGATTGCAGAAAGCTTTACCATCGTCTCAATCATGAATATCTGTACAGGGAGATGAGTCAGCAGTAATGGATCGACGTTTTTTCTTACAGGGATTGGGGATGGTTGCTGGCAGCCAACTGTTATTGGGATGTCAGTCAAGGAATCAGGCTGTTTTAGTGGTTGAAATTCTGACCCGATCCGTCCCTCCCCAGTTAATTGGTAAGTTTCGATCTGACTCAAAACTGTCTGTCGAAGTCAATCTAAAATCCTCTGTTGAGGATCTATTTTTGAAGTTACAAAATTGGCAACAATTAGCGGCTTCTTCTAATAAACAAGAATCTTCAAAAATGCCTTCTCCCTTGCGTTTGGTGAGCTTGGGAGATGCTTGGCTACTACCGGCCATTCAACAAAAATTAATTCAGCCCCTGCCTGTTGATCAGCTAACCCGGTGGGCTGATTTGCCTCCCCGTTGGCAACAGCTTGTGCAACGAGATGACAAGGGACAACTCGCACCAAAGGGTGATATTTGGGGAGCACCCTACCGTTGGGGGGCAACATTGATTGCCTATCGCCGAGATAAATTTAAGGCTCTTGGTTGGCAACCGACGGATTGGGCTGATCTATGGCGACCAGAATTGCAAGGGCGGATCAGTCTGCTCAATCAAGGTCGAGAGGTGATTGGCTTAACCCTGAAGAAAAGATCAAAATCCTACAATACTGAGAATCCTGAAGCAGTCACAGATTTATTGAAGGACCTCAAGGCTCTTAATCATCAAGTCAAGTTCTATGACTCTCAACACTATCTAGAACCCCTCATCCTCGGAGATAGTTGGGTCGCAGTGGGCTGGTCCACAGATATTTTTGCAGCCATGGCTCAAGAACCAGAAATTGCCGTTGTAATGCCCCAAGCGGGGACGGCGCTATGGGCTGATCTTTGGGTGCAGGCCCAATCTACTGTTGCTCCTTCAGTCGCACAGGCTGCATCCCAGTGGATTAACTTTTGGTGGGATAGCACTGTTGCTAAGGATTTGTCCCGATTTACCCAAGGGTTATCTCCCTTTGCAAGGGTCGAACAGCTCACAGACAAGACTCAGCAGTTGTTAGTCGAAAATTTGCAAAGCTTTGAGCGCAGTGAGTTTCTTACTCCTTTGTCAGCGCCTAGCTTGAAGCAATATCAACGGTTATGGCAGCAGATGCGAACAACCGCTTAGAAGGCCAAAGTTGGATAGTTAGGACTTAACCAGAGGCGACAGGGGACTGGTTGCGACTGAGCCGATGGCTCTGGTGACACGGAGGTTTGATCCTGCAAAATCTTGGTAGGTGAGGGGGGAATGCTTTGGCAGGTATAAGCTGCTACTAAAAAGTCTTGGCTATCTAATATCAATAGCTGGTAGCCAAAACTCTGGGCATCGTTACCAAATTTACGCACAAAGGCGTATCGCTCGTAGTAGGTATAGCGAGACCAAAGATCGGGCCGTACGATCACGTTAATCTGTGGGTCTCCTTGGCTATTGCCTGCATAAGCTCGCCAATCTAGCACTAGTTTTGGCCAAATTGTTGATCGGTCCACCATAGACTAGGCAGTGTATACCTATTTGGAGAAGGTGTGGTGGCGGTGACAATAGGTTGGGGGGGACGGCTATTGATTAATTGTTGTAATTCTTGGGGGATGCGACGAAGGGGGAGAGGCTTAGGGCTGTCTTGGGCCTCGGCTTGGCTTGGTATGCTTTGCCACAGGATCCAACAGAAACTGAAGCAGATGAGCCATTGCGATCGCACCTCCCTAGATCTACCCCATTCCAGAGATCGGCTCCTCTGAATTAGCCCAGATCCTCGAGTAACAGAGGGCCTGATCATCCTAGTCCTCCTAGTCAACGGTAGTGACCTTGAACCACCCATATCCTTCCAGATTATGCCCGAATTAAAGACATAAAACCCGTGGCCATAGTGTTCTGCTCTAGCTCAGGGCTATCTAATAGCCTCAGGACAGCATTAACCTGACTGACGATATCGAGCGCCCGATGCAACACATTATCTTGTCGAAAACCAGGTAGCAGATCATGAGCCCCTTGGCGCTGTGCCCAGTGTTGCTCAGCAGCCAAAATTTCCGTGCGCCCCACACAAGTAAGCACCACTTTAAGGGCAGGATAATGCTGCTGACACCAACGACAAAATTCATAGGGATTGGGGACGAGGGCTGCTACATCAGCTAAGACCAAGTCAGGCAAGCGACTTTCTTGAGAAGAAAACTGTCGCAGAAATTGGCCTAACTCTTGACTGGAAGCAGTTTGTTCCCAGAGAACCGATATTCCCTGAGACATCAGGAACTCTTGCCAAAGCTTACCTTGATAGCCAGAGGGTTGGACCATTAGCACTAGCTTTTGAGAAGAGGCAGTTTCCCGAGAATTGACCGCTCCAGAAATTTGGAACTCCATAGAAATGTTGCCTAGGGTAATCTGATCGCCATGGCTTAGACAAATGGGATGAAGAACGCGCTGCTCATTCACAAAGGAACCATTCAGACTGCCCAAGTCACTAAAGTACAGCTCTTGAATCGGCGTTGTAAACAGGAGAGCATGTTGACGAGATAGGGTCACATCGTCAAAGGTAATCGCACAGTCTGGGCTACGGCCTAGAATCCAGCATGGTTCCCCCACTAGGGACCGATAATATCCTTGGCCAGACTGGGAGCTTGATCGAACCATCGACACGGAGGGCGTCCAAAAGCCACTCTCAATCAAAATTTGATGGGACAGAAAAGTATCAGCAGGAATGAAGAGTTGGGGCTTGGAGGGAAAGGACATGGTCACACATGACCTTCAGGATAGATAGCATAATGATGGCAGAACATCCCTAGGGGCAGAGTATTAAGTACAGGTTGCTTGATCAGGGACTAAATTTTCGATTATCCATAACTTGAGCCTATCATTAGTTCTCGATGAATCCCATAAAAAACACCCTCCTGGGGAGGGTGCTAAATCCGCCTTCAGTGATGACCCCAGATTAGCTGAGGGCAACGTGAGAGCGGTCGTAGGCAATCCGAAAACTAGGATGAATTTTGCCTTGAATATGGTTCCAGTAATGAGCGGCGGTTGAGCTCAGGCCAACCTCAGTGGCCGTTCGACTCAGCAAAGATTGCTGACGAGATTTAATCCACTGGTGATGGGACACCATCAAGGCACGAGCCAGAGTTTCCGCCGAGGGCCGATCCTCTGCTTGTTTAGCTGTCACTGCAGGAGCAGCAGCCACAGGTACCGCATCGGCCACTGGTGCTGGTTGAGCACCGGTTTGGTAAGCAACACCTCGGTACATGAGATCTAAGGTAGGTTGTGAGGCTGTCACCTGCTTGGGTTTTCTAAATCTCCACTCTAACCCTCGATATTGACCCACTTCAGCAGTGGATGTCATTTCGAGTTGAGGGGGAATATAGTCGTAGGTAATACCACGATATTTAAGTTTCATCATTCGCCTCCGATCAGTAGGTTTGATGCGTAGTAGATTTGAGGCGCGTTCCTTCGGGAGGTTCCCTACTTCCGTCCCTCTTGAGTTGCCCTAGAACAAAGAATCGAGAAACTCATTAAGGGATGAACGTTTTTTCTGTATCAAATATAACATTTCACTAGAAAGATCGTCATTATTTACAAAAAGCAACAATCTCTCAGCAGCATTCTTACCCAAACTCAGGGAAGGGATCTGGGCAGGCAGCAGCCCCTAGAGGAGATAATCTAGGTGTTATCCCTAGCGCTCTCGTGAGCTGGCAATTGAGAACATGGATTTTATAACTGCTATTCCTGTGGAGAATATTCGCTATAACGAGCAGGGGTTAGTCCCAGCTATTGTCCAAGATTATTTGGATGGCACCGTCTTAATGATGGCCTGGATGAATTCAGATTCTTTGCAGCAAACCTTGACGACGGGCCAAACCTGTTTTTGGAGTCGGTCACGGCAGCAGCTTTGGCCTAAGGGGGAAACCTCAGGTCATGTGCAGCGGGTCAAATCGCTTCGCTATGACTGCGATAGTGATGCCTTGTTGATTGGTGTTGAGCAGGTGGGAGATATTGCTTGCCATACGGGAGAGCGCAGTTGCTTTCATCAAGTAGGAGGTCAGATTGAGCCACCGCCTGGGGATACAATTTCGCAGGTTTTTGCGGTCATTTGCGATCGCCAAGCCCATCCCACAGCAGAGTCTTATACCTGCAAGCTTTTGGCCGCTGGCGACAATAAGATTCTCAAGAAAATTGGTGAAGAGTCTGCAGAGGTTGTCATGGCCTGCAAGGATGACGATCCGGATCAAATCGCCGGTGAAGTAGCAGACTTGATCTATCACAGCCTGGTGGCCTTAGCCCATCATGGAGTAGATCTAAAGGCAGTCTATCGCAAACTCCAAGCTCGGAGACGATAAGGGCTTAGCCCGGCTGAAAGATGAAGGTGACCTTATCTTCCTTCCCGAGGGAAATGCGATCGCCCGCCCGCAGTCGATAGCGATCCCCTGGGCGCAGGGCCTGATTATTAATATAAGTGCCATTAGCGCTGCCTGTATCTTCGATATAATAGCCGTCAGGATCAATCCGAATATCGGCATGGACTCGCGAGACAACATCACTATCAGGGAAACCGGAAACATCAATATCAGGAGGAATGCGATCATTCGGCTTCCCTAAATGAATCAAATTTAGATGGCTAGGCAGATCTAAAGTGGTATTAGTAGCCTGATGATACAAACGTGCGACGGGGAGCTGAATTTGGGTCGCGCCGAAGGGAACCGGAGACGATGATGGTGGTGGCGTTGAGGATATCATCGGCGAGACCGCTGCCGGAGGAGTAACCGGCGTAACTTCTGGTGGTAGATCCGGGTCAGGAACCCTTTGGGGAGGCATTGTTGGTGGCAAAAGATCTACGTCAGGGAATTCCTGATTCCCAGCCATTGTCGGTTGGTCAGGCATCGGCTGACTCACCAGAGGGGCAACAGGACCAAGCCCAGGCCCAGACATTCCTTCACCATCTGCAAGGGGCGATAGAGACGGGAGTGACATCGCCTCATAGTTAGCAGCCGGCATCTGTGGTTCTGAACCAGGGAAGGGCGGTGGCACAACCTGATTATGCTCAGCGCTGCTAGGGACTTGAGTGGGGGCTTCCGCCTCGGGAAACTCAGTGAACTCTGGTGTTAAAGAGACTGCCATCGGTACGGGTCTCGAAGCAGGGGTCACCACTTCAGTCGGGGGAACCTCATTGCTTAAGTTGGCGGGCTCTGGTCTAGGTACTGAGCCAGAGGGAGAATGGCTGACATTCACCTGAGTAGGGGCGGTGGACATATCAAGGTTAAGAGGGCTTGCCTGTTGTTGCAAAGAAGCCCCGCATTGAGAACAAAAAACTGCATCTTCGGGTACCTGAGCATGACAACTGGGACAAGATGACATTTTAGGCAGCTCAACATAACAGGCTTCACAGGTAACGGCCCCCTCTGGATTGGAATGGCCGCAGTTGGTGCAGGTAATCATGGCTCTCTAGACATTGCTATTACTTAGTCCACGATACACCGAGCTGCAACGCCCAGAATTGTTCTAGATCACAAAAGTGAGCAATCCCAAACAAGCCATGGCGGTACAAAGAAAATCTTGAGTATACAAAGCTTGGTGCCTGATGAGTTGACAATGGATGGGGGGGATGGAACGTCATCAGGATGGGTGAGCCAGACTACCAAAATTCACAATCATTTAACGCTATCTTCCAGCTTTTAACTTATTTTTCATGAGAGAGACAGACTCAATGTTTTTGGTTACCCTCATCCCTTTGCCAATCGCAGATCCGGTTTATGCCTTTGCAGTCTTATTAATCATTTTGTTGGTGGCACCTTTAATGGCTAAGGCCCTGAGGGTGCCACCACTCATTTTATTGATTTTGTTGGGATGTCTGTTGGGCCTCAATGGGTTGGGGATTTTGGCTCGCGATCCTCAATTAATTTTTTTAGAAAAGGTTGGCCTACTCTACATTATGTTGTTGGCTGGGATTCAGATGGACCTGAGTAATTTACAACGATTGGGGATGCGATCTCTGCTCTTTGGTCTGTTAACTTTTGGCATCCCCTTTATGATCGGTGGCCTCTGCGGCTATGGTATGATCCAAACTGGCATGATCACAATTCCAGGTAGTCTCTCAATCTGGTTAGCCATGGGCCTGCTGGGAATTCTCTTTTCGCCCCATACCCTGATAGCTTATCCCAGCATGATCCGATTGGGGATTGCTCAACAAGAAGCTGTAGGCGTTGCCGTAGGGGGAACGGTGGTAACCTCTGTGCTTACCTTGGTCTTGCTGTCTGTGATTCAAGCTAGTGTTATGGGTGAAGTCAGCCTCTGGCTATGGCTGAAGTTACTGGTGGGCTTGCCTCTGGTCGTAGGGCTCATGTTTGCAGGAATGCCCCGCTTGGGACAATTGCTGTTGGGCGCTAAGACCTCTACCCCTCTTAATCTCCAATTTGTGTTTGTGTTGATGACCCTATTTGTGACAGCGGCTTTCACACAATTATTGGGGTTAGATGCCATTGTGGGAGCCTTTATAGCTGGTTTAGCCCTCAATCGGTTTATTCCTGTCAGTAGTGATCTGATGAATCGAATCGAATTTGTGGGCAATAGCTTATTTATTCCTGCCTTTATGGTGTCTGTCGGTGTCTTGGCCAATCCCAAAATTTTTGTGACGGCTCCCCAAAGCATGGGTGTGGCGGCTGTGATTATTCTGGGCGCTGTGGCGGCTAAGTTCATGGGGGCATGGCTGGCGAGTCAAGCCTTTCACTATAGTGGGTTAGAAATGATCACACTGTTTAGTCTGACAGTCCCTCGCGCTGCCTTGGTATTGGTAATTGTCTTGTTTGGTAAGCAAGCAAATTTGGTGGATGATAATGTCTTCAATGCTGTGATTGCTTATATTGTGGTGACTTGTATCTGTGGGCCTGCCCTATCAGAAATTTTTGGGCAGCGGTTGGCCCAAGCAAAGACGGGCTGAAATTTCGCAAATATCTAAGCTCCGTTGATTAGGTTCCCTGAGTAGGGGATGGGCTAAAGTAATCCACCACCCGATCTAGGCCAACGGCATGGGAGGCTTTACAGAGAATGCGATCGCCCCTTTGCATTTGCTGTTCTAGGGCTTGGATTAAGGCAGCATGATCGGCAAATTGTTGGGTGGGCACAGGTCTAGCCCCCTCTGCTAGGGCAGCTCCCTCGGGACCGGTATCTAGGATGAACAGTTGATCGAGGTCCAGGGACTGCACTAGCGCACCCACTTGGCGATGAAAGTCGAGGCTATAGTCTCCCAGCTCCTTCATTGCACCCAATACAGCAATATGGCGTTGACCAGGAAGTTCTGCTAAGAGCTGTAATGCTGCCTGCATGGACTCTAGGCCTGCGTTATAGGTCTGATCGAGGATGATCACATCGTTGTCTAAAACCAGTTGATGGGCTCGCCCACTGGGTAGGTTTAAGATTAGTCCCTGTTGCAGGGGAGTCAGATCGAGCTTGAGGTAATCTGCGATCGCTAGGGCCGCTAAGAAATTCGAGGCATTATGAACCCCTGGCAAGGGCAAGGGAAAGTCTAGATCATGAACTCTGAGGACCCTCTGATCGATGATTTGCCCCTGCATCTGGCCCGCTTCTAAGCCATAACTCATCACCGACCCCTGCCAAACCTCGGCAGCGGCTGCCATCAATAAGGGTTGATCGGCGTTGAGAATGGCCATGCTGGTGGCGGGCATCTGGGCCAGCAATTCACATTTTGCTTGGGCAATGGCTGTCCGAGAGCCTAGGCGACCAATGTGAGCAGTACCCACATTGATGATGACGCCAATATCAGGGACCGCAATTTGAGTGAGTTCTGCAATTTCTCCTGGACCGCGCATCCCCATCTCGATGACAGCATAGTCATGATCGGGGGTGAGTTGAAGCAGGGTTTTGGGCACACCAATTTCGTTGTTATAGTTTGCCTCAGTTTTGAGGACCGATCCTGCTGTTCCCAAGACAGCGGCAATCAGCTCCTTGGTGGTGGTTTTACCGGCGGAGCCAGTAATGCCGATTACCGGAATCTTAAATTGCCGACGCCACCAGTTAGCTAGGGTTTGATAGGCCACTAGCGTGTTTTTTACCTGCAATTGGGGTAGGGCGATATCTAAGGGATGATCAACAATCGCTGCGATCGCACCCCTTTGGGCCGCCCTTTCCACAAACTGGTGACCATCAAATTGCTCTCCCCGTAAGGCCAAGAACAATTCACCAGCAGCCAAGCTGCGACTGTCAGTGTTGACTCCTTGAGCCTTAACTTGTCCCAAATCCTCACCACAGCAACATAACTGAGGCTTTAGGAGATCGATTAATGTCGCTAAAGTCGCTTGGAAAGCCATGGGCAATAGAGGCAGCAGTCGCTATCGAGAAGAGTCACGAATTCCAGTCCAACCAATACTGGCAAAGCCAATCGCCAAAAGTAACCCTCGGATCGCCGTCCGCAGGCGGGTGACAAAACGCTCCCCCTCAGCCTGCTGAGTAACCTCTTTTTTTCTCTTATCCAAGTCAGCCACTTGAGTATTGATGCGAGTCAGTTGCTGTTGAAGTTGAGCCACTTGATCTTGCATGGCTTTCTGGAGAGCAGGCGGATCCTTCTTGAGCTGCTCTAGAATTGCTTTCTGTTGAGCGGGGGAGTTCGGGGTTCTTGAGTACCTGATCCAACTGGGTTGGATCCTTAACAATCGCCTGCCATTGTTGCTCCTCTAGCTTCAGTTGATTGAGTTGCTGCTCAACAACGGTTTTGTTTTGGGTATATTCCTGCTCAACTTGATTTAGAGCTTTTTGAATCACTTCCCCTGTTTTGGCAAAGTGAAAGGGAATCAGCACCAAGAACATCAAACCCAGCAAGCTAGCAAAGACAAAACTCCAAAACTTAGGATCTTGCCAAGCTGCTAAGGAGTCTGCAGGGTCAGAGGTTGTGGCTGGATAGTTGGATCGATAGATCCAGAATCCTGTATAAATCAGAGCTAGCCCAATCAGCGGAATCACACCCCGATCAAACAATTCATTAAGTAAGGTCAGTTGCCCCTCAACCCTCGACACTTGGGGAGACATGAGCCGTACCAAGAAATCGAGAAAAAAGGTCAGCACCAAGATCAAGCCCACCACTGTAAGAACCCGCACAGATGGTGGCATAGTAGGGCGATTTTCAGTGACGGTCATGGGCTAGATCAATAAAGAATAAACAAACAATAACTCTAGAGGCATTCAGAATTCTACCTCACAAGGGAAATTTATAGATATTTATAGATATTTATCGACCTTAATGGCTAGGGCAAACGCATACTGATGATGTCAGGCTCAAAGCTCATATCCTATCAGCGAGAAATGTCCAACATCACCTTACTTTCAGCGAGCCGGCACTGCTGTGTTAAGGCGTGATCAGGCTATTCAACCTAAAACTAGCAAGACTTCTTGGAACTCTTGCTAAAAGATCGCTAGAACACCTTGCTGGCAAAGAGTCTCGTGGATTTATCAGTCCTTAAAAGAGCAGTACCATTTTTTTCGGTTTCATCTACAGATCAACTTTGGGCTTATCTGCAATACTCAAATCTTTTACCGCTTTATGCTGATTGCCTGTTGCTCTATCCAGGTTTGCATTTGCTGGGCAGCCGCTAGATCTCCTTGAGCCTTAAACAACTCCATTGCTTGTCGGTAGTCGCTGGTTGCACCGTTGCGATCGCCTAAGGCCAAACGCACCACAGCCCGATTACCATAGGCTGCTGCCCGAATCGGTTGTAGCTGAATAGTTTGATTAAAGTCTTGTAAAGCCTCTTCAAATCTTCCGAGGGAAAAATAGGCCACCGCTCGGTTGTAATAAATATCTGAGTTATCAGGGGTCAGGTAGAGGGCTTGATCATACAGTTGAATGGCATAGTCATAGTCTTCTTGCAGTGCTTTCTGAATGCCCTGGTAGAAAAACGCTTGGGATTGATCGCGATCGGCAAGACCTAGCACTGATGAACCAACAGATGAGGAGGAATGGCTGGGCACCGCTACCCCAGGGGTAGCGACAGTGAGCGCTAAAGCCTGTAAAAATGCGATCGCAAAAATTGGCCAACCCAACAGAGGAGAAGCAACCATCACTTAACCTAAATTTAAAGAATATGAAGACAAAAAACCAACCCTTGTTTGACCTAAACAAGCGCCAGAAAACAGGTTCAATTAGTTCAAGAACTCAATACAAACTTCTGAGAAAAACAGCGGTCTAACCCAACAGAAGTTTAATCAATCGTCTCAGGGGAAGTTGTCATTGCCTACTACTTACTATTCTATGCAATCGAATAGAAAACGCCATACTTTGACACAAATCTTGCAAGAAATAAGTCAGTGACTCCCACCCAGCCATCTGTTCTCAAACCAAGGGAGCTAAATTACGATCCCTGTAGTTGATGCTGCTGATCTCGCCAGTCCTGGGCCTTGATAGTCGGTGGCTCAGATTCAGCGGTAACAGCCGACTCCGGCGAAAACTGAGCCTGTACCCAATTCATGCTGGTTACCACCAACCCTGGGCCTAGATTAGGTCCAGGAAGCAGGTCAGCCACCAAGCCCAGAGTGACAAAAACCAGAGCCAAGACTTTAGGATCAATGTTGAGAGATTTCATAGTCAACGCCGTCCAGATTGCAAAACGGTCTAAGTGAAACCCACTATCTTTGGAGAACTATGTTTAACTTCAGTGATCAATACCAAGATTATGCATAATCTCACTCACGTTTGGGAACCAAAGGTAACATCAATCAACATAAAATTGATGCTGTAATTATTCGGATCATGCCCCAGGAAAGCAGCCTTAGCCCTCCAGTGAGCCCAACAGATATCAGCAGTCCAGCGGATTCAATGTCTTACTCCGCAAGCATTGCAGGGCTGGAAATATATTCTAAGCAAGGGGCCTAAGCAATGAGAAGGGGAGACCTAGACCCATAAAAATGGGTGTTGGTTAAAGTTCTTGGGCGGTGAGAGTATAGCGAAACTGTTGGCCTTTCTCAAAGGAGCCAACCCAGACTTGGTAGGTTCCAGCTTTCAAATGATTAGCGATCCAGCCGGCATCTTTACCTTGGTCAGAATCATCCAGGCAGTAGAGCTCTTTTCCTGGCCCTTTAATGAGTAGGGTCGTGTCTTGTTTTTGGCTTTTTACTTGCAACTTAAGGCGGGAGAAATCACGTTTAAGAACTAATAAGTGATCGGGACTAGGAGAACCATAACCTAGGCAAAGATTGCTGCGGACATCCCGCGCGCCTACGGCTTGATGAAGTGCGATCGCACCCCTGACATAGCCATTCACCTGTCCAGTACCCGGTCCAAACCCCGGCGCTAAGCTCAAGCTAGCAAAGTTTGCGGGATTAGCCAGGGCGGGTAGCGCAGCTAGCCAAGGGATCATTGACAATCCCCAGAATTTCAGTGGCCCTAACCAGTGACGATTTGACATTGCATGATCGCCTAACAGTCAATCAATAAATTCCTTCAGGGAAGTTGACGTAAATCGGGACAAAAAGGTTGCCAGAGGATCAAGTCCTTGTCACCCGCTAAGAGAGTCAACCTAGCCCCACCTCGCAGGATTCTCTTGAAAGAAAGAAGGGCTGAGTCAGGATAATGAGATAGTGATAAAGAGGCTCTACATGGGTCTTTAATTTTTCTTTGAGTGCAGCAGCATCGATAGGCATATGGGAAATACCTTTGGACATTTATTTCGGATTACAACCTTTGGTGAGTCCCATGGGGGAGGAGTGGGTGTGGTCATTGATGGCTGCCCACCTCAAATAGAGATCACAGATACCGAAATTCAATTTGAATTAGATCGGCGCCGTCCGGGGCAAAGCCGCATTACTACCCCTCGACAAGAAGCCGATACCTGTGAAATTATTTCCGGTTTGTTTCAAGGCAAAACCTTGGGCACACCGATCACCATTTTGGTGCGCAACAAAGATACCCGCCCCCAAGACTACAGCGAGATGGCTCAAGTCTATCGTCCCTCCCATGCCGATGCTACTTACGACGCCAAGTATGGTATTCGCAATTGGCAAGGGGGTGGACGGTCTTCTGCCCGAGAAACCATTGGCCGAGTGGCGGCAGGTGCGATCGCTAAAAAAATATTGTCCCAGGTGGCAGGGGTAGAAATTATTGGTTATGTTCAACGCATCAAGCATCTAGAAGCAGACATCGACCCTAACCTCGTTACCCTGGCACAAGTAGAAGATAATATTGTCCGCTGCCCCCATCCAGACGCAGCAGAACAGATGATCACCCTCATTGATCAAGCCCGCCGTGAGGCCAATTCCCTAGGAGGAGTGGTAGAATGCGTCGCTCGCCAGGTACCCACCGGCTTGGGTTCCCCCGTCTTTGACAAGCTAGAAGCAGACTTAGCCAAAGCAGTGATGTCACTCCCTGCCAGCAAGGGATTTGAAATTGGCTCTGGCTTTGCTGGCACGCTAATGACCGGCCTAGAGCATAATGATCAATTTTACACCGATGACCAGGGTCGCCTGCGGACCGTTACCAATCGTTCTGGGGGCATTCAAGGGGGAATTTCTAACGGTGAAAATATTGTGCTACGCGTGGCCTTTAAGCCCACAGCCACCATCGGCAAGCCCCAGCAGACCGTTGACCAAACTGGACAGGCCACAACCCTAGCAGCCAAGGGGCGTCATGATCCCTGTGTTTTGCCCCGAGCCGTACCGATGGTGGAAGCCATGGTTGCCTTGGTCCTCTGTGATCACCTGCTCCGTCACCATGCTCAATGTCAACTACTAACCTAAAGCTCTCTCAACCTTGTCAAAGCAAATATGATATTGAGTATGATGAGAGGGCAGATTCCAGTGGCCAGTCTGACGTCTTCAGTGACGGCGTTCAGATCCTTACACCAAGGCTAACCCTGGCCCATGATCAGCATTTCAGACCGCTAAATTCTCTCCTTATCTCAATCTCCTTATCTCATCCATTACAGTCTCTACATCTCTGTGAGACTTCTTGGTGCTGCTGTTTCCCCTGAAGGCTGATTCAATTTTTTAAAGGGTTTGTTGTAGATCTAGTCATGTTACGGAAAAATTTAAGAACTCGAGTAACGCTCACGCAACTATTTGGGCTACTCGTCACAGCGTTGGTTGTGGGTGTAAGCCCCCTTTTATTGCACCCTAAGCTACGCCCAAATTTGTCAACCCAGACTTCAGAAGATCTAAGGGTGACCTCCCCTGCTCAAGATCTCCAGTCTGCGGCCTTAGGCTCCATTGAAGTTTGGCTGAACCTGGACAGGGCTGACCGCGTTCACCGGCGTTATTATCAACCCCCCAGGCAGTTTCAAGGCAAGATCATTAAATCAGTGAACCTACCCCCAGGGAAAAAAGCGATCGCCCTGACCTTTGACGATGGTCCTTGGCCGGTCGTCACCGATCAAGTGCTGGATATTCTCAAACAGCATCAGGTTAAGGCAACCTTCTTCGTGCTAGGCAGCAATATTCCCAGTTTTCCTAAGCAACTACAACGGGTTGTGGCAGAAGGCCATGCCCTTGGTAACCATACCTGGAGTCATGGATATCAACACCATAGTCCCATCACTGCCCAACGAGAGTTAGATCGAACCGCTCAAGCCATTGCCAAATATACAGACTTTAAAACCATGCTATTCAGACCCCCAGGGGGGTATCTCAGCAATGGCCTAGTAGCGAAAGCCCAAGCCCAAAAACAAGTCACAATTCACTGGTCCATTGATGATACCTACAGTGGCTCCGTCACTCAGGCCGTCAATAACGTCATCAAAAATGCTAAACCCGGTGGCATTGTACTGATGCATGACGGCGGGGCGATCGCCTCTTAACCCGACAAGCCCTACCCCAAATCATTACCGAGCTGAAACAACAAGGTTATCAATTGGTCACTGTTCCCCAATTATTAGATATGGCCGCCACCCCTAGCCCAAGCTCATAAGCCAATAGTCTCCTGACAGGAAATACGACCTCATCCTTAGTCTGCCTGTGCCTACAGTCTCGCCAATGTTACCTGTTCTTGTTGATCTTGATATTTACCCTGCCGAGTTTCATAGCTAACCGTACAAGGCTCTCCCTCAAAAAAGAGCAATTGAACAATTCCTTCATTGGCATAAATGCGACAATCTGCACTCGAAGAATTGGAGAATTCCAAGGTTAAATGACCCCGCCAGCCAGCCTCCGCTGGGGTTAAATTAGCAATCAAACCAATGCGGGCATAGGTGCTTTTGCCAATACAAATCACCGTGACATTCTCAGGGACAGCCAAATGTTCCAGAGCAACCCCAAGACCATAGGAATGAGCCGGTAAAATAAAGTAACTGCCATGATCATCTTGATGCAATTGTGCCGGTTCTAAATTGGCAGGATTGAACTGTTTAGGGTCAACAATTGTGCCTGGGATATGACGGAACACTCGAAATTCCCGAGGACTGAGGCGTAGATCATATCCATAGGAAGATAATCCATAGCTAATCACCCGCGCAGGCATGTTCCCCTCCGATTCCAAGGCACGGACAAGCTGGGGCTCAAAGGGCCGAATCATCCCTTGGTCAGCCATTTTAGCTATCCAGGCATCATTTTTAATCACTAGAGCATTAACCTCTATGGCTCAGAAGAAAGGGTTGCAAAACTAAGGACAGATTGTACGGCGCAGTTCAGTAATTTGATCAGCAACCTCCATCAAGGAAGATGGCATATCGGGTCCTGTCAAGATCATATCAACATGGCGCGGTCGCTGTTCAATTAAGGTCAAGACCTCTGGCTCAGGAATTAGTTGCAAATGCACAGCCAAGCTTAATTCATCTAATACCACCAGGGAATAGTCACCTTGGCTAACCGCTGCTTGAGTATGCTGCCACAGATGATGCATC
>JAAUUW010000150.1:0-1866 GCA_012030735.1 Acaryochloridaceae cyanobacterium SU_2_1
CTATGAGAATTGATGAATCAAATCATAATAATTACTTATGTCTAAAAATAGCTTTTCTCTAGGGATAGAGATTTGCTCTGAAAAAGCATTGAACGCAGTCGATGCAAAAATTAAATCTCTTCACCCCTATGACAAACTCCTGAAACTGTTTAATCTAGAGACCTGTATGGATGTTCATCATCGATCACGACCCCCCCTCTAGCTCAGGAGCGTGGATGCCAAAATGAATTTTTATGAAATATTTATAATATTCATGACCAAATAAGTGTTTTTACTCACTTCTGATCGGGTAATCCTCCCCCCCCAACGGCACCTTAATTATTGTTAATTACCGTAAAAAGTCCTGTCAGGCTTCTATAATTCACTATTGAGAACTCCAATACCAGATAGCTTTTCACTGCTACATCAGCACTCTGTCATCTAGAGAGATTTGTCTGTTGCTAGCGAAATGTAAACCTAAGGTGGGGGTTTTATTAAAAGGACTTCTTTTATCAAAGTCTTTGCTCTTGAGGCGGTTTTGCTGATTTATATGTGTTTTTTGCATAGCAGCAGCGCCATTCTCTAGGAGTGACACCGTTATCTGGTGAGGAGTATCCTCATTCCTTGCTTGTCCAAAGAGAGGAGAGTCTCAATGACAACTAGCCCAGGTGGGCCAGAGACAAAAGGCAGAACAGCGACAGTCGATGTAAACCCGGTTCGTGCTTCTTTAGAGGTGGCAGGTCAGCCAGGCCATTTCGATCGCGCCCTGTCTAAAGGTCCCCAAACCACAACTTGGATTTGGAACCTTCATGCTCTTGCTCATGATTTTGATACACAAACTAACGATCTCGAAGAGATATCCCGCAAGATTTTTAGTGCCCATTTTGGTCACTTAGCCATCGTCTTTGTATGGATCAGCGGGATGATCTTCCATGCTGCTCGTTTCTCTAACTACTACGCTTGGTTGGCTGATCCTTTAGGAAATAAGCCTAGCGCCCATGTAGTTTGGCCTATCGTTGGCCAAGATATTTTAAATGCAGATGTAGGTAACGGTTTCCACGGAATCCAAATTACCTCTGGCCTTTTTCATATATTGCGCGGAGCTGGTATGACAGCTCCAATCGAACTTTACTCCACATCCATTGGTGCCCTTGTGGCGGCTGCAGTAACGATGTATGCCGGCTATTTTCACTACCACAAGAAAGCGCCGAAGTTGGAGTGGTTCCAAAATGCCGAAGCGACGATTGGTGGACATCTCATCAACTTGCTTGGCTTGGGAAACTTAGCCTGGACAGGTCACCTCATCCATGTTTCTTTGCCCATTAACAAGATGCTGGATTCTGGCATGGCTCCTGCAGATATTCCTATTCCCCATGAATATCTGTTGGATAAAGCCTTCATGGCCAACATGTATCCTAGCTTTGCTCAAGGTTTAGCGCCCTTCTTTACCCTGAATTGGGGAGTCTACTCTGATTTCCTCACCTTCAAAGGTGGACTTGATCCAACCACAGGTGGGTTGTGGATGACGGATATTGCCCATCACCACTTGGCCTTAGCTGTGATGTATATCATTGCGGGTCATATGTACCGAACAAATTGGGGCATCGGTCATCACATGAAGGAAATCATGGAGGCTCATAAAGGTCCTTTCACAGGGGAAGGTCACAAGGGTCTGTATGAAGTGCTAACGACTTCTTGGCATGCACAGTTAGCGATAAACCTTGCTTGCTGGGGATCCTTTAGCATCGTTTGTGCTCATCATATGTATGCAATGCCTCCCTATCCCTATTTGGCAACAGATTATGCAACTCAGTTGAATCTGTTTGTCCATCATATGTGGCTAGGTGGTTTTTATATCGTTGGTGGAGCAGCCCACGCAGCTATCTT
>JAAUUW010000150.1:1966-6878 GCA_012030735.1 Acaryochloridaceae cyanobacterium SU_2_1
GTTCTGTATGCTCGTAGTTCTCGTCTGATTCCAGACAAAGCCAACCTAGGCTTTAGATTCCCTTGTGATGGACCTGGTCGAGGCGGCACTTGCCAATCTTCGGGTTGGGATCATGTTTTCCTCGGTCTGTTCTGGATGTATAACTGCATTTCAATTGTCAACTTCCACTTCTTCTGGAAGATGCAATCGGATGTCTGGGGAACTGCTAATGCGGATGGTGGAATTTCCTACATCACCGCTGGTAACTGGGCACAATCCTCAATCACTATTAATGGCTGGTTGCGAGACTTCTTGTGGGCGCAATCTGTGCAAGTGATTAACTCCTATGGCTCTGCTCTATCTGCTTATGGAATCATGTTCCTAGCGGCTCACTTCCTTTGGGCCTTTAGTCTCATGTTCTTGTTCAGTGGTCGTGGCTATTGGCAAGAGCTGATCGAATCTATCGTTTGGGCTCACAGAAAGTTAAAGATTGCCCCAGCTATTCAGCCTCGCGCTATGAGTATTACTCAAGGTCGTGCTGTTGGGCTTGGCCATTACCTCTTAGGTGGAATTGTGACCTCTTGGGCATTCTATCTAGCTCGAATACTTGCGTTAGGATAGGCAGGGAGGACTCTAATACTTATGGCAACTAAATTTCCTAGTTTTAGCCAAGACCTTGCCCAAGATCCGACAACTCGTCGTATCTGGTATGGAATTGCCACGGCGCATGATTTTGAAACCCATGACGGGATGACAGAGGAAAATCTTTATCAAAAGATTTTTGCAACTCATTTTGGCCATCTTGCCATCATCTTTTTGTGGACATCGGGTCCGCTTTTCCATGTCGCTTGGCAAGGAAACTTTGAACAATGGATTAAAGATCCATTGACAACTCGTCCCATCGCCCATGCGATTTGGGATCCTCATTTGGGTAAATCAGCAACAGAGGCTTTTACACAAGCGGGTGCATCTGGCCCTGTAGACCTCTGCTATTCAGGTGTTTACCACTGGTGGTACACCATTGGTATGCGCACCAATGGTGATTTATACGTTGGTGCTGTGTTCTTGATGGTACTCGCAGCCATTATGCTCTTTGCAGGCTGGCTGCATCTTCAACCTAAATTCCGACCCAGCTTAGCCTGGTTCAGAGATGCTGAATCCCAAATGAACCATCACTTAGCGGTTCTGTTTGGTGCAAGCTCTTTAGGTTGGGCTGGGCACTTGATTCACGTTGCTATCCCTGAAGCTCGGGGACAGCATGTTGGTTGGGACAACTTCTTGTCAACCATGCCTCACCCTGCTGGTTTAGCCCCCTTCTTTACGGGTCGATGGGCAGTATATGCCCAAAACCCTGATACGGCTGGCCATATTTTTGGTACCAGTGAAGGGGCAGGAACAGCTATCCTCACCTTTATGGGAGGTTTTCATCCGCAAACTCAAGCATTGTGGTTGACGGATATTGCCCATCACCACTTGGGAATTGCCGTTCTTTATATTGTTGCAGGCCACATGTACCGGACTCAGTTTGGTATTGGCCACAGCATGAAAGAGATTATGGATGCTCATAAAGATCCATGGTACGGTGCAACTTTGCAAGGGCTTTATGACACCTATAATGAATCTCTCCACTTTCAGTTAGCCTTCCATTTGGCTGCTTTAGGGGTGATCACTGAGGTGGTGGCACAACACATGTACTCGTTGCCGTCTTATGCCTTTATTTCACAGGACTACGCAACGCAGGCTGCTCTGTATACCCACCATCAATACATTGGTGGCATCCTGGCGATAGGAGCTTATGCCCACGGTGGTATTTTCTTTGTCCGGGACTACGATCCAGAACGCAATAAAGGGAATGCTTTATCTAGGCTCTTAGAGCACAAGGAAGCCATTATCTCTCACTTGTCTTGGGTATCTATGTTCTTGGGTTTCCATACCTTAGACTTATATGTCCATAACGATGTAGTGGTAGCGTTTGGGACACCTGAAAAACAAATCCTGCCTGAACCCATCTTCGCAGAGTGGAACCAAGCTTTGCATGGCAAATTACTGTTGGGCTTTCAAGGACTTTTGTCTGACCCCAATAGTATTGCTTCTACAGCTTGGCCTAATTATGGAGATGTGTGGCTACCGGGTTGGCTAGATGCTGTGAATGGTTCTCAAACGCCATTCCTGAATATCGGCCCTGGTGACTTTTTGGTTCATCATGCCATTGCCTTTAGTATCCATGTCACCGTCTTAATTTGTGTTAAGGGTTGCTTGGATGCTCGTGGCTCTAAATTGATGCCGGACAAAAAGGACTTTGGCTATAGCTTCCCTTGCGATGGTCCAGGTCGAGGCGGTACTTGTGACATTTCTGCTTGGGACTCTTTCTATCTAGCAACGTTCTGGATGCTCAATACTATTGGTTGGGTAACCTTCTACTTTAACTGGAAGCAGTTAAGTATTTGGTCTGGAAACTTAGCTCAGTTTAATAATGACTCAACGTACATAATGGGGTGGCTTCGAGATTATCTCTGGGGTTATTCTGCTCAATTGATTAATGGTTATACACCTTTTGGGGTGAATAGCTTGTCACCTTGGGCATGGATATTCCTCTTAGGCCACTTTATTTGGGCGATTGGTTTCTTGTTCTTAATCTCTTGGAGAGGTTATTGGCAAGAACTGATTGAGACCTTAGTGTGGGCTCATCAACGAACTCCCCTTGCCAATTTGGTGATGTGGAAGGACAAGCCTGTTGCACTATCTATCGTTCAAGGCCGCTTAGTTGGGTTAATCCACTTTGCGTTAGGTTACGTTGTTACTTATGGCGCTTTTGTGATTGGTGCGACTGCTCCACTCAGTTAAAGTTCTATTAGTCTAGAATGTTCGATAAATAGCTTAAGCCCTCTGAATCCTAGGATTCGGAGGGCTTCCATCATTTGTCCTGCTGGATAAGCGTTTCAAGATTGAGGGTGGAGTAATACCACTTTATTCCCAAAATCTGGATTGGGTGCGGCTGCTGGCGACAAGCACAGGAATTTCTCGTTAGAATAGGATTAAAGGTTACAAAATATTAAGCAGTAGGATTGTGTACATCAAATTTCCCATGTTTGGTAAGGTCAAGAAGCCCAAAGTATGGGTTGTGGGACTTGTGGGTACGCTTGTTCTTTTGGGGGCAATGGGTGCTCGATTCTGGATCAGCCAAGGTGCAAATAAGCTTAGCTTAGAGGAGTTGACGGTCAAGGTTCAGTCTAAGGATGTCACCCTGAGAATTTCGGCGAGCGGTACGATTACCCCTGTGAAGAGTGTGAATTTGAGTCCTAAGCAGGCGGGGGTGTTGGTTAAATTGTTGGTGGAACAGGGCGATCGCGTCCAACAGGGTCAAGTGATTGCTCGCATGGATACCCGCGACTTAGAGGGACAATTGATGCAAACGAATGCGGCGGTTGCTCAGGCCAAGGCTCGATTAGCCGAACTGCAGGCGGGAAGCCGATCAGAAGAGATTCAGCAAGCTCAGGCTCGGGTGCTACGAGCCGAAGCTCAACTGGCTCAAATTGCCGGCGGTAGCCAACTCGAAACCATTGCCCAAGTGGACAGTCAAGTGGAGTCTGCCCAGGCTCGGCTCACCTTAGCCAATGCCCGCTTGAAAAGTTTTGAGCAACTGTTGAAGGTGGGTGCAGAAACCCGCGATCGCCGAGATGAAGCCAAAGCAGAAGCTGAGACCGCTCGTGCTAATTTGGCTGAAGCCCAGAAACGTCTGCGCATTCTCAAGCAAGGCTCTCAACCAGCGGAGGTTCTCAGGGCTAAGGCTGATGTGGCCGAGGCGCGGCAAGCCTATCAACTCCTGAAGAAGGGGAGTCGGGCGGAAGTGATTCTGCAAGCCAAGGCTGCCGTGGTTGAGGCTGAAGGCCGCCAACGGGTGGTCATGACTCAGATTGCAGATACTATTATCCGTGCGCCTTTTGCAGGTACGATTACGCAAAAATATGCCACGGAGGGAGCCTTTGTGACGCCGACTACTTCGGCATCGACAACATCTTCGGCAACGTCTACATCCATTGTCGCCCTCGCTCGTGAGCTAGAAGTGTTGGCGATTGTGCCGGAAGTGGATATTGGTCGGATCCGTCCGGGGCAAACCGTAGAGATTCAAGCCGATGCCTATCCTGACCAGGTATTCAAAGGACGGGTGCGTTTGGTTTCCCCAGAAGCGATTGAAGAGCAAAATGTCACTTCATTTCAGGTAAAGGTGGCGATTACGTCGGGTCAGGACAAATTGCGCTCCGGTATGAATACGGACCTTACCTTCTTAGGGGGTACAGTCAAAAACAGTATGGTCTTGCCGACGGGGGCGATCGCAACTCAGAAAGGTCAGACTGGCGTTTATATTCCCGATGAAAAAGATCGCCCAGAGTTTCGAGCGATCACGATTGGCACCTCCCTCGAAAACCAAACCCAAGTTCTAGAGGGCGTCGCCCCAGGTCAACGCGTCTTCATCAAATTCCCAGAAGGCGAAAAACCCCAGGATGTGCAAGAGGAAGAGTAACGGTGGATATTCTTGAAAGTGTAAAAATGGCCTCTGCCACCCTTATGGCTAATCGCTTGCGTAGTAGCTTAACTATGCTGGGCATGATTATTGGCAATGCTTCTGTGATCGCTATGATTGCCGTGGGTCAAGGGGCACAAAAGTATGCCTCAGGGCAATTTGAGTCCTTAGGACCTAATGTGCTGTTCATTGTGCCAGGGGCTGATCGGGCTCGTAGACAAACCTTTGAGGTGCCCAAGACCCTGGTATTAAAAGATGCAGAGGCCATTGCCGCCGCAGTGCCCTCCGTGAGTGCGGTTGCGCCCCAAATCCAAAGTCAACTGACAGCCCTTTATCGGGGCAACAATACCAATGTCCTGGTAATGGGCACTAGTGAAATGTATCCCATCGTCCGCAATCATGATGTGGCTA
>JAAUUW010000017.1 GCA_012030735.1 Acaryochloridaceae cyanobacterium SU_2_1
CTAATTGGATTTGTAGATCTAGAGAGAAACACTAGAGTTAAAAAACAGGCTTTCCTAGAGGAAATTAACCAATAGACGCGCCGAGAATGTGACGGCTACGCTGAATTAATGAATCATTCTAATAGTTATTGACTAAATATAGAGCCACAAAACTATTAAATTTTCTAGATTTTATGATTTTTTTGGGAAATATCAAGGATCACAACCAAGATACAAGATAGCCAAAACCATTGTAGTGCCATTCCTGAATCGCCACAATCCTTTCAGCAAAAGATTACAGTCATTTTAATTCTTAAGAAAATAAAGTTTAAATCTTCTCCTTCCCTGGGCACATAAAACAAGGGATCAACTGTAACAGTCTATTAAGTAATGCCTGAATTGCCCCTCGCAGAGCCAAAATATGGTCGCTCGGTGGGTGATCATAGGCTCCCTCCTGGCCATCGCCATCCCGATCAGATGCTCACCAATGACTGTAGTAGAGCACCAGACTTTTGGCGTTCAACCCTTTACAAAGCTCACTAAGTAGTTTTCAAAACAGTCCCCTAGATAATCTTCAATCTCTAAAAATCGAAGACACCCTGATGATGGCCTACAGAACTCCGAATAAGAGTCCAGAGATTGCTGGCGCTATTGGGTTGCTAGTTCAGTTAAGCGGGTCAGTACCCAATTAGAACGTTCCGTAAAGGCTTGCATCCCCTCGGCGTCAAATCCTTTTTGAGCAATTAAGGCCAAATCATAGACATGATGACAAATCTGATCGGCAAGCTCTGCTGAGGGGGACTGTCCCTCCGTTTGTACGAGAGTTCCCTGGCTAAGGGTGAGTAAGTTCTGAATGAGGGGATGGGCCGTATTAACCAGCAAGGTATGCTCACTGGGAAACTGGATCTCTTGTTGTTGCATCATCGCCATCATTTCTTGGAGACGGCGGGCTGATTCTGGCAACAAAACCATCGCGGGAGGTGCTCCTTGAGGATGATCTGCTTTGAGAGCTTCTGTGCGAATGGTGAGGCTCGGTTGATGGAGAGCCTTTTCAAATAACCCTTTAATCACCTCGCTAGGGGTTTTGTTTGTCTTGGGATCGACAATTTCAGCCGCCTGATCTTGATCAATCAGGGTTTCATCTAAATCCGCATCGACCCGAGCAAAGTTGACATCGGTATATTCTCGCTCTAAGAAGGGTACAAAATGGGTATCAATGAAGCTGTCCATATACAGGACTTCCATCCCCTGTTGTTTGAGCAGGGAAACATAGGTGGCTTGATTGACCGGATCAGTGCAGTAATAGACCCGATTGGCATGACGCTCTTGATTGCGCTCTAGATATTCCTTCAGTGTGGTATATACCTTGGATGAGCCAGAGGCAGAAGTGCCAGATGAGACTGTGGTAACGGCATCCTCAGACCAGAGATCATCTTTAGGACTCTCTGTTGAATCTGGGGCTATGGCGTTGGAGGGGAGAGTATTGTCGAGATCTGCCGTTGTGCGATAGATCAGAATATCCTCAACTTGTTTTTTGAATTTATCGTTGTTGATCGAGCCAAACTTGACGAAGGTGCCGACATCTTGCCAACAGCGGATATAGTCTTGTCGGTTATCGCTATAGAGAGATTGAAGACGATCGCCCACTTTCTTAGCGATGTAATCGGCAATCCGTCGAACGGTCCGATCATTTTGCAAAAAACTGCGAGATACGTTTAGGGGAATATCGCTACTGTCAATGACTCCCTGCAAAGGCATTAAGAATTGAGGGATGACTTCTTCACAGTTATCGCTGACAAAGACTTGGTTGCAAAAAAGCTTAATCTGGCCCTTGGTGATGTCAATATCGGGCTTTAATTTGGGAAAGTAGAGGATGCCATTCACAATGAAGGGATAGTCTGTATTGAGATGCACCCATAGCAGTGGCTCTTCTTGGAAGGGGTAGAGGTAGCGATAAAACTCTAGGTAATCTTCATTGGTGAGGCTACTGGGGGATTCTTTCCACAGCGCTCGTTGTTTGTTGATTTGTTCGCCCTCTAAGAGAATGGGAAAGGGCATGAAATCACAGTAGGTTCTCACCAATTGCTTGATGCGGTCGGGTTCTAGGTATTCTTGTTCCTCTTCCAGTAGGGAGAGGGTAATGGTGGTGCCGCGATCGCACCGTTCAGAAGACTCCATTTGATATTCGGTATTGCCCTCGCAAGACCAATGCACCCCCTCTGCCCCTTCCTTATAGGAGAGGGTATCAATCTCAACCTTGCGGGCCACCATGAAAGAAGAATAAAACCCTAAACCAAAATGGCCAATGATCGATTGATCTCCACTTGCCTGATATTTCTGGACAAACTCCTCGGCACTAGAGAAGGCGACCTGAGTGATATATTGCTTCACCTCATCAGCAGTCATGCCAATCCCTGTGTCTGTAATGACCAACTGCTGCTTGTCTTTATCAAGGGCAATTGTAATTTGAGGATCACCGATATCGCCGCTGTATTCGCCAGCTAAAGATACCATCTTCATCTTTTGCAGAGCATCCACCGCATTGGAAACCAGTTCCCTCAAAAAAAATCTCATGATCTGAATAGAGCCATTTTTTGATAATAGGAAAATATTTTCAGTGTGAATGGAAATCGTGCCTTGTTCGAGCATGGTAATCAATATCCGTGGAGGCGCTTACAATAAAGAGATTGACTAGGCAATAACCTAGGATGACTTTGGAGAAATATCTTAGCCTATTGTCACATTTTCATAGGTATCGTCCCCCTCTTTGCAGGCGAGATTGCCGATATTTCAGAATACGGATATCCCTACTTACAAGGGGACTCTGGCTCAGAAATGCACCTAAGGTCTATATTTGGCTGCCAAATCAATTGGCTTCATTTGCTCATAGACTTCAAAGGGCTGATGAATCCAAGGGTTATCAGCTAAATAGTCGACAAAGTAGGTTGGGGTAATCGCTGAGTGAGCCTTGTACCACAACACAGCAGTGCGAACTTCTGCGATCTCGACCGCGTATTTTTGATGAAGCCAAGCTAATGTCTGATCCAAAGTCACACCAGAGTCTACCAGATCGTCTACGAGCAAAACATGGCTACCAAGGCTGGGGGTGGTCATGGTTAAGGTGGGGCTAAGAATCAATGGCTCACGGGTTTGACCCTTTATGCCCCCATAGGAGGCAGTAGCCAAAATTGCTAAGGGTTGCCCATAGATTCGAGAGAGCAGATCCCCTACCCGCAAGCCTCCTCTGGCCAAGCAGACAATTTGGTTAAACTGCCATTCGGATTGGTAAATCATGGCAGCCAACCGTTCAATTTGCTGATGATAGTCTGACCAGGAAACATAGAGATCCGTCACGGCGATCGGCCATCCTCAGAGAAAAACAGAATGGATGAGAAATGAGCTGATTATAGGTGCTTGCTGCAAAGGATTGGCAGGGATGGGGTGGTGATTTGGAGGATGGATGCCCATGACCATAGTCAAGGGTTGTTGGTGGATCTTGGTCCGCCAGCAGAAGCGGTAAGGTTGTCAGAACAAGACAATTTTTATTACTCTAGGGTCAGGAAACCTTGTTTGTGGGAGTTATGCCGAGATGAATCCAGATAACGTTGCAGAGCTAATCAAAAAAGGTTTTCATGTCACCTTGGGGGCCACTACTTCTGTGGTTGAAGCGCTACAAGATTCTCAAAAACGAGAAGAAAATCTCACTCAACTCAATTTAGGCTTTGATCAACTGTCTCAGATCTGGGCTGATAAGGGCCAGATTACAGAAACAGAAGCGCGCAAACTGGTCGATAATTTAGCCTCTCAATATGGGCTGCCCACTAACCCAATGGCCAATGGCCCTGCTACGGTTGTGCCTAAGCCCTTAGTCGATCCCCTTCTTATCGATGAGTTAAGAAGCTTGACCAATGAGCTTGCCAGTATCCGTCATGAACTGACCCAGTTGGGGCAGCAAGAATCGTAATCTAATGGGCGGGTTTCCCTTGATTGAGAATGCTGTTGCTTGAGCCTATTATTGAAAGCTCTTTTGGTTGCTATCTCAGGGCAGGTATTATCTGGTCGAGGGTGCTACGCCTTGGCTGCCAAAACGATTCGAGCGCAGGCTTCGGCGTCGGATAGAGCTTGATGGTGATTCAGTTCGATATTGAGGTATGCACAGACGTTGGGGAGCCTTGTGGGATGCAAGTTCCAAGTTTTGCGGGCGAGCTTGACAGTGCAGAGGAAGGGATAATCTGGACGCTGGATATTATACGTATCGCAGCAGGCATATAAAACCCCTTTGTCAAAGGCGGCATTATGGGCAGCAATAAAGTCAACGCCTTGAAGCGTCTTGTTAATCAAAGGCCAGAGTTGATCAAATTTGGGTTCATTGACAACATCTTGCCAATAGATGCCGTGAATATCAGTAAACTCAAAGGTGGATCGGGGTGGGCGGATTAAGTAATGCGATCGCTGTGTGATTTGATCATCCTCGACGCGAACCATGCCAATGGCACAGGCACTATCTCGGCCTCGATCTGCCGTTTCAAAGTCCAGAGCTACAAATGTTGTCATAGCTTAAGGATTGAGCTTTGAGCTAGAGGAACTCCCCATGAGCAATCAAATCCAGCCATATATTATGGAGTCTTGCACCTTAACCCTTATTTGAGCAAGGGTTGCAAACGGCTAATAATATCTTCAGGTGGTAGTACCCCTTCAATCCGGTCGAGAACCTCACCTTCCTTAAAGAGGACCAAGGTGGGTAAGGCATGAATCTCATAGGTGCTAGCAAGCTCGGGGTAGCGTTCCGTATCGATTTTCACCACCTGCAATTGGCCCCTCATCAAGGCACCCACCTGATCCAAAATGGGCACCAGCATCCGGCAAGGACCACACCAAGTCGCGTAGAAATCCACTAGAAGCGGAACATCTGAGCCAGCAAGCATCTCAGCAAAGTTTTTGAACTGTTTTTTCGTGGCCATCTCTAGCTGCCCTATGGATACCGATATCTTTATCCTAGGGCGAAACGATGACAATTGGGTTTGACAGAACGACTAGAATTGTCTGTTTCTGGTTATTTGCCAAGTAAATTTCCTGAAATATCTTCGCTCTATGGTTTCGTCGACATCCCTGGTGACGCCAGAATTCAAGAAAACAGTGTAAATATATTAGGGTTTCTGAGAGAATCCCTTCCCTTCCCATGACTTTTAAGCAACCTATCGCCCTAGTGACGCTACTCCTGAGCTTCTGTTTCTGGATCCTTTACTGTTGGCCAATGCTCAATCGCCAGTTCCCTTTGCTCTGGGAATGGAGCTTTGGCCTTATCTTTGTATCGTTCCTGGATTTGGGCTTTGCTTTCGCTTATGCTACCGAGAACTGCGGTTGCAGCGACTGGGGTTAGGGCTAGCAACCCTAATATTGGTAGCCATTGTAGCGCCCTGGGTTCATTGGCTGGGCCTGCCATCCTTGGGCCTCCACCCACCCGGATTGCGGGTGATGTCTTACAACATCTGGACTCATAACCGCGATTACGGAGCTATCCAGCACTCTATCCAACAAGAAAATCCCGATATTCTTTTCCTAACGGAGATTAGCGAGGAAGCAATGGATGAATTGAAAGATCGCTTGGACTATCCCTATCGCCAATATACGACTATCGGAGCAAATGCATTTTTCAGTCGCTACCCGTTGCTCTCAGTGACTCCTGAATATCCAAAGGTGAGTGATCATGGTAAAAACTACAGTCTTGTGGCTCAGATCCAAACAGATCAAGAGGTGTTAACGGTCATTGGTATTCATCCGCCTATTCCTCTGACACCATCTTCCTTTGCTGTCCGTAATCAGCAATTTGAATTCTTAGCGCCGTTTATTAATCAAATTCAAAATCGAGTGGTTGTTCTCGGTGATTTTAATACATCGCCTTGGTCGCCTTATTTTGACCAGTTTTTGCGGGAATCAGATCTTGCCAGTGCTACCCATGGTCATTGGATATGGGCAACATGGAGTTTTAAAATGACTTGGGCACATCTATTGGCAAAGCTGCCTATCGATCATATTGCTATTCGCGGTTTCGACTGTGTAAAAGCTTGGACAGGGAGTGCTAGTGGATCTGATCACCGCCCTATTATTGCGGTGTTGAAGCGCACCTAAACAAGAAAAATTGGATTGTGCTTGTGGATTCTGAAGTCATTCCTCAACCTTAACCCCTGAGGGCTATCTGCTGCTAAATTCGCGATCTAGCGGCCTTTGGCTGGGTTAAGGGTCACAGATCTATGGGGATTGCGCCTCTACTTTGATTCACAGGATCTCTTAAAATATTAATGACCTGCTTATTTCTGGGTCGGTTCGTGTCAGTGGGTGTTTTTGCCGATGTTAGGTCAATTTCAACAGAGTCAGTTGCGGATTGAGGTTAAAGCCTCAGCAGCCATACTCAGGGAGGCCTTGACCCAAACTGCTCAGTTTCGGCAATGGCTCTGGCCCCAAACCTTTGCCGCTGATCTACCCCAATATTTAATGGCTGGCGCTCATTTTACAAGCTGGTTAGGCCCTATTGAAACCCAGCATCGGGTGGATCGGCTTGATGCAGCGGGGCTACGGTTTATTCTAAGCGGTAGTGTGGATGGGTTTCAGGAATGGTCTTGGGGGGAGGGTTGGGTTCAATCTCGGCTTGAGGGTATTTCTTTACTACCGCTCAATATGGGTCAAACCGCTACATTATTAAGACTGCAGCTTTTTTTGGCTGGGCAACATGGCTCACCCTAGCGCACTACCATTACCGAACAGGGTGCCTCACTGACCACCTGATTGCTGACCGATCCCTCTAAAATTCGAGTGACTCCTGTCAACCCTCGACTGCCAATCACAATTAGATCCGCGTGATGAATATGGGCTAGGCGAATAATCTCCTCCGCTGGGTCCCCAGTGACAATTTCAATCTGACTGGCGCAGGCCAAGGAGGTTCGATAGCCCTGCAGTTGGTCCTCTATATGCCGATATAAATCGACGGGTGGCTCGGTGGTGGAGGGCAAGTCTGCGGGCTGTTCTAACCCTTGATCGTAGGTGGGAATGACATGGCCGAGGATCACCTGGGTGGCCGGGCTTAGTTGTAAGCTTTGCACTGCTTGCATGACTCGCTCTGAGAGTTGAGCGCTATCGAGGGGGACTAGGATTGTTTTAAACACCAACGCCTTTCCTCAATCAAGTGATTCTGTTGCTGACAGGGCAGATTTGCTATCTATCCATAGACTGGCATTGTCTAGCCGATTAAAACTGCGGTTGAAAACAATTCTTAATTTTGTCTTGGTCAAGAGGGCGGGAGGATTTGTGGGTGGCGACGTAGTACTGCTAGAGATTGGGGATGTTTATAGGATTCTGCGGGCGAGGATTCGACCGAGTTCTAAACTTAAAAACCCTAGGCAGGCACTTCCTAGCCAATAGTATAGCCCTAGGCTTTTATGGCCCGATTGGAGCAGCACTGAGGTGTCTAGGGCATAGGTGGAAAAGGTTGTGTAGGATCCTAAAAAGCCGACGGCGATCAAGGGTTGCCAGTCGGGGGAGACTATCCCTCGAGTGGTGACCAAGGTTACGAAAAACCCCATGGCTAGGGCACCACTAAGATTGATCAAAAAAGTGCCAAAGGGAAAACCTGTTCCTAGCCATCGCGTACAAAATATTGTTAGATAATACCGGCTGAGTGCGCCTGCGATCGCACCGAAGCTGATGACCACAGGAACACGAATACTCGGGTCTACAGGCGTAACTAAACCTAAGATTTGGTGACACCCTTGCAGGCAATAGCGCAGTAAATAGGTGAGCATACCGAGTCCCCAGCATTATTAAGATCGATAGCGTGAAGGGGTCTAGACCGATATAGACCCTTGCCTAATAGTTGTAAGGGTTTTCCGGCTCTGGGATAGGGGTGAGTTTGGTGGCTTCAATCACCAACTGGCGCTTACCCTTGAAGGCAGCAGTGCCCATTTTGCCTTGCACGGTAAACCATTGATCAACGGGGTAAGCTCGTCGACTTTTGGGAAGCTTTACGGGTAACCCCACAGGATAGACATCGGCTGCACAGCAGGTGATCACAAAGCGAGTCAGAGTCAAATACTGATCGGGCAAGGCCGAGGAATGTACAGCAAATCCTTGGACATTGACCCTTTGGCCTGTATAGGCATCGGGTTCTGGATAGGCATCTAGAGCCCGCACCCAATCAATGAGCGATCGCGACTCAGTGGATTCATTCACCCTAAAGGCTTGAGGGCGACTGCGAGTCACCACCGCAATATTTTGCTCTAGACCCCGTTGAATTGCAGTTTGGCTAGCAAAGGGACGGGGGACAATCACTAGACCCAAAATAGCCGCTCCTAATAGCACCGATGACATCGCTCCAGGGGTAAAGAAGGTCATATGTTGCAGTCTTGGTCCCCGAATGCGGCGAACTTGTTGCCAGCCCCTCACCCCAGCTATGACCAACAAAACAACAGCTGCAGCAACCGTCAGGCCATAATAATTGGGATGAATCAGCAGGCCGAGCTTGCCCGTGAGCCAATATCTCAGGAACAAAATGCCCCAAGCTCCCAAGGCAAGAATGTCGATCCAATCTGGTAGCCGCGCAAAGCGCTTAGATCTAGGACGATTGATAGTCATGGCTGGGTTAGCTAATCCACAGATTGATGATCAGGGTAAACAAGAGTGTGAGCTGAGTAATCAAGGCAAACATGTAAAAAACAGCGCGGGGCTTAAACACGGTGAGCAATAGTCCTAGCCCCTTGAGGTCAAACATTGGGCCGAAGACCAAAAAGGCTAGAATTGCTCCGCTGGTGAAGGTAGAGGCAAAGGATAGGGCAAAGAAAGAATCCACCGTTGAGCAAATGGAAATAACACCACCTAAGGCCATCATCGCCACAATCGAAGACAGGGGGCCTTGCCCAAGGTTAAGAATAATTTCTCGGGGCACCGCCACTTGAATCACTGCTGCAATGAAGCTGCCCAGCACCAAAATGCCCCCGAGTTCTCGTAGCTCTTGCACCGTATTGTCGAGCAGTAGATTGAGCCGTGCTTTCATGGACTGCTGAGGTTGGGGGCGGTTCATGAAATTGATTTGAAACTCAGGCGCATCCATGCGAATCGGTTTGCCAGGTTGCCCCAAGAGAAAGGTGCCAGATTTAAGCAAATCCAACCCCCTCTGCCTCTTCTGCTGGGCGCATCTGGGGCATCAGATTGGCAACAGCAGGCTGCAAAAAAGACCGTAGATCCGTCTGGACGCTAAATACCCAACCCACGATGGTGGCAATTGCCAAGGAGAACACTACTCTGTAGAGCACAATCTCCGGCTGGTCCCGAAAGGCGACCCAGGTGGCCCAGACCACGATGGGATTGATCGTGGGCGCTGCTAGCAAAAAACCAATGGCTACAGGAGTAGAAACCCCTTTCATCATTAACCGGCGGGCCACGGGCACATTGCCACATTCACAGACAGGAAACAAAAATCCGAGCAGGCTACCTGTTAAGGCCCCTAAGAGGGGATGTTTGGGCATGAATTGGATTAGTTTTTGCTCATCTATAAAGAAGAGCAACAGGCCAGAAACCAAGACACCTAGAATTAAAAAAGGGATGGCTTCTACGAGGAGACTTAGAAATAGCGTTAGTCCGCTACCTAACTCGGACATGGCAATGGTCATGAAATTACTTTGCCATTCTAGTTGACTGGGTAGGTATTCCGGCATTTCTCACTCAGTTCCCCTAAGGATGGCTTAATATAACGGCTGAGCACTTGAGGTCTTAATGAACTGGAAATTGCAGCCCCTGGATCGGGTGGTTTTTACCTTAATGGGAATCTTGTCTCTGTTAATCGGGTTATTGCTGTGGAGCGGTGATCACACCCTTCCCCAGGTTCGCGAGTTTAGCTGGCAGAATAAGCAAATAGCTGCCCAAAATTCTGCTTTTATATTGGGGTTTAATCGGCCCATGAATTGGCCCGAGGTGGAGAAGAACCTCAAAATCACCCCGCCCCTCCCCGGTAAGGTGAGCTGGTCTGGTAAGCGATTAGCCTATACCTTGCTTGACCCTATACCCTATGGCCAACGCTTTCAACTCCAATTGGCTGACGCCACGGAGAAAAGTTTGAGTGCTAACTATAAGTCCAAAAAAATGCGCCCTTTTAGGGGGGCCTTTCAGAGTCGAGATCGCGCCTTTGTCTATCTTGGTGTCAATGCCACCGAGACGGGACGGTTAATTTTATCGAATCTCACCCAGGGCGAAACCAAGGTGCTCACCCCTGAAAATTTAAAAGTGAGGGAATTTTCTCCCTATCCCTATGGCGATCGCATTCTGTTTACGGCCATCGAAGCCTCTGCCAGCAATCAGCCAGACCCTTTCCCCCAACTCTATACCGTATCCACAGGCTTACAGGTTACCCCCCCTGAAGACATAGCAGATCTAAACCTCAAGCCAGCGGCACCGGGCGAGGTGAAGTTGCTGCTAGATAACCAGGAGTATCAAATTCTCAAGTTCGATCTTTCTGATGATGGTCAACGGATCATCCTGCAACGGGCAGCACAGCAGTCTGGGGGAGGGCTAGGCCAAGTCTCTCTCTGGCAAATGCAAGGGGATAATCCCCCCCCAGTTGATCAATACCCCGCCGGGGGGTGATTTTCTAGTGGCCCCCGATAGTGAAACCTTGGTAATGGCCCAAGGTCAAGGCTTAGCCATCATCCCCTTAAACTCAGAAAGCGCCCAGCAGCAACCTGCGGATAAACCCCTCGGCTTTTTGCCGCAATTTGGGATGGTGCTGAATTTTGCTCAGGATGGATCAGGGGCAGCGATGGTGAAATTTAACAACGACTATACGCGATCGCTCTTTTTCGTCACCAATCAAGGTATCCAAAAGGAATTGCTCCGCACCAAAGGGAATATTCTTAGCGCTGAATTTGGGCCAAAGCGACAATTTCTCTACTGCATTTTGACCCGACTGCTACCGGGGGAAGCCTATCTCGAAGAACCCTACCTGGCCAAGATCAACCTCTCCACTAATGCAGAAATTCCTCTACTAGCTGCACCCGTCACCCGAGAAACCAGCATCAGTCTTGCCCCCGATGGTAGCGCCCTGCTCTTCAATCAACCCACAACCTCTAGAGCCGACCCAACCGAGACTGCCGATCCCAACGTGGGGATGTCTTGGCCACCAACAATATTTGGTTATTACCCCTATCGCCATCTCAGAAGGCTGGACAAGTTGCCAGTCCAGAAGCCTTGGTGCGGGGTACAGCCCCCCAGTGGCTCTGAATCCTCCTCTATTCCTTTGTCCTTAGCCCTTAATGGCTCGTAATCGATGGAAACTTAAGCCTAGCGCGCATCGCACTCAACTCATCCCGATGGGCCATGACGGTTAATAGGGTTTTAGCCACAGATCGCGAATCATCCTCGCCAACTAAAGACTTGACGGTTAAGTTGACTTGTTCCGGGCGCTTTGCCCTTTGCCAATAAAACCACCCACTGAGAGGCGATAAGGCAATTAGCACTAGAAAACGCAAGCCAATCACTGGAAACTGTACGCTCAAGACCAAACTTAAACAAAGTAAGGCCACCAACATCAACCCAGTCAAAAACAGCGCCAAGATCAAACTAGGACGAACCAGCCCTTCAAAGGTCACTTGAGATTTTTCCGGCTCTAGGGCAATCAGGCGATAGGCTCTATCCTTCAAATAGCTCTCAACTTGGGTGAGGACATCTTCCTCGGGCAAGGCTGCCATCCATTCTGCCGTCTCCGTGCGATCCTTTACCGATGCTCGAATAAAGAAGAACAGACCCACCATCAACAGCAGGGTCAGAAAAAAACGTGGATGGTAGCACAAAGACAGGGTTCATAGCTGAGCAAAATGAAGAGGAACTGTCACCATTGTGACAAAGTATGGGCTTGGCAAAGCCTCTGAGAGGTCTCTTCCCGAAGGAAAATCCGGCACATCGAGATATTCACAAGCTTAGTAACGTCAGTTCTCGATAAGGTTACGGACTAATCTGTAGGCTGAAAGTCATCTAAACCAATCACTTCAGGTCAGTCTTATGCTCAGTCTAGAAGAACTTTAAGACTATTCAGCTTTTTTGTCCGTTCCCCACTTAACGAAAACTAGAGTTCTAAGCAGATGGACGACAGACGGAATAGTCTTTCCCCTGTAAAATGCAATCAGCGTCTTAATCTCCCTTTATCTTAGAGTAGAGAGATGAAGTCTGGTTAACCCCAACTCAGGAGTTTTTATGAGCGAACGCCCCATCATTCTCGGTATTGTCGGGGACAGTGCCGCTGGTAAAACCACCCTCACGCGAGGCATCGCCAACATCCTCGGCAAAGACGAGGTGACGGTCATCTGTACCGATGATTACCATCGTTATGATCGGCAACAGCGTGCCGAAATAGGAATTTCTGCGCTGCATCCCGACTGTAACTACCTCGATATCATTCAGCAGCATTTAGGGCTATTGAGAACAGGCCAGCCGATTCTTAAACCAATCTACAACCATAGCAGCGGTTGTTTTGATGCCCCTGAATATATTGAGCCCAAAAAATATGTGATTGTGGAGGGGTTGTTAGGCTATTCTACCCGTGCAGCTCGTGATAGTTATGATGTCAAAGCTTATTTGGCCCCCCGGAGAAGCTGCGGACCGACTGGAAAATCAAGCGCGACACCGGCAAGCGAGGGTATGAAAAAGCGCAGGTACTAGAACAGCTCCGCAAGCGCGAAGCCGATTCGGAAGCCTTTATTCGCCCACAGCGCCAGTGGGCTGATATGGTGGTTACCTTTTACCCGCCCTCGGAAGAGCCCAACTTGAGCGATCTTTTGCTGAATGTGCGTTTAATTCTGCGACCGACACTTCCTCATCCAGATTTGACCGAACTCCTAAATCCTGAAGGCAGCCATTTAGGGGAAGCGATTCGGTTAGATCTCAGTCGAGATATGGGCAAGCCCGTGGATGTCTTAGAAATCGATGGACATGCTACTCAGGGTCAGGTGATGGAACTAGAGCGCATTCTCTGTAATGAGGTGCCCCATCTGGGACAGTTTTGTAGTCTGCAGGGCAATGAAGATATTGGCAAAATCATGGGTACAACTGGAGAGATCTTGCAGAGCTATCCCCTCGCCCTGACGCAGTTGTTGATTACTTATCACATGCTTAAGGCAGCCCGAGTCTCACTATGAGCATGACGCTCTCCTAGTAGTAGGTCTTTGGTGGCGATCAATCTTTAAGGAAAATAACGTTGATTGCCGCAATTTCTTGCTCAGGGCTAGGCTTGCTTTAGGATCGGTTCAGGATCCAGTTCAGATAATGAGTACTGTATTTGCATGTGATTTATGGCTTACTCTTGGTTTAAGGCATTTCATATCATTGGTGTTGTGGTCTGGTTTGCAGGGTTGTTTTACCTTGTGCGCTTGTTTATTTATCATGTCGAAGCCGAGGATGAGCCTGAACCTGCCCCGGCAATCCTCAAGCAGCAATATACGCTGATGGAGAAGCGGCTCTACAGCATTATTACTAGCCCCGGCATGATGGTGACCGTGACCATGGCCATTGCCATGCTAGTGACAGAGCCAGCGCTACTTAAGCAGAGTTGGTTGCATGTTAAGTTGGCCTTCGTAGCCCTGCTGTTGATTTATCACTTTTTCTGTCGTTCGCTGATGAAAAAGTTAGAGGCGGGTACTTGCGGTTGGTCTGGTCAACAGTTACGGGCTTTGAATGAAGCACCGACCTTGATGTTGGTGGCTATCGTCTTGTTGGCGGTTTTTAAGAATAATTTGCCTACAGATGCAACGGTATGGGTGATTTTTGGGTTGGCGATCGCAATGGTGGTCACCATCCAGCTATACGCCAAAAAGCGCAAGCGCGATAAAGAAAAACTGCTGATGGAAACAGCACCGGAATAGCAAAGGTTCCCATGTTTCAAACGACTCGGCGGCGGCTGGCACTTTGGTATACAGGAGTCACCGCCATTTTTTTACTCGTCTTCGCCACAGGCTTTTATATCTATGTGCGCAGTACCCTGATTGAGCGAGTCGATGACACCCTCAGCCATGTGATTGAGGTGGTGCAGCGCTCCCTAGTGGTCGATGTAACAGATCAGCCCACCGCTGCTCAACCTTCTCAAGTCAAGATCAACCTTGAAGCCAGCTTCGGCAATCCCCCAGCAGAAGTCGACGACGACCGAATTGATTTGGAATGGTTCAGTGACCAAGGCAATCTGCTCTGGTCCACCTTCTCTGAGCCCTTGGATATTCCCATGCATTTAGGGCATCGGGGCGAAACTGTGGAGGTGAGCAGCGGCTATTGGCTCCGACAATCGACCCAGCGCGTGACGCTCAACAACTATGTACTTGGCTATTTGCGAGTCAGTCATCCCTGGTTTGAAGTGACAAAACCCACCCATCAGTTGATTATTGATTTGAGTTTAGGGACAAGCCTATTGGTTGGTTTAGTGGCTGGTTTGGGCTGGTTTTGTCGGGATTAGCGATTGAGCCGATCAGCGACTCCTATGAGCATCTCAAGCAGTTCACTGCTGATGCCTCTCATGAACTTCGTAATCCCATTGCCCTGATTCAAACGAATGTGCAAGTGGCCCTGGCTGATCCTGACTTACAAGAACCAGAGCAGCGCCAACAGCTTGAGGTAGTGGAACGGCTGACCCAACGCATGGGACGCTTGGTGGACGATTTGCTATTTCTGGCGCGTCAAGACAGTGGCATGGTCCAACTCAACCAACAACCTTGCCCCATTGATGCCCTTTTAATGCAGGTCATTGAAGAACATAGCGCCCTAGCAAATACTCAGCAACTGCGTTTGACCCTTGACTTGCAAGAGTCAGACACCTCAACAACGCTAGAGGAAGAACCCTTTTCGATGATGGGTGATTATGATCAACTCATGCGCTTGTTTACCAATCTTCTCAGCAATGGTATGCAGTATTCTGCTCCGGGGGGAGCTGTGCAGCTGAGCTTGGCAACCGTTATCCGTCAGGGCCTAGTTAGTTTGCAGGTCAAGGTCACAGACTCAGGGATTGGCATCTCCAAGGAAGCGCTACCCTATCTGTTTGATCGTTTTTATCGAGTTGATCCGGCTCGTCAGCGCTCAGGACTGGCCAGCCTTAAGGACCAGACGAGCAATGGTAGAGTCATGGGAACGGGGTTGGGATTAGCCATTGCCCAAGCCATTTGCAAAAACCACCAAGGCCACATTACGGTACAGAGTCAGCCTCAGCAAGGAACAACCTTTACTGTCACGCTGCCCAAACAGCAAACTTAATTGCTCCTTTGCCCTGCAGGCTAGGGCAAATTCGCTAGCCTAAATAGGCATTCTCTATACACCAAGGCATGATAAGGACCAGAATGAAGGATTGGAATTTACAAAATATCGGCATTGTGATTGCGCTCATAGTTTTTTTAGGTCTTAATTCAATCGTGATTTTGAATCCTGGCCAAGCTGGAGTGCTGAGTTTGTTGGGTAAGGCTCAAGACGGTGTTTTGCTGGAGGGCATTCATTATAAGGTTCCCTTTCTGTCTAGGGTTGATTTCTATGATTTAACGGTCCAGAAGTTTGAAGTGCCCGCCCAAAGCTCAACCAAGGACTTGCAGGATCTGACGGCTCGCTTTGCGATTAACTTTCGTCTTGATGCTACCCAAGTGGTGGAAGTCCGTCGTAAGCAAGGCACGCTAGAAAATATTGTCTCTAAAATTATTGCGCCTCAAACTCAGGAGTCTTTTAAAATCGCCGCATCCCGCCGTACGGTGGAGGAGGCGATCACAGAACGGGAAGTACTCAAATCAGATTTCGATGATGCCCTTAGCAAGCGGCTAGAGAAGTACGGAATCATTGTTATGGATACGAGCGTGGTCGATCTCGATTTTTCACCGGAATTTGCTCAAGCGGTAGAGGAAAAGCAAATTGCGGAGCAACGTGCCCAGCGAGCGGTCTATGTGGCGAGGGAGGCGGAACAAGATGCTTTGGCAGAGGTCAACCGCGCCAAGGGAAAGGCAGAGGCTCAACGCTTGTTAGCTGATACCTTAAAGGATCAAGGGGGTAAGCTGGTGCTCCAGAAGGAAGCGATTGAGGCCTGGCGGCAAGGGGGATCGCAAATGCCGAAGGTTTTGATTAATGGCAGTAATGCAGGCCAAGCGCCCTTTCTCTTTAACATGGATATCGAGGGCAAAGGCTAAGATTAACCCTCAGAGATAGTGTTTAGCGGATGACCAATTGCGCTTGAGGTTGGGGTAGGAAGGATGAAAATTGCGATCGCCCAACTCAATCCCACCATCGGCGACCTCCAGGGCAATGCCTTAGCCATTCAAGTTGCTGCAGAGCAGGCTGTTGGCCAGGATGCTTGTTTACTCTTAACGCCAGAGCTCTCTCTCTGTGGATATCCGCCTCGGGATTTACTGCTTGATCCGAGTTTTATCGCAGCAGTGCAAGATAGCTTGACCCAATTGGCAGCTTCTCTGCCTGCACAGCTCCATGTGCTAGTCGGAGCTGTGCAGCCCCATCCTCAGGCCGCCACCGAAGGGGGGAAGCCCCTCTTTAACAGCATGGTTCATCTCTATGGGGGTCAAGGGCAGCATTCTTTTCACAAACGGCTTTTGCCCACCTACGATGTCTTTGATGAAGACCGCTACTTTGCCCCTGGCTCTGACCTCAATCTGTTGACCCTAGGTGAGTATAAGGTCGGGGTGACCGTTTGTGAGGATTTGTGGAATAATGCCGACTTTTGGGGAAAATCTATCTATGCCGTTGATCCGGTGGCAGAGTTAGCCCAAGCCCAGGTTGATTTGATTGTGAATTTGTCAGCATCGCCCTTCTGTGTGGGTAAACAAGAGCTGCGTGAGGCGATGCTGCACCACCATGCCCAGCAGTATGACTGCCCCTTAATCTATGTCAATCAAGTGGGGGGCAATGATGATTTGATTTTTGATGGCCGGAGTCTGGCGGTCAATCGCCAGGGCGAGCTGGTGGGGCGTGCCGCAGCCTTTAGTCCTGATCTGCTCTGCTTGACCTACGATGCAGAGCAGGCTGACTTGCAACCGACTCAGATTGCACCTGCTTGCACGGAGGCCAATCAGGAAATCTGGTTGGCCTTGGTGTTAGGGGTGCAGGACTATGCGCGTAAATGTGGATTTTGCCAAGCTGTTTTAGGGTTGAGTGGGGGGGATTGATTCGGCCTTGGTGGCTGCGATCGCAGCCGCTGCCCTAGGTCCCGAGAATGTATTGGGAGTCCTGATGCCCTCTCCCTACAGTTCTGAGCATTCCGTTCAAGATGCTCTAGCCTTGGCCGACAATCTTGGGATCTCCACTAGTCTGTTGCCCATTGCTGAGGCCATGCAAACCTACGAGACCATTCTCAGTCCCCTATTTGCAGATACTGAACCCGACGTCGCCGAAGAGAATATTCAGGCTCGGATTCGGGGAAATTTACTGATGGCGATCGCGAATAAATTTGGCCGGTTGTTGATTTCAACGGGCAATAAATCGGAAATGGCCGTGGGCTATTGCACTCTCTATGGTGATATGAATGGCGGACTAGCTGCGATCGCAGATGTGCCCAAAACCCGAGTCTATGCCCTCTGCCACTGGCTGAATCAAACCCATCCCCTAGGGGCAGACAGGGGCTTGCCGATCATTCCCAGCTCTATCCTCACTAAACCGCCCAGTGCCGAACTCAAACCCGGACAGCTCGATCAAGATTCTTTGCCGGCCTATGACCAATTAGATGACATTCTCTACCGACTGATTGATCAACATCAATCTCTGCCCCAAATTGTTGCAGCAGGCCACTCGCCAGCCCTGGCCCAACAAGTGATCCAACTGGTGCAGCGCTCAGAATTCAAGCGCCGTCAGGCTCCTCCTGGCCTTAAAATCACAGATCGGGCCTTTGGCACAGGCTGGCGAATGCCCATTGCTAAGCGATCCTAGCCTGGGTAGTGAAGGGCCAGGATTGAATGCCTGAAGAGTTTGATCGCTGATTGAAGACCATGATCCTCTCCTTGACCAGAGCTGAGGATCCTGTGTCCGCATCAAACCCTTACCATGCCCCTAACCGGGGGATATGATTCTCGAGGCGAATCTCAAAACATAAATCTAGATATTTTGTTTCCTGGCCTTCTATCTCGGTCAGGGGATTGCTATTTCAGGTTTAGTTGCGGCACACTGCGGTAATGGGAGTTCAGGAGTAGATCATTCAGTATGTGTGGGATTGTTGGCTATATTGGCACTCAAGACGTAAGCAGCATTTTGCTGTCCGGTTTACAAAAGCTGGAATATCGAGGCTATGATTCTGCTGGAATTGCCACTGTTTCTGCCTCAGAGCTGCATTGCCTGCGAGCTAAGGGCAAGCTCTCTAACCTGGAAGAGAAGTTAGCCAGTTGGGACAACCCGTCGCTTCTAGGGATCGGCCATACTCGCTGGGCAACCCATGGCAAGCCAGAGGAGCATAACGCTCATCCTCACCGCGATGCCCAAGAACGATTGGCAGTGGTTCAGAATGGCATTATTGAAAACTATCGAGAACTGAGGGCTGAGCTTCAAGACAAGGGCTATATATTTCGCTCTGAGACAGATACGGAGGTCATTCCTCATTTAATTGCTGAGCAATTAACAGCCTTACAGGGTCAAGAGAGTAAGGGAAAGGGGTCCTTATTGTTAGAGGCGGTGCGGCAAGCCGTTAATCGGCTGCAGGGTGCCTTTGCGATCGCAGTCATTGGTGCTGACTATCCTGATGAGTTGATTGTGGCCCGCAAACAGGCCCCCCTCGTCATCGGCTTTGGTGATGGCGAATATTTTTGCGCCTCCGACACCCCGGCCTTGATTGCCTATACGCGCACGGTTTTAACCCTAGACAATCACGAACTAGCCCGGTTGACCCGAGGGGGCGTTACCCTCCATCACTTCGACGGTCATGCGGTGCGCCGCTCCCCCCGCACCCTGAACTGGAATCCAGTCATGGTGGAGAAGCAGGGCTTCAAACATTTCATGCTGAAGGAGATCAACGAGCAACCCGGTGTGATTCGCGCTGTGTTGGAGACCTATACAGCCCAGGATTGGCAGCCCAGCTACAATAGCAACCCGATGCGGCTGAACTTGCCCGCAGCGCTTACGCAAGACTTAGAGCATATTCAAATCATGGCCTGTGGCACCAGCTGGCATGCTAGCTTAGTGGGTAAATATTTGCTAGAGCAGTTGGCAGGCATTCCCACGGTGGTTCATTATGCCTCAGAATTTCGCTATGCGCCCTCTCCTCTCCAGGCCAATAGCCTTACTATCGGTGTCACTCAATCAGGTGAAACCGCTGATACCTTAGCAGCCCTAGAGATGGAAAAGCATCGATGCGCCCAGTCGGCGCAGGGTAAGCACGCTCGTTTTTTAGGCATTACCAATCGGCCAGAAAGCTCCCTCGCTGGCTTGGTATCCGAGATTATTGATACCCATGCTGGTATTGAGATTGGCGTCGCCGCCACCAAAACCTTCATGGCTCAATTGATGGCTTTTTATCTGTTGGCGCTTGATCTGGCCTATCAGCGTCAAACCCTCTCCCTAGAGCGCATTGGCGAGATCTTAGAAGGGTTACGGCAGCTCCCCGCCCAGATTGAGCAAATTTTAGAAAGCCAAGAACGCTATGTGGAAGTCCTTGCCCATAACTTTGTCGATACCACCGATTTTATCTTTCTGGGTCGAGGGATTAATTTCCCCATTGCCTTAGAGGGAGCCTTGAAACTCAAGGAAATTAGTTATATCCATGCAGAAGGCTATCCCGCTGGTGAGATGAAACATGGTCCGATTGCCCTCTTAGATCGCCAAGGTGCCTGTGGTTGCGATCGCCATGCCTGGCCAGTCTTTGAGAAGGTGCTCTCCAACGCCCAAGAAGCCCGCGCCCGTGACGCTCAACTGATCGGGGTTACCCCCATGGACGAACAAGAGGCCACCGAGACCTTTGACGCCCTGTTGCCTGTGCCCGCTGTGGATGAGGTGATTTCTCCGCTCCTGACGGTAGTGCCTTTGCAGTTACTGTCTTACCATATTGCGGCATTACGAGGTTTGGATGTGGATCAACCCCGCAATCTCGCCAAATCAGTCACTGTGGAGTAAGGGGCGCTCCTGCTGACTGCTGAGAAATCTAGCGAGGCCGAGAGGATTAGGGGTGAAAAAACGAAAATATATGCTACAGGAAAAAGGCCCTCGAAATCGCTGCCTCTAAACAGTTAAAGGGCAAAGTCTTCGCTATGATGATTATCGCACCGGGCATCTTAGTAAGGAGTTCAAACAAGTATGGCCTATCCAGTCACCTTAATTCGCGGCGATGGCATCGGTCCCGAAGTTGCCGCAGCCACCCAAATTGCCATTGATGCCACGGGTGTTGCCATTGACTGGCATGTGGTTGATGCGGGTATTGATGTGATGGATGCCGAGGGCACCCCCTTACCTGCCTCTGTCTTAGACTCGATTCGGCAGACTAGAACGGCGATTAAAGGACCGATTACCACCCGGTGGGCAAGGGCTTTCGCTCTGTGAATGTAGAGATTCGCAAGCAACTCAATCTCTATGCCAATCTCAGACCTGCCAAGTCTATCTCAGGGGTGAAAAGCTACTTTAAAAATATTGATCTGGTCATTGTGCGAGAGAACACCGAAGATCTCTATGCTGGTATTGAATTTGAGCGCACCACTGTCGAAGCTGCAGAGGCCCGCGAGTTCTTAGCGAAGCTCTCTGGCAAACCGATCCGTGAGGATGCGGCGCTGGGGGTTAAACCGATTTCGGTCAAGGGCAGCCAGCAGATTGTTGACTATGCCTTTAAATACGCCCAAACTAATGGTCGTCGCAAGGTAACGGCCGTGCATAAGGCCAATATTATGAAGTTCACCGATGGCCTGTTTCTGGAGATTGCGCGGGAAGTGGCGAAGGACTATCCCGATATCGAGTTTGAAGACCGAATTGTCGACAATATGTGTATGCAGCTGATGCAAAAACCGGAGCTATACGATGTTTTGGTGATGCCCAATCTCTATGGCGATATTCTTTCAGACCTCTGTGCTGGCATGATTGGCGGCCTAGGGGTGGCTCCTGGGGCGAATATTGGTCATGAATATGCAGTCTTTGAGGCCATTCATGGCTCTGCTCCTAAATATGCAGGCCAAAATAAGGCTAACCCGACGGCTTTGATCCTATCGGGGGTACTGATGCTGCAGCATCTGGGCGAATTGGATGCCTCTCGTAAACTCCAAGCAGCCGTAGAGAAGGTGATTGGTGAGAAAAAACATGTCACCTATGATTTGGCACCCGCTGGCACCGAACCTGTGGGCACCCAAGAAATGGCTCGTGCGATCGCAGAGGCGATGGCTTAGCCACAACTTGATAGGCTAGGCCCATTTTGGGTGAATTGTGTTGGGGGGAGCAAATTGCTGTCAGCAATCCAGCCAGCTTGGGCAGCACCTTAAGCTCCCATGCCAGAATAATGCTTCAAACCCCGTCGCCATAACCAGCGATTGAGAACCAAACCCAATAAACACCAAGCCCCCATAATTAAAAAGCCATGGCCCAAGTTAGTGGGTAAGCCCATCAGCAAACTGGCCGGGAAATAAATCATATAGGGAAAGGGAGTCCAGAGGACGATCTCACGCACGGCCTCTGGAAAGAAATCCAAGGGAGCAATTAACCCCGACAGAAATAGATAAAACAAGAGCCAAAGTTGCTCAAGGGCCGTGGCACGCTCAATCCAAAAGGCGAACATGGCAAAGGTATATTGCAAAATAAACCGCAGAATAAAGGCCAGGGCGGTTGCCAAGCCTCCTAAAATGAGCCTAGAGAAACCAGGCCACCATAGGGCTTGAGGGTAGAGTAAAAAACATAAGCCCACTAAGGCAGCGGTAAAGGGTAAGCGAGCCAGCCGCTCTGCCAGATGGCCAGCGACATGATGCCAAACCGGATCGATGGGTTGTAAGAGCCGAGGGGAAAGCCTACCTTCTACGACTTCTTTCTCGAATTCCCAAATCACCCAAACAATGGTGAATTGTCGCACCAAAAAGACAGCAATAAAGTAACGGGCCAGTTCTAAGGGAGAGAGGGATAATTGCCCATCTTGGGCAGCTTCAGTCCAAGCTCCGAGCATAATCAAAGGTAAGGAGTTGGCTAGCACCCAAAGCAGCAGTTCGGCGCGGTACTCGACCATATAGGCATAGTAGACCCTTAAAAATACGCGAGTTGTTTGATAGATCTGACTCATAGGACGCTACCGGAGGCAAAGACACGCCCAATGATTTCTTCAATGGGGGGTTCTGTAATGGTTAAGTCTAAAACGGGTAGGTTGGCGAGTAGTTGAGAAACAGCTTGGGTCAGGTTTTCACGGCGCACTAATAAGCGAACTTCTCTGCCACTCACTTCTTGTACTTCGCCATAGAGGCTGAGGTCAGTGGTGGGCAGCAAAGACTCTAACTCTAATTTCACCTGCCGATAGGGAGCAAAGCGGTTCATTAAACCGCTGAGGACGCCATCGTAAATCAGCTGACCTTGGTAAATTAGCAAGACGCGATCGCATAATGCCGTAATATCGGCCATATAGTGGCTAGTGAGCAAAATTGTGGCATCGTAGCGTTGATTATAGGACCGCAAGAAATCTCGTACGCCCACCTGGGCATTGACATCTAGCCCTAAGGTTGGTTCATCCAGAAACAGCAGTTGGGGACGGTGCAACAGCGCTGCTAATAATTCGGCCTTCATCCGCTCACCCAAGGAGAGTTTGCGCACAGGTTGGGTGAGCTTGCCGCCGAGGGCCAGCATTTCTGTCAACTCCCCGACGCGCTGCTGAAAGGTGCGATCGCTAATCCCGTAAACCGCCGCATTAATTTTGAGAGAATCTAAAGCAGGCAAATCCCACAACAATTGTTGCTTTTGCCCCATCACCAAGGTGATTTTCTCCAAAAAGGCTGACCGCCGCTGAAAAGGAATATGACCCGCCACCCGCACCTGCCCTGCCGAAGGATGAATTAACCCCGTCAGCATTTTTAAGGTCGTGGTCTTGCCCGCTCCATTCGGACCTAAAAAACCAACAACCTCACCTGCTTCAATTTTAAAATTAACATCTTGAACCGCCTTCACTAGGCGGTGGCGACGGTGGAAGAAATGAGACCAGGTACCTTGCCAACCCGGCTCTTTAATGGCAATGGGATACACCTTATCAAGATGCTCACAGGTGATCATGCTCATATCTATACTCTAAAAAAAGCGAGGTCTATGTTGTCAAGGCTGACGAGGCAGTGGAAATAACCCTTCTCCCCATCCCTTAGCCAGCCATGCTCTATTCCCAACTCATTCAATCGAGACCCCCCCGAACTGTGGCCGCCGATTGTCGTCCTGCTAGGGGTGCACGGATGGCTGCCCGTTCTCGCAACCGATGTCCTTGGAAATATTGTCGCCACAAATCGGGGGCATCTAAGGTTTCACCCCCATGGGCTGTCAAGCGGGAACGGACCTGGCAAAGCACAGGAGTATTCACACACATCCCAGAGATAATCACTTGCCCCTTGGTTAATGCAGGTAACTCCTGCAACAAATCTCGACCCGCGGCCTCTACCCCATACTTCAGGCTGTCTTGATCCACAGGATTAACAATCCGCATCATGAACTGGCTCATACATTGAGACAGCACATCTGAATCAAGCTTACCGGGTCGTTGGGTAATGAGCCCAACCCCCAAGCCAAACTTACGACCCTCACTCAGAATGGTACGCAGCACTGCCTTGCAGCGGGAGGGTTCATGGGCTGGCGCAAACCGATGGGCTTCTTCTAGCAAGATAAACACGGGATAGGGCAGATAGTTCTCATCCTCGGCGGTGATATTTTCCTTAAGGGTATTCATCCGAGCTTGGCTTGCCTGTCGCAAAATTGCTGCACAGATGACCTGCTGCTCTTCCTGGCTAATTTCATTCATTTGCAAGACGGTTACTTGGCCTGGCTCAAACAGATTCTGAGGCGTCAGATGCTCAAAGGCATGAAAATAAGGTGAATTCGCTAGTTTTTCTAACTTCCACTCCAGGGCTAAGGCCGAGGATCCAGCCTGCTCGTTGCCGTTTTTATCTTGGGTCGTATCGGCAGCATAGACTTCAAAAATCAGATCATTAATATCCCAGCGACTCTTACGCTTCTTGCCCAGGAGAGCATTAAACCCCTTGCGGAGAATTGCTTGCTGGCGATCACTCATTTCTGGCAGCAGCATTTGAATATCTGCATAGTTCAAGGAGGAAACCCGAATCGTAATTTGATCGGGGTTAAGAATTTTCACTTGAGGTGCATATCCGTCATTAGGGCAGCTAAAGGCCGGATGGCCTCGCATTGCTTCTAGGGTTCCATACTCGCCATGGGGGTCAAAAATTAACACAGCAGCTCGGTTATGGGGCAATAACAGTTCTTCAATTAATACCCCAGCCGTATAGGATTTTCCGGAGCCAGTGCCTGCCAAAATCGCCATATGGGTACTGACCAATTCCTTGACATCCAGATTGATGGGTACCGCATCTCGATTTCGCAACAGCAAAGAACCAATGGTGGCGGAACCGACTTCTCCCCGTTGTTTTTTGTTGAGGATGCGACAAAGGGTCAAATCATCAACTAGGCAAACCTTCGCTCCAGGTTTCGGGGGCTGGCGGGGGTTGATAAACCCCAGGCTAGGGTGAAAGTAGCCCACCACATCCACTGCCACTTCATAGATCTCGGGGCTGGCATACTTAAAGCCAATTAAAGAGGCAATAGCGCTGGGGTCAATCTCAGTATCGGCAAAGATTCGATCTGGCAGATGATCAACCAGGGTACAGGCTGAGATTTTACCTAAAATATCGCAGGGATCATGATCCTCAGTAGCCAAGCGATAGGAGACAAATTCACCAATTTTAATCTGTTGAGTATTAGCCGTGATAAACACATACTGATTGCCAGTTTCGCCTGGACCTTTGACAGTCCCAATCGCATGGGTAGGGGCTTCTGGTTGTACTCGGGCCATAAATCTCTATCTGTACAGGTTATGCTGTTGGCTACATCCTATCGAAGAGCGAGTTAATTCGCACTCTGCTATACCTGAGCAAAGCTGGGTAAGATCAGGTGGTAACAGGCCGAGTAAAGTATACCTAGGGAATCGTCGATGAGTTGATTATGGACCCGTCTGGATGGCCGATGGCATGGGTTCACGTAACCGTTGATAAATAGACTGTAAATGCTGGTTGCTTTCTACGGGAATGCGAGGTTGTGGTAACTCAGTGTTTGGCCAATTGGGTAAATCATGGCAGGGACAGAGGGGTGAGGCAACCCCTGCCTTTGGCAAGCTAACGGGCATTTGGCAACGGGCGCAATCGATAATGTCCCAATTCTCCCTGAGCAGTTCAGCGATGCTGGCGTCGGATCCATCCAAGTAGCAGTTTTCAGGATCATGGGTTAGAATCTGGTTCCATAGGGCCTCAAACTCAGGGCTGTAATGGTCGCCTTGAACGATCTGTAAGAGTTTGCGAGGTTCTGACTGATGGTCGAGGCAAACTGCTTTGCCTAGTTGCAACCAACAGGCTAAATATTCTTTGATCTGCTGTGGTGTAGCCATATTTGACTTAGGAATCTGCTGGTTAACAGCAGCCTCGAGAACAGGAACTCTGTCATGATCTTAAGCTTAGCTAGATTGCTCTGGGGATGGCTGGTTCAGTCACGATTCTTTAGGCGAATTAAAGATTTCTCCCAGGGGTAAGGATGGGATAGGCGATACAAACTGCCCTAAAGCCTTCAGGTTTAGGGCATATCCTGCAACCACTAAGTCGACTTGATCGGCAATGGCAGCAATGGCTCGCTCTAGTTCTGCGAGGCGATCGCGAAATAACCGACCGCTTGCATAGGCTGGCACAACTCCCCAGGTCGTTTCCTCTGCAACGATGATCACCTGGCTTTCAGACTGCTGTAAGGCAAGGAAGAGTTGATGGGCGCTATCCTGCCAGGTGATAGAATCTTGTTCGAGGCAATTGGTTAACCAACTGCCTAGGGAATCGATCAAAATACAGAGGCCAGGGGGTTGTCCTTGAATAGCAACTGCTAGGTCGAGGGGAACGCACAGGGTCTGCCAACTGGAGGGACGACGATGTTGATGACGCTCAATTCGAGCTTGCCACTCGCTATCCTCTGGATCGAGGCTGGCGGTGGCTATATAGACCACGGGTTGGCCCGATTGCATGGCTAAGGTTTCTGCCCATTCGCTTTTACCCGAGCGACTGGGTCCGGTGACCAATCTCAGCGGGTTGGTAGGTTGCATCAATTTCTTGCCTTTCTTTGCCTGAGCCATGCCCAGTCCTAAATTTTTCCTTGCTGACTCATGATTTAGGCTTGATTAACAGCATAAGCCCATCTTTATCCCTGATAATAGTAAGAGAGTTCAAAGAGTATTTTGTGCAGAAAAAAAACGAATCGTTGGCTAATTTGGATCTTTGTGGTTTTGGCAATTGTCGCTCTCTTGGGTTTTTCCCTGGGGGCACTCTACGAAGGGATTCTTGCGAGTAATCCTTCACCCTCGCCAACCCCCATTACCACTGCAACCACGTCTAGTGCCACACCGGCTGTGCCTGATACTCGCAAAAAAGAGTTACAGGATCTTGAAAGCGGCTATTTGCAGATTTTGCAGGCCGAACCCAATAACCAAGATGCCCTAGAGGGATTGGTGGATACGCGATCTCAAATGGTCACCTTAAAGCTCAAGCCCCTCACAGAGGTCATCGACCCCTTAGAGAAGCTAGTCAAGTTATATCCAACAGAACCCCAATATAGACTCCTATTGGCTCAAACCCAACAACGCACAGGAAATCAAGAAGCAGCCGACGAAAATTATCGTACCCTCCTCGCAGCAGCGTCACCGGGCAATTTAGATGTGCTCCAGGGCTATATCAGCTCCTTAGTGCAGCAAAAACGGCAAGATGTCGCCATCACCCTGCTAGAGACAACCCTCAAGAATGCACCCCAGGCTAACCAGATCAAGCCCAATAGTATCGATACCGTTGCCGTGCAACTGCTTCTGGGTCAGGTCTATACCTCCCAAAAACAATATGACCAAGCAGTATCTCTCTATGATCAGCTGATTGCTGTCAATGCTCAAGATTTTCGCCCAGTCTATGGCAAGGCCATTGCCCTGCGTCAACAAGGTAAAGCCCAAGAGGCCAATAGCCTTTTCCAAACCGCCGAGAAACTGGCCCCCGATGATTTCAAACCCCAAATTAAGGCCGTTGCAAGCAGTCCGCCCAGTGCGACTGTCTCACCTTCAGCCTCTCCCACGGCTAAACCCTAAAGGGCTTAATCGTCCCTACGTTCCAGACCAAGACCGATGACCGCTTCTTCTTCTCTACGAGCAGTCCGATCCCGCATCTACAGCCCAGCAGATCCTAGAGAATCCATGGCAAAGGAATTGCCACAGCTACAGGTGACTGTCACCCTGGGATTATGAAAACGGAAACCACCCCCCATCAAGTCCTCCGTATAATCCAGGGTCAAATCTTGGAGGTACACCAGGCTCTCTGGAGCCACCACCACCTGGATGTTTTCTGCACAGTCAAAGAGTAGATCTTCTGCTTGGAGCCTCTCAGCAAACTCAAGCTGATAGGATAACCCCTTACAGCCGCGCTTAATCACTGCAATGCGCAAGGGAAGGCGAGCGACTCCTTGAGGCTGCTTTTTCTGCAGTCGTTTAACTTCGCCAATGGCTGTGGGACTGAGCTGAATCATGAAGCTAGACAATCACAGAACAAGTTAACCACGGAGCAAGAGAATCCTCCCCCTAGACTAGGTATCAGAGAATCTAAGAGCTAACGGGCATAGTCATCATCAAAGCGGACAATATCATCTTCCCCTAAATACTCACCATTCTGCACTTCAATGAGCACCAAGGGGACCATGCCAGGATTTTCCAAGCGGTGTTGAGTAAACCGAGGGACATAGGTGGACTCATTGGCACTCAGCATCAGCTCTTCATTGCCCCGTAATACCTTCGCTATCCCAGCAATCACAATCCAATGCTCACTGCGATGATGGTGCATCTGCAAGCTGAGGCGATGCCCTGACTTCACTTCGATTCGTTTAATTTTATAGCCCTGACCTTCCTCCAGAATGGTGAAGGATCCCCAAGGGCGGAGCTCGGTGGCGGCAACACCTTGATGAATAACGTTTGTCAATGAGGTTGGGTTAGGCAGTTGCGTTTTAACCACAAGGTTTATTATCCATAAACAATCCACTTCGAGGGTAAAGTTTAGAGCCTTAAAGAGCTACTCTTCAACAAAAAATTAACGAAACTTGATATCATTCGACCCGAATCCTTAGGCTCTTGCCTTATAGTGCCCCCGGTCGCCAAAAAACACCTATCCCATTTTGTACTCGGGCGGCAGAGACAGGATGGCGATCTAACAGTTCTCCCCCTAAATAGAGGCTTGTAGATGCACCTCCATCTAAGTTCAAGGCATTGACAGAGCCAAGTTGCTGCATAATTGCGGCCCATTCACTTAAGGTGGGGCCAGGCCCATTCAGTCGATTATGAGCCACAGCTAGCAGAATAGTGCCCTTGGAACTTTGACCAATTGCGCTGCGAGGAGCTGGATCGATATCGAAGGGCGGGCGAAATTGCTCTGAAATCGCATTAAGAACTACCCGACCATCGGCAATCAGTAGGGGGCCAGCCCCTAGAATATTGGGAAAAGCATTAAAGTTGTTCGGTGTAGTTGTGGTTTGAATCTGAATTTGGCTGCCAGGGCTTAGGACTGTGTCGGTGTCAAAGCTACGGGCCACCAGTAAATACCCATTTTTAGGAATGGCAAAGGCAGTGGCACTGGTGCTGGATTGCACTGAATTAACGCGATCGCCCACCACCGTGATGATTTTTTCTGTTTTGAGCAGAGGGGTATAGGAAGACCCCCAAGTGGGCGTATAGCGAGCGATACCTTTTTGGGGATAGCCACTATCTAAGGACACTAGAGCCAACCGCTGCCCTGTGGCCGTGGTTAGATTTTGTTGCAAACTGATCCGACCCACCTGGACTTGGCCTTGTGGGTTCCAGGCCAATACTCCCCGATTTAGAATGGGACTAGAAATCCATGCTCCATTACGACGCAAAGCACCCAAGGGTGTTTGGTTATTGCGATTAAAAAATCCAGCATTGATGGCTGCTGTTGCTTGATTCCTTTGAGCAATCGTACTCAGGGGGTCAATGCCGACGAGTCCATTCTGATTGCCCCAAATAGGTTCTAGGGTAAGGCCTCGTTGCTGGGGTTCTATGGCCAACCAAGTGACTGGGAATTGACGATTACCCAAGGCAATGGTTTGCTCTTGCCAGCGAATACCCGGTGCCCAGAGAATGCTTCGGGGGCTAGGAGCTGTGTTTTGGATATCAATCACCAGCCGATAGGGATTGGCTAACATGGTCACACGAGGACGCATGTTGCCCGCCATTTTCCCTTGCAATGTGGTGCGGCCTTTTTGGCTGGTGACCTGTAGGGACTGCAAGCCTGACCCTGTTGGCAATGTCCAAGTTTTGGCCAGCGTTGCAGGTGTCGTCGCATCCAGGGTAATTGCAAATTCTCGGCTGGTGCTTCCATTGCGACTATTGGTCAGCCGCTCAATTTGCCAGGGTGCTGGCTGATCGAGATCAAGAACTAGCCGTTGTCCCCAAACCTGTCGTCCTATCCTTAATTGCTGAACTTGAGTGGGCGGAGATTGAATTTGTAGAACATTCCCCTGGGCCTGCATTCGCCAGCTAAAGGTTTGGGCTAAGGCAGAAATATCTACCAGCCGATAGACACCATTGCTACTGAATTGAGTAGGGAGAGAGAGGGCTTGAGGTGTAAACCATTGCGCAGGTTGCTGCTGGTAATTATCGGTATTAGCAAGCTGTACGCCAAATCGTCGTTCTAGGCCAATATCACTAACTCCGGTACTGACTTGCCCCGGTTGACTATTTTGCCATTGTCTCCAGGCCAAGGGGTAGGCACGACCGTTGAGCAGCACTTGGTTCCCTTGACGCTCTGTTGCTGGAGTTCTTTGGGCGAGGGGTGCAGTGGTATCAGCCCTCGCGGATGCCATCCATAGGCCGCCTCCACCAGCCCATCCCCATAGAGGGACAGCAACCCCCATCAAAATTCCGCACCAAGTTGCGCGATCTTGGCTTCGAACTGGGGGAGAATGCCTTCGAGGACGCTTTCAACCGCTTTAAGGCGCTGGCCGACCGCAAGAAGCACATCTACGACGAGGACATCGAGGCGCTGGTCGACAACGAGATCGCCGTCGCCCAGGACCGGGTGAAGGTGCTGTCGCTGACGGTGATCGCCGGCACCATGGGTCCCCAGACCGCGACCTTGACGCTCGACATCGGCGCGAACATGCGACGCGGACAGG
>JAAUUW010000151.1 GCA_012030735.1 Acaryochloridaceae cyanobacterium SU_2_1
CCGACGATAGAAAAAAGGTGGGCCTATTCCCTAGGAGCAACAGACTTTCTAGACCAAACCCTTACAGCGAGATCGTCTCCTAGAAATTCTCGATAAATATGTCTCTTCTTCATCCCGTCATAATTGGATGTTAGTGATTGAAGATGATATTCCTTCTCAGCAAGTTTTGGGTCGTCTCTTAGAAAGAGAAAAATGGGCTTATAAGACCGCAGGAATGGTAAGAAAGCCTTAGAGATCTTGAATGCCAGTGATGTACCAGATCTGATTTTCCTCGATCTCATGATGCCCGAGATGGATGGGTTTGAATTCCTTCAAGTCTTGCGACAGCAACCCCAGTGGCAAAGTATTCCTGTGATTGTCGTGTCTGCAAAAGACTTAACCGCGAGTGAGCGCTTGCAGTTGGGTGATGCCGTCCAAAGCATCTATCAAAAAGGGGAGATGGATCGGCAAGACTTACTTGAAGAAATTCAAGACCTGATCGAGGTTGCTACTTGAAGCAATGAAAGCTGTATCACCTTGGTGAGTGTACAGGTGTATCGGTGATGGATTGGACGAAGCTAACGGTGCCACAACCGACGAATTGCATCCCATAAAATCTTTAAGGGGTTTGCAATAGTGAGGTAAGGCTGGTTCTTTGGCTTCAAACTCCCTCTACATCATCAACGATCAAGGTGAACTGCTCCATATGACTATCATCCCTGGCAATACCGACGATCGCACACCTGTGCCTCAGCTATTGGAAGATATCTTTGACAAAGTCGTCGCAGATCGTGGTTATGTCTCACAGAAGCTCTTTGAAACTTTCAATTCTCAGAGAGTGATGAAGGTGCTATCACTGATACAGACTAGGTTGTCAAATTCTGGTCATCCCCAAAGGACTAAAAGTCATGCTTATTTTTAAAGCTTTATAAAGTTTCAAAGCCGCATTCTGTTGCTCAGAAAATATTTTTCGCTCAAAGAATGAGCGAATGAGCTGGTATGGGTCCGCTTGATGCTCGGAAATTATATGCTTCCGTGATCATGCCTGATGTTTGCCGGATTTAACCCTGTAAATCGGGAAAAACCTGTTGCACAGCAGGATGAACCAAGCGATGATCATGGATATTCAACCCCTTTTGCAAGGCGGAATCTTGCTCTAAGGCCGCTAACCCTTGATTTGCTAATTTAGCAATATAGGGAAAAGTACTATGATTGAGGGCTTGGGTCGCGGTCCAAGGCACGGCTCCTGGCATATTGGGCACACCATAATGCAATACTCCTTCCTCTACATAGACTGGATCTGTATGGGAAGTGGTTCGCAAGGTTTCAATGCAACCGCCTTGATCGACTGCTACATCCACGATGACCGTGCCCGGTTGCATTTTTTGCACCCCTTGACGTGAGACTAAGATAGGCGCTCGCTTGCCGGGGACTAACACAGCCCCCACCAATAAATCCGTCCTCGGCAATACCCCAAGCAAATGCTCTGCATTGCTGTAAAGCAGCTCCACCTGTGAGCCGAATAAGTTTTCTAGATAGGCCAGCCGCTCTAGGTTGATATCAAGGATGGTGACCTCTGCCCCCATGCCCAGGGCAATCCGGGCGGCCTCAGTCCCTACGACGCCGCCGCCGAGGATGACGACCTTGCCAGACCGGACACCAGGAATACCGCCGAGCAATACCCCGCGCCCCCCCTGTTGGCGCTCTAGGAAATGTGCCCCAAACTGAATAGAGAGGCGACCCGCAATGACACTCATGGGTGTGAGTAAGGGCAACAGAACGCGATCGCACTGAGTAACCTCGACGGTTCGTAGGCAATCGCACTGACCCCCGCCTGCATCAACTGCTCGGTCAAGGGCCGATTAGCCGCCAAATGCAAATAGGTAAATAGGATCTGTCCCGCCTGTAGCAAATCATATTCTGACGGCAGCGGTTCCTTTACCTTAATCACCAATTCTTGCTGCCAGACTGCTGCTGCTGTCGATAAGAGTTGGGCACCGCCTTGCTCATAGTCTCTATCGGTAAACCCAGCCCCCAAGCCAGCCCCAGTTTCCACAAATAACCGATGCCCTTGCTGACAGAGAATTTGCACATTAGCAGGACTCAAGCCCACCCGAAACTCTTGATCTTTAATTTCCTTGGGAACCCCAATATCCATAACTTACCTGCATTAGACCAATAGCATTCTTGGTTTAAAGGGTAAAGGATCTGGCTGGGAAAAAAAGCTGTTTAAGGACTGCTAATCGAGAACAATCCCAATAATCAATATGGCTGCAGATCAGCCCCGCCTCATCCAATTGCAATTCACTGCGCCCTGTAATCGCCATGTGAGGCCGCCAGGGTAAGGGGGCCTGCCAGTCAAGGGTCCAGCGGCTACAAATGATCTCACCCTGTTGCTCAAGCCCATGCACCTGCATGTGAGTATTGATAAACCATTTTTGGATAAAGCCAATCATTTCCTGATATTTGGCTACACCGCGAAACTGATTGAGGGGATCTTTGAAGTAAACATCCGCTGCATAGAGATCAAAGGATTGGTTCGCAGGGAAACGGTCATAATCTTGCTGAAGCCTTGCCAGAATATCCATAGGTATACCAATGCATAGGCTTATTTTCGTTCAGCTTGGGCAAATCGGGCAACACCGGCTAAATCCCGATGGATTTGAATCTGCCGATAGTCCCCCTGTGCTTGCAATAGCTGGTAGATGGCTTGATCTTGGCCCATCATCATTTCGAATAGAAGCACCCCGCCAGAGCAGAGGTATTGAGGTGCGGTGGCAATAATCTCTCGAATAGGTCCCAGACCATCTACACCACCATCTAAGGCCAAATGAGGCTCATGTTGCGATACTTCGGGTGTCAAGGTTGGGATCAGCGCCGTGGGAATATAGGGCGGATTACTGACAATACCCCGTAAGCTGCCGCGCAGATGGGCCAAAGGTTGTAGCCATTCACCTTGATAAAACTGAATGCGAGCCTTGAGGCCCTGAGTTTGAGCATTAAGGGCTGCAATCGCTAAAGCCGCCTCACTTACATCTACCGCATGAATCATCCCTTCGGGGAATAGGCTAGCCAAACCCAAGGCAATCACCCCACTCCCCGTCCCTAAATCTGCCCAATCTGCTACAGCTTGAAGGGCGGGGGGCTGGGCGGCCGCTGCTGTCATAGCCCAATCGATCAATTCCTCCGTCTCGGGCCGTGGGATCAAGACTGCGGAGGAAATTTGGAGCTGAAACTGCCGCCAATGGGCTGTCCCGGTCAGATATTGGACCGGGACTCGAGCAGTCAGCTTCTGCTGCCAAAGCGCCTCCAGCCTTGCCCAGGGCATGTGCAAATGGACAAAGGGTGGTAAGTGCTGGAGGTGCAGATCTAAGGGTTGCAGATCAGTGGTTTCCAACAGCAACCAATTCAGTTCTTGGCGAAGCTGAGCGGCAAACTCTTGATCACTGAGGCGATCAAGAGACTGAAGTTGTTGAAGTCGCCACTGTTCTAACAGATGGCCTGACAGGGTATCCAGAGGTGATCTAGGGGTTATTTAGGTTTGGGCTGGGCCTGGGGTTTGGGCTGAGCTTGGGGTTTAGGTTGAGCCTTTGGAGCATTTTTTTGTTGCTCTTCTAGGGCATATTTAAGGGCATCTCGATCAGGAACGAGGGTAATTTGTTTAATTTCTTCTCCATCTTCCTTCATCAGAGAGTTCACCAACCGATCAAGGGTGGTCACTTGAATTTTAGTGGTGGCGCTTAAGGCGCTATCTTGCTTTTTGAGCTGTTCAAGCATCCCTTGCAGATCTTGCTTCCTAAAGTAGAAGGGAGTGATCTTGTTTTTACCTTGTTCAATGGTTAGCACACCTTGATCTTTACCCCCAGTGGCAAAAAACATTGGCACACCCACAAACTGTTTAACCTCTTGCCCATTGGCCTTTAAGACGGCAGTGGCAAAGTCAAGTTGCTCTTTGCTAGGAATAAACTGAAAAACTAGCTCTTCGCGCTTGTCTTTGTTCTGTTTCGTGATCTCATAGGCAGCCCGTAACGATAATAAGGTGACCTTCGCAGATTTTCCTAGCTCGGGTTTTTGGGCTTTTAAGCCATCTACCAAGCTTTGAGCGTCCTGTTGGCTCATAAAAAAGGTAGCGACTTGAATGGTCTTAGTTTTGTCCTTGGGATTGGGTACAGCGGCCAGGATAGGTGCACCCTTAGTATCGGTGACAGCAAAGGTAGGAATAGTCTCTAGCCGTTTGACGGCCTCAGCTTCAGGAATTGCGATCGCGGGCAGAGGATCGATCAAAGAAGGTGTAATCACCCCTCCCCCCCGTCAATCCCAATATTAGACTCCAGCCAATTAATCGTTTCATAGGTTCTCAAGTTCTCATGGAAAAGCATTCTCTTGGTCAAAAGCAACCCTGCAACCCTTGATACCAAAGGCTATTCAAGCCTTAGTGAGCATAAATCTCAAGTTCAGCATCGTATAAACCTTAACATCGATCACCCTGATGTCAAGATCAGCTTGGATTTGCTTGCAACTGTCTGGGCAGGCCAACCGCACTGCCCTACTAACCAGACGCTGCTTCAAATTTAGAAGTTCCACACTCCATGACTCACTGCCAGGGTGAGTAACTGCCAGGATCTATAAATCCTCAGTTTTATAGATCAGCCCCTTGCCGCGACAGAAGTGAGTCTGCTGAGCGATCTCCTCCAAGATACTCAGCCCAGAGCCTACTTAACTTTTCCGCTTCCTTGCGCTTCGTTTCGATGATCTGATACATCCGCCTGGGTCTGCCTCGTCCCGCTTCATTTTGCCAATAACCACAAATAATCTCCTCACCAATCAGGAAATTGAGGGCTGCATAGAGCACCGTGTCAGAGATTCGGTAGGGAGAATGACTAGCGCGAATCTTTTGGAGGAGCGCTGTTCCATAGGAATCACCCTGCTCCAGTAAAACAGACAGAACATAGCATACACCCACTTCCTTCGTGATGTAGATCGGGGGAGGGTTCTGAAAATATTGATAAATATCCTGTACATCCACTGTCGATACCCCCTACATTTAAGCTAAAAGTAATTGTCATTTAGGTCATTAATATTATTCCTGACCCTTGGACAAAATTGATCCTTTCAGAAAGATTGTTTGGAAATCACAAATCTTGCTGGCTACAGTATATATAAGACATGCAATTTCCTAGCCTAGGATACCGAAGAATGTCTCCCTCCATCGGTTCATTATGCATAAATACTCCCAATCCGACATAAGATTGCATAGTATAAATCTAAATTTAGCAAGGCTTACAGCCTATTTAAAATAGGTAATCTTGGAGCGGGAAGGGAGTATGCTATATTTTGCGTATTTCTGTTTTAAGGCTTTATTTGGATAAAATAATAGAGATTTAGCGGAAAAGATGACCATAGGTTTTCCTTAGGCCTCAGTGATATTGAAATTTTGCCTTCAGGCTGACTTACATTACCAGGGCTTGCATGATTGCTTAGTTCTTGGAATGCGATGGTCTCCGATCTGCCTGCGACCATCGCATAGCAGCAAAAGCCTTCCGCACTGGGGGAGTTGAGCGCTTTAGTTTAAAGGTTGCCGTTACGCCTTGTCCGACTGGGCTTTTGACTAACAGATTTTCATAAAGTCATGAGTGATGGATGGGAAGGCATGGCAAAATAGCTCAACTGAGAATTGAAGCTAAGGATGGCCGAAGCATTAGCCATAGGGAGGAAGTCTGCTGCAACTAGGTCAGGTAAGTTGGTAGACTTCTGAGATTTGGGTTTCTTTGCTCGACTTTTCAGAGTGGGATATCGAGTACGAGGGGGTTGGGTTTGCCCGAGAGAGCGTCCAGGGTATTTACCTCTAGGTTTAGGCGCTTGAGCAGGTGTACCAATCCCCGCAATTATAGTAGCAAAGGCTTGAATCAACCCTGCTGGAGTTTGCCAAGTTAAAGGAGCATCCACAAATGCTACTCGTACGAGCCCAAATTGCTAGCTCAGAAGTGGCACTAGGTCACCCCAGCGCTCAGTCGCACGAGTAGAAGCCACTTGTTGTGTCTATTCGCTGGAGCGTAAAATTACGCAAAATCAAGCTTACGAATATTCTCTGTCTAAAGCAACAGAAGAGGGATGCATTTTATTAGGTATGTTATATCACTTATTTGTTGCTTACTTGATGAGCAGGCTAGGTAACTCTTAATAGCCGCTGATGCTCTTTCTGGCTAGAATACAGGCGCAAATATCTTTTGATAACAAGAATGGCGTATGAGGTTCAAAAAATCGAAAGTTTTACAGGATAAGGATTTGAACGACTTCTTCGGACACAATCTCATAATCATTAGAGTGAACAGGCTCCTTAAAAACCCTTGTTATGAAATAATCAGAACTTATTGAGAAAATGCCAAACTATATTAAAATTGAATGATTTTATCGACAGATTTTTAGTTATATAAATATAGGTATTGTATCGTCTGATGTTCAAACTTATTTACACTCAAATCATAAAGTTACATCTATGGCGTGATATTAAACAATTTCTAATATTTCCTCTGTTTTAATATTGATTTATGAGATATGTAAAATTGCTAGAGTCCCAATTTACGATATCGTTGCAGATCCTGCGAAATCTGTCAGCGTCCTTTTTATACAGGTTTTTTATCCCAATTAGGGTTATTTGTTTGGTCTGTAGGAGCTACTATCTGCTTTTCTCTTACTCACTGATCAAGAGACTTAGGTGCCTGAGATTCGAGGGTCTTGAATTTCTCTGGTGGTCTGGATTGTTTACAATATTTTGGGTTTAGATGATTGGCTCCAACTTCACGAAAATCTACCTCAAATTCTTTTAGTTCTTATTTAGATATGGTTTTCTGCAGCTAACGTTAAATATTTTCTTGAACTTT
>JAAUUW010000018.1 GCA_012030735.1 Acaryochloridaceae cyanobacterium SU_2_1
CCTCGGGTAAACGGCGTAAAAACTCATCCTCCGCCGAGGCGAAAAAACGGCCACTAATGTCTAGGTAGCTAACCTGCGGGTTGAGCTGCTCTAGATCTACTCCTAGGGAGTACCTTGGTGCGATCGCAACTATCGCTAAATCTTGGCAATGAGATAGATTAAACTGCAACCCGGTGGCCCTAGTTGCCACCGCCAGTTGAGGTTTACCCCGTAAGCCATACTCAAAAACCACCTCAGCAGGAGGTAGCGATAAATAATGCCCCAACAGTAGCCGCACAAATCCGCGCGCGCGCACGAACTTCTCCTGATCTTGGCGGCGGACAAAACGCTTTGCCCGTTCTTGCTCATCCACTGATAGTAAAGGCCAAAGGAACAGATTCTCAGCAGTTGCCTGCAACAGTGGCAACTGCCACAGATGAATGGCAGTTTTGGAGAGCCTAACTGGGTGATCCTTCAATAAACCCGTTAACCGATGCATCCTTGCCCTAGATACCCTGATGCCATTGAACCCCATACAGTGGACTAATAGAGTTGAGTTTCAGGTCGATCCACCACCCATAAAACCTGCTCAAAACTATCCTGGAAGCCTGTTCCGCTCAAGCTCGGAAAAGCCAGAGTTGAGGCTCCCCAGCCTTAGCCAGTCCCACAAACAGAAATCACAATCTGTCGCCAACCCGCTCTGAAAGCTAATATCCCTTGCTAAAGTGAAGAAAGTAATCCTAGTGATGTAAGGATAGCTCAATCTTGCTAGATGAAAAAGCGAAGCGGACCTTACTGCGTAATATTCCTCATCCCCTCAACATTTGTGGCGTCAAGGAGGGGGATCAAGTTAATGGTTTCACCTTAAGCTGGATGACCCAAGCTTCATTTAAACCGCCATTAATTGCTATTGGTGTTCGGCAAGACTCACGATCCCATGCCATGCTCAAGGCTAGCCAAGTGTTTGCCGTCAGCTTTTTAGAAGTGACCCAGCAAACCTTAGCCGAAGCGTTCTTTAAACCCCAAGAACAGGTGGGAAATAAGTTTGGTGAGGTTGAATTTTACTTAGGCGAAGCCACAGGCTGTCCCATCATTACAGAGGCTCTGGGATATATAGAATGTCAGGTCAAGGGCAGTCTAGAGGAAGGGGATCACTCTCTCTTTGTCGGTGAAGTGATTGCTGCGGCCCAACATCGGCAAGGCCAGCCCCTGTGGTTGAAGGATACGCCCTGGCAATATGGAGGCTGAGATTACCCATCGGTAAAGACTGTATATTTGCCAAGGTGAATGGGGCATACTAACCCATAGGGAACGCCGAGGCTGACCTAGATGCCTAGGCTAACCCAGTATTGTCATGGTCCAGAAATATGGATTCTAAAACATTGGTAAAGAGAGTTAAGACAATGGTGGTATCTTTTCGGTGGGCAGGATTGACCCTGACAGCGGCTTCTGTTTTAGCCTCAATTGCCATCGTACCGGCCTCCCCAGCGCGGGCACAGTCAGCAGGTGACGTGGTTCAGATTGGTGGCACCTTATCTGATCAGGCCAGATTTCTTGATTATTGGAATCAATTGATTAACTTGAATGGTCCCCCGCCAGGCGCCGATACCGCTGCTCCTAGCCCCAATGAATCCTTGGGCGACGCGGCTGAAGATCCACAAGTTTTGGCCAAGAAACTCAGTAAAAATTTAAAAGCAAGTAATCTCCGTTTGGTGCCCATTATTCGTCTGAATGGCTCTTCAGAACTGCAAGGCAGCTTGAGCAACCGCAACAAGCAAGCCGTGACCGTCTCTGGGGTCAACTTTGAAGTCTTGGATGCTAGCGGCAATTTGATCCAAACCGGCAGTGCTGCGCCTCGCCCTTCCACCCTAGGGCCGGGTCAAACTGTGACCTTTAAGGCCGAATTATTAACCGTGCCGCCGGACAGTCGATATCAAGTGCGTTTAACCAGAGATCCTTTTGTTGTCCAAGGTGGAATTTAAGAGTTAAGTGAGAGGGGCGGGAGCTGGCACAGTCGTGATACCTGCAATTGATCGCAAGGTTTGGCAGCGGATGATATCGTTCAGTTCTATGGGGGAGCGGTTTTCGAGCCGGGCAACGGCTTCAATTGCTTGGTAGAGATGCTCTGCCGCAGCTTGTTCTGTATATCCCCGGCGTTGGGCCACTTGAAGGGCTTCAGCATCCGCTGCGAGCTGCACAGTAACAGCCTGATGTTCTCGCCAAAGTTGCTGGCTTGCTACTAGACTTAACCCCAGCCCCACTACCATCCAATGACATCTGTTTGCAGCCATTCCACACCGGTGCCCAGCAGACCGATCAAGATCAGACCTTGCCGCCAGCCTGGTTTGAGCCATTGCCCAGTTCTTTGCCAACTTAAAGCGCTTAAGAGCAGCAGATCTCTTTGGGCGGGTGGTAATTCTAGCCAAAGCTGAAAGTTAATGATCAGCGATCGCTGCTGAGAGAGACCCTGGGGTCGACGGTAGAGGATCACCCTCCCTTGTTGAGGATCGCTCTTCAGCTTGGTAACCATCCGGCTCGAAGCTGGCATCATATCCAACAGACGGCGAATTTCTGGGTCAGGGTTCATGGGGGTGGGGCTTGCTAATTGCGCAGACGAGATCGATCGACGGTACTTACATCATAAAACGAAGCTAAAACCGAAGGGTAGTGCATGGCTTTCCCTTCAACAGGCCATTGGAGAGGGAGCAATTATCCAAGGCCGGAGGTTGGAAATCCGGTTGATGGCGCTCACCCATCTGAATCTACAACCCTTTACAATAAGGATATGAATGCCTTTGATCCAACACCTCCCCCTTGGAGCGCTGCTGCTACCCATGCCCGCCAGTTTTGTTGTCCTAGTTGTCAAGCAACTTGCTTCACCGCCACCGATGTTTGGATTAACCGCCGCGCTCCTGTCATGACCGAGGAACATCAGCGTAAATGGCAAGAGTTTTATGCCTGTCCCTGTGGTCAGGCTTGGTGGGCTTGGAGTAGCGATCGCCCACCCAGTCCCATACAAGTGCGAGAAGATCTGCCATGAACTGGCAAGAAATCGCTGGCAACTCGGTGTTAATTCCGCCCCAACCCGTTGCCTTGATCCATTTTTTGGGTGGGGCTTTTGTGGCAACCGCACCCCAAGCCACCTACCGTCGCCTTCTAGAAGGACTAGCCCAGCAAGGCTATGGGGTAATTGCCACACCCTTTTTCACCATCGTGGATCATGCCGCTATTGCCGAAGATGTTCTGATTCAATTTGAAGCGGCGATCGAATATCTGCAGCACAATGCTCGGTTGCCGCCTTTTTTACCCATCTATGGCATCGGCCATAGTATGGGCTGCAAATTGCATCTATTGATTGGTAGCCTCTTTGAAGTTCAGCGTGCTGGCAATGTGCTGATTTCCTTCAACAATTTTCCCATCGAAAAAGCCATTCCCCTAGCGGAATGGATTACGCCCGCCGTACCCATCGAATTCTCCCCCAACCCTGCCCAAACAAATCATCTAGTGGAGCGCCAATACCAGGTGTCTCGCAATTTGCTAGTTAAATTTTCTAATGACACCCTTGATCAAACCTTGAGGCTGGCAGGTCTATTAGAACAGCGCTTTCCGGGAATGGTGGTGGTGAAAAGGCTAACAGGGAACCATATGACTCCCTTGGGTCAGGATCTCAATTGGCAGGCAGGAGAATCCTTCACCCCCCTAGACGCACTAGGTCAATGGTTTCGTCAAGAATTTTATCGAGAGCTGAATCAACTGGAAAAGTCTATCTTGGGGTGGCTGGATCCCCTATGGATTAATTAAATCTGATCTTATCCTCTATTGAGAGGCAAATTGAGGTCCAATAGAGTCAGGTTGTTTCTGGAGGATGTTGTGAGTATATTTCAGCGCAGTACTCGCCAATTAATGGTTTTTGTACTGGTTTGCATATTGTTTTTGACGACCGCCTGTACTGGGGTTTCGCCCTCCAGTCCCAAAAGTTTAGCCCCTGCAAGACCAATAGCGACTTTGCAGAAATTGCAAATTGGAAATACGACTGCCGGCCAAGAATTTGGAACTTGGGTTTTACAAACGGCGGGCGAACTGCTTAGTGATGCCTATGTTCGTGACAATGACAAACTGGGCGTTGTGATTTCTGACAAAGTGACGCCGACTGATGTTCAGCCTTTGGCACGATCTCTGGTCCAAGGGTTTCGCCGTAATTTTCCTAATCAAGATCTCTCTGTCCTACTCTATGCTCCAGACCAGAAACTAATTTTAACGGCAAACTATGACAACCAAACCCAGCAGGTCAAATACGAGTAATCCCTTTGGGCAAGGTCTAGATAATCTGTCAATTTTGAATTGATTAGGTAAATAAGAGTTCTGTGGTAATTGATCGCAGCCTCTCAAGCCACTAAGAAATTCTAGACAGATCCCTAAGTCAACTCACTAGGTTAACCCTTGGTTGCCTTTGTTCATTTCAATGCTTGAATTAAGCAGGAGAAAAAATTGTGGCTACAAGTGATGAGTATAAAAAACAGATCATGAGTGATTTGGCTGAGGGAAATGTAGAAACCCTTGGCGAGGTTGAGGGCGACCTCACTAAACGGTATGAAACCTTTGATGACTTTGCTGAACGCTCTTCTAAGGAAGAACGACGCCAGCTCTTTGGGCGGTCTTTTCATCCTGATCGGATTCCCACTAGCCAAATGGAGCCGGAGCTAAAAAAAGCCATTGAACAAATCAAGGCCAGTGAACGGGATGATGTAGCGCGTGAGTTTTTCAAAGCCCTGAAGGGGCGTGGACTAAGTGAGCAAAATTTAGAACAACAATTAGGGTTGTCCTCCCATAATCCCAAAAAGATGACCGCTGAGGATGTTAGCAAGCTGTCTGGTTTTGCTTACCATAGCCACCCTGATATCTTTCAGGAGGTCTTGGCCGATCAACCTGGGATCATTAAATTCTTGAGCAACCCCATCGTGGGAGCTATTTTTGGGGCAATTGCTGCTAAATGGTTGGGCAAGAAATAACCTTGAAGCGATCATGATCGGATTTGAACCTAGAGTTCCATTTCCGATCATGGAGGATAGAGAGGAGATAATACTGTCAAAATAGCCATAGGACTATTGACCAACCATTGATATAGCAATTGCTTTCCCATGACTGCAGAAGAACTCTTAGTGCGCTATGGAAATGGAGAACGGGAATTTAGCCATGCCGATTTGGCTCAGGCCAATTTGAGTTTGGCCTGCCTCAATCACATTATTTTGAAGTCTGCTAATCTACAGGCGGCAGTTTTGCATGGTATCGACTTAATTTGTGCCAATTTAGCGGGAGCAAAGCTAGGGCAAGCCAAACTGATCGGTGCCAATTTGAGTGGTGCAGATTTGTCCCAGGCTAATTTGCAGGAGGCTTTGCTCAGTAGTGCTGTTTTAGTGGGCGCTACTTTGGCGAAGGCTAACTTGCGGCAGGTTTCTCTTAACTACAGCAATCTGGCTGGGGCTAATTTTAGAGACGCTGATCTGTGCCAGGTCAACTTTAAAGGGGCAGATTTAAGTGGTGCAACCTTATTGGGGGCCAGACTCCAAGGGACTGATTTAACAGAGGCAATCTTAAGGGAGACAATTTTGCCCGATGGCAGCATGGTCTTGACAAATGAGGGTTAAGAACTAGGAGTTTGAATGATCTACCAAAGGGCTTGGCTAATTGGATGGGTTAATTCTCATCAAGGGCTGGCCATATTCGACGGGTTCGCCATTACTAACTAAAATTTCCACAATTTCACCATTGGCCTCAGCTTCTAGCTCGTTCATCAGTTTCATCGCTTCAATAATGCAAACTGTTTGACCACGACGGATCGAGTCGCCCACTTCTACGAAGGCTGCTTCATCGGGCGCTGGGGAGCGGTAGAAGGTGCCGACCATCGGCGAAATAATCTCGACCCATTTTTGTCGGGTGGAGAGAGAGGGGTAGTTTCTGGGAGGGGAATGCCCTCTGCCGTCGCACCCTCAAGAATGACCTGAGAAGCTCGCGAGGCAGGGATCTGGGAAGATTGGCTATTTTTATGGATGGTTAGCTCAAAGTCATTGCTCTTCAGGGACAGTTCGTCTATGTCTGTCTGATTGAGAATGGCGAGAAGCTCGCGTAGTTGATTGAGATCAAATTCCACCGTGAGGGTACTCCTTATTCACGACCTATGTAGGAGTCAGTGCGGGTATCTATTTTGATCCGCTCTCCTGTTGAGATAAACAATGGAACCATGACTTGTGCTCCTGTTTCGACTGTGGCTGGCTTGGTGCCACCGGTGGCGGTATCTCCTTTCACGCCTGGATCTGTTTCGGTGACTTCTAGGATCACCGAAATCGGTAATTCCACTTCGAGCACTTGCTCGCCCCATTGAATGACATTGACTTCCATTCCCTCTTTGAGGTATTTGATGCGATCTCCAATTTGTTGCTCACTTAAGCTAGCTTCCTCATAACTGTCCATATCCATAAAGACAAATTGGTCTGCATCTTTATAGGTATGCTGCATCACCCGCTTTTCTAAGTTAGCTTGGGGAACGGTTTCACCGGCACGAAAGGTTCGCTCTACAACACTACCTGTTTGCACATTTTTCAGTTTAGTGCGTACAAATGCAGATCCCTTTCCAGGTTTAACATGGAGAAACTCAACAACACGCCAGACTGAACCATCAAGCTCAATTGAAACGCCGGGGCGAAAATCATTACTGGAAATCATGGGTTCTGCATATGGATATAGTCGGCATTCCATTTTACCGTTCAGCGTGACGGTCTGGATGTTTTGTTGAGGTTAAGCGCCCTCGGTCAAGATCCATCGCTTTTTGGGACTGTTTAGGGCAACCTTTCGCATGGATCAAACCCTTGCTTGCTATGGAATACCTCTGCTATGAGTGACTCTCCCCCTAATCCTCGTCAACTTGCTTTCGTGGCGTTGAAGGCAGTTCATCAAGGGGCCTATGCTGATGTTGCCTTGCATCGAGTTATTGTGCCTGCCTTGAAATCAGCAGATCGCCGGTTGCTGACGGAATTGCTATATGGGAGCGTTCGCCGACTGCGGACTCTAGATGCCTTGATTGACCAATTTGCCAAACAACGGGCGGGGCAGCAACCCCCTGATTTGCGTACAGTATTGCATTTGGGGCTCTATCAGCTTCGCTATCTGCACCATGTTCCGGCAGCGGCTGTGATTCACACTACCGTTGAGCTGGCCAAGCAGAATCATCTGAGCGGTCTAGCTGGAGTAGTCAATGCTGTGTTGCGCCAATATATGCGGGCAGGGCGGGCAGATCCACTGTTACCGCTCGAGGATCCAACCCAACGTTTAGGTATTCTGCATAGTTACCCTGATTGGATTATCCAAGTCTGGTCTGATCAATTGGGAATGGAGGCCACGGCTCAATTATGTGAGTATAGTAACCAGTCTCCCCATATTGATTTGCGGATTAACCCTCTGCGGGCAGATCGGCCTATGGTTCAAGCTGCCTTGGCAGCGAAGGGGGTGATTACCCATCCCTTGCCAAATCTACCCCAAGGGTTGCGTGTTGAGGGGAATATAGGTCCGGTTCCTCAACTGCCGGGTTTTGCTGAAGGATGGTGGACGGTGCAAGAGGCCAGTGCCCAATTGGTGAGCCATGTCTTAAATCCTTTGCCGGAGGCCGTGGTGGTTGATGTTTGTGCTGCCCCAGGCGGTAAAACAACCCATCTGGCTGAGTTGATGCAGGGCAAGGGTGAACTCTGGGCTTGCGATCGCACCCCCTCTCGACTACGCAAGTTGCAACAAAATCTAGACCGACTAGGGCTTAAAAATGTCAATTTATGGTCTGGAGATAGCCGGCAACTCCCCGACCAGATCCCCTGGGCAGATTATCTGTTACTGGACGCCCCCTGCTCGGGCCTAGGCACCTTGCACCGCCATGCCGATGCTCGATGGCGACAAACCCCTGAAAGCGTATTAACGCTAGCTCAGCTCCAATCTGAATTATTGGCTGGCACTGCTCAGCGGGTAAAGCCGGGTGGTGAATTGTTATATGCGACTTGCACCTTACATCCTGCTGAAAACGAAGCTGTGATTGCTCAGTTTTTACAGAATTTTCCGCATTGGCACTCCCTACCTCTTTCGAGTAACCACTTCTTGACCCAGGCCATTCCTACCCAGCCCACAAATGCCCAGATATCAGCAGCCCAGACATCAAAAAATCTCAACCTGACGGAGATCACAAAGCCTTCTATCGGCTGCAAAATTTGGCCCCATCAGCAGGGTATGGATGGCTTTTTCCTGGCACATTTGTGCCGGGCAGAGTAAACCTATTGACTCCAATCTGCACAGTTCCTGGATATGATGCCTGATAGTCCTTGAATTGCCATGGGCAAGGAGTGCCTCAAAGATGCCGACTGTGACCGTACCTGCTACCACTGCCAACCTGGGACCTGGATTTGACTGCCTGGGTGCTGCCCTTGCCCTCTACAACCAATTTACATTCACGCCCCTCTCCAACTCAGCAACTACTGCGGTAGAGATTCAAGCCACGGGTCTAGATGCGGCCCAATTACCCACCACTGCTGACAATTTGGTATATCAATCCTTTACAGCGCTTTATGATCAGATTGGCCAAGTTCCGCCAGTAGTAAAGATCCAGATTCACCTTGATATTCCCCAAGCTAGGGGACTAGGCAGTTCCGCTACCGCAATTATTGGCGGTTTGTTGGGTGCCAATGCTCTGGCAGGTAATCCCCTTGGGCAAGCCAAACTTTTAGAATTAGCGATCGCCTTAGAAGGACATCCTGATAATGTGGTGCCCGCCTATCTCGGCGGCTGCTGCTTAGCCGTCACCAATACCCCCACAGCGACCATCTGTCCCATTCAATGGTCAGCGCAAGTGGTGCCCATCCTGGCCATCCCTGATTTTGAATTAACTACCGCTGAGGCCCGCCATGTCTTGCCCCAAACCTGTACTTATGGGGATGCCATTGCCAATATTTCCTGCTTAGGGCTATTGATTAAGGGCTTGGAAGCCGCAGAGCCAACCTGGCTACAAGTTGCGCTCCAAGACAAACTCCATCAGCCCTACCGTCAATCACTGATTAAGGGCTATGCTGCTGTTCATGCTGCCGCTCGCGCTGCCGGTGCCCATGGGTTAGTGATTAGTGGGGCAGGCCCAACCTTGCTGGCCCTTAGTAGCCCCGAGCAAGCCACCTCTGTCGCTCAGCAGATGGCCATTGCTTGGCAAAAGGAAGGGGTTAAGGCCAAAACGGCTGTGATGGCACTGGATGGGCAAGGGGCAACAGTGCGCTAACCCCCCTGGCATCGAGAGCGACAATACAGAGAGGCTTAAGAGATAGGGCTTGCGATCGCAACTGCTTTTTGCTGAGTTTCAATGGGGGCCGTAAGGGCTGACTCTAGGGCAGCACAGCCAAATCGCTGTTCTAAAATAGCCATCACTTCGCGACCAAAATCATCGGGATTTTGCTGCCAGGCCTGCAAACAAACTTCTCCGAAAACCGACCCCATCGGTTCGGGATTCCACAGCAGCTTCTTGGCAGTCCAAGGCATTAAGCTCATCGGTTATAACCCGGCTTGAGAATTTGCTGCTCAAAGGCATACTCTTCCAGATGAGTATGGGGTTGGAGGCCAATGAAGAAAATAGCCGGTTCTACCTTGTCTGCACCAAAAATACGTTCAAGTTCACGGTGATAAGCAATCGTTTGGCGAATGGTTTCTGGCCGCTCGTCAATCACATTAAAGGAGTAATTCACCGAGACCAGATCCTGAAAACCAGCCGCCCTCAGATCGCGACAGTTTTCTAAAACGACGCGGAGGTTATATCCCATTCGCATTTTGCGAACTAGTTCTTGCGACCCACTGGTGATCCCAATTTCGAAATAGTTCATGCCAGTCTTTACCATCAGCTCGCAGAGTTCTGGGGTCAGGTTATCCGCACGAATATAGGCAGCCCAGTGAATATCTGTCATGCCAGCATCCACAATTTTTTGGAGTAGCTCCAGGGCATCGGGAATATAGCGGCGAGCCGGAATGAATTGGGCATCGGTGAACCAGAAATTGCGAACGCCTCGCTGATAGAGCTGTTGCATCTCGGTCACCACTTCTTGGGCAGGATTAACCCGCACCCGCTTGCCCTCGATCACCGTATAAACGCAGTAACAGCAGTTATGGGGACAACCCCGCTTGGTCTGGACCCCTACATAAAAATCTTGGGACTCCAAATAATAGGCAAAGTCTGGCCAAATTTTTTGAATATAGGCGTAGTCGCAGGCCGTTTTTTCGATTTCTGTGGGCCATTCGTGAATCAAGCGATCGCGAGGCTGCTGCTCACCTACCACATAGCAGCGTTGATCTCGAAATTCTTCACCCTTGAGCAACTTCTCAAGCAACAGTTCTCCTTCACCCACAGACACAATGGTGCCCCTGGGTAGGCGATCCCCTAATTGTTCATAAAAGACACTCACTGCCCCCCCACCCACAACGGTTTGCATCTCAGCATAGTGGCGGCGGGCGCGCTGAATCCCTCGCTTAATTAAGCCAGAATTACGCCACAATTCAGCATAATAGGCCAAAAATACCCGAAATCCTGACAAGGCGCCCCGTAGGCGCACCCAAGGATTAGGCCCATAGTAAAATTCAAAGGCATGCTGAAGAGGGTTGCCGCCTCGACCCCCCACCGGCGCGTAAATTTGAATATCCCGCCAAGAAAAAACCAGCACAGTCGGTTGAAAGTCATCAATACAGCGATCCAAGGTCGATTTGAAGTCTAAGGGCGGCACTGTGCCTAAGTCGAGGATCTGCTGCTTTACTGTGGGTAAATATTTATGGATATGATCTGCTAGATAGACAACCCCGATGGGAAAAATCGGATTACAGGGAAGGCGAATGTAGAGGATCCGTGGATTAGTCATTGCGCCCTCTTAAGTTAAAGAATGATGATATGCGTCAGCGTAAATGGTGCTTTATATATCTTAATTTATACCATTGTTTTCGGGGTAGAATTTGGCCCAAACTGTTTTCCCTACATACAAAGTTCTTGGCGTTCTGCGCAAAGAAATTGGGTCTGTAAGGAGAAGGGAATACAAAAAATGGGCGACTGATCTCAGCAAAACTGTGAGAGTTTTGGCGAGGGCCTGGAGATAAAGTAGCGATATTTACAGCAGTTGGGGATCAGGAGATGTTACCTTGAAAAAGTCTTGAAAGACCTCTTTAAAAATCAACCTATATCTCCTTCATTTAAGCCTACTCGCCATGACACAAGTTCTTGATCCCCTGCCTGCTCACGATGCCGATCACATTCTCTGCTGTTATGTCAACCAGACTAGCAAAATTCAGATTGCCAGGATCACCAATATTGCCAATTGGTATTTTGAACGAGTGGTCTTTCCAGCTCAGCAGCTCATCTTTGAGTCTGTGCCGGAAGCGCAGTTAGAAATTCATACAGGGATGATGGCAACAGCGATTCTATCAGATACAATCCCTTGTTATCGACTAAAGATTCAGCAAAGTATCAGTACATCCATCGCTTTTCTCAATGAATCAGAGCCAGAGGGGCCAGATCTAGGAATGGTCAACCCCCCTCTTCCCTTTCAGGCTTTAACTGCTCAAGTGTCTTAAACCGTTCTGTCAGTCTCTATTTTGACCTAGGGGTGAGCATTGTTCACCCCTATTTGCTGTGAAGGTAATTTAGAGTATGGTGCTGTTGCCTAGACCAAGACATGCAACTCACCCCTCTCTGAATCTAGACTTAACTCAGTCAACCCCTTGCTCAGCTAAGGAATGCCTATTTTGCTTGATCTGTTTCTGGCTCTTTTGGTTTTAGGAACGGCTGCGATCGCAGATTGGTTGCTAGGACGATGGCATCAACGCCTCCAGGCAAAAGAGATCCCTGCCTTCTTTCAAGGCTGGTCGCCCCTCCAGAATTTATTGGTCTTTATGCTGCGATTAGGGCTTTGGTTAGCAGCGATTTACAACGTTCTCACCTTGATTCCCATCCTGAGACCCTTAGCTCCTTTAACCCTGGCAGGATTAAGGGCCTTGCCAGAGCGGCTAGGCGAATGGCTGAATCTTCCTTTTTTGGATCTAGACCGATGCCCTGTCTCCTTAAAAACCATCCTCAACTTCCTGCTCACCACCCTTTTGGTTCTGCTAGCAGCCCGTTGGTTTAATCGCTGGTTAAAGGTACAAATTCTGCCGCGAACGCGGATACAGAAAGGGGCACAAGCGGCGATCTCAACGATCTTCAGCTATACCCTAGCAATCATTGGCTTCAGCTTACTCTTGCAGTCCGTGGGGTTAGATCTGAGTTCCTTAGCCGTGATTGCTGGGGTGCTGGGGATTGGGTTAGGCTTTGGCCTGCAAGAACTGGCCAGTAACTTTGTCAGTGGTCTCAGCTTACTCTTAGAGCAACAACTACGGGTGGGTGACTTTGTAGAGGTTGACGGACTCTTAGGCACCGTGGAGCGAATTTCTATTCGATCAACCATTGTCTGCACCCAGGATCGGCTGTTTGTGATTGTGCCCAACCGCCGATTTTTCGAGAACAATGTGATTAACTGGACCTACCAAAGTCTGGAAAGCCGTTTACATATTCCCGTGACGGTTGCCTATGGAACTGACACAGTTCTGGTGACGGAGGCTTTATTAGTGGCAGCCCGCCTAGAAGGTCGGGTACTCAGCTATCCGGTTCCTCAAGTTTGGTTTAAAGCCTTTGGTGCCAACGGCTATGAATTTGAGCTATTGGTTGGATTGATCAACCTCAACATTTTCAGCCCATTAAAAGTGCGCTCAATTTTCTGATTGAACAGGAATTCCTCCGCAAAGGCATTCACATTCCCTTTCCCCAAAGAGATCTATGGCTGCGTAATCCAGAGGCTCTCAACCTCAGCGCTATGCGGCCTGAAACAGCCAAACAGCCCCAGGTTCCCATCACTGCCACGAGTCCATTGGATCACAGCCCATCTCCACCCACTCAAAAAACCTTACGGGTGCTGCTCCACCAAGTCAGCTATTTTCAGGACTGTACCAATGCCCAACTCCGGTTGCTCATTGAGCAGGGCTATCGACAATATTACCCCGCAGGTCAACTCATCTTTTCCGAAAACGATCTAGGGGAGTCTTTCTATGTGATTCTGTCGGGGAAGGTGGAAGTCTTTTCTCAAAAGCTGAATCAGACCTTAGCAACTTTGACTGTGGGTGATTTTTTTGGAGAAATTTCGCTATTGACGGGCGCATCTCGCTCAGCAACGGTGAGGGTTATAGAGGCAGCTACCTTATTTGTTGTCAATCGACAAGCGCTGCAAAAATTACTGCTTAATCATCCCAGCTTGGCGGAAAAAATTGCTCAGTCTCTGTTGCAAAGACGGCAGTCCTTAGAAGAACTGGGTCTAGCTGATCTCAACCCAAACCATCCCGCCGAAGCTGATCCCTTCCTCCGGATTCGGCGGCAAATTCAGACTCTCTTTGGTATTTAGAGGTTTTCTTAGGCTGATTTAGACCCAACTGGCTAGATCTTGGCAAAATTGCGACAGGGTGAGGCGATGTATGTGGGGATCTTGATCGGCAAAGTTGCGATCGCCCACCGTCGTATATCCCCAATCAGCCAAAAATAAGCCCAGCTCCGCCAGCTCTCGCTGTTGCTGGACTTCGAGCAATGCGGCTAAGCGATCTTCAATAAACCAGATAGGGGAAGGCAAGGTCGGCTTCAGTAACCGCAGGGTTTCCACCTTCGGGCGACGACAATCCTTTCCATAGATGCGATCCTCGGCAAGGACTAGGCCAGCCTCCGCTAACAGCATTTTAATAAAGCGGCTTTCTTTGGTACTAATAATCACCAACTCGATGTTCTGGTCTAAAAGCTGCTGGAGCTGAGCAATCACCCCAGGATAAAACTGATGTAATGCCAGCCATTGGCTAAGATCTTCAGCAATCCAGTGGTCACGGACCCCATCGATTTGGCGGCTCACGGTTTGCGAGTTGAGATCAGCATCCCTTACAATTTGGTCCCGAATTTGCCCCCATTGATCGAGAATCTTTCGATCTAAAAAATCTTGCAAGATCGCCCTGACTAGAATTGGCATCTCCCAACCCGTCTCAATTACCGGGCGCAATCGATAGAATCGTGTCGCTAGATCCTCCGGTGGCTCAGGATTAGAGGTTTGCCATAGCCGCCGATAAACTCGCCAAGCCGTCGAGAAATACTCTGGCAACCCATCACAGAGGACCCCATCAAAATCAAGGGCCAAGGTTCGGGGAAGAGCAGTGGGTGGACAAGGGCCATTAATCATCAGATCAATATCTGTATGCAAACAACAGGACTCTTAATCCCCCGATTGAGCGATGCGATTAATAAACTGGGGCGGAAGGATTCGAACCTCCGAAATGGCTGGACCAAAACCAGCTGCCTTACCGCTTGGCGACGCCCCACCGTGACGATGCTTTATTCAAGCTCGAATATCTTAGCAGTTTGCTTCCCTAGGCTGTCAACCTTTAGGGTTGACTTTGATCTCATTCATCGCTCCAGGGACTTGCCTTCTTAAGAACCTGAGCAAGATTTCGCCTACCCCTCTCAGGATTAAGGAAAGAACCTCAAGGATTAAACCCTATATCCTTGCTAGGATGGCCCCAATAGCATCACCAAAAACCATGACTTCAGATCTCTTAGCAGCCAAGGCTGACCTGTTTGATCGGTGGGCACCTAATTATGATTGCCTTCTGACCACGGTTTTTTATCAGGCTCTTCATCAGCGACTATTAGACTATGTACAGTTGCCTCGGGATTTCCCTACCTCGGTTTTAGACATTGGTTGTGGCACGGGTAAATTGCTTAATCGCCTAGCAGACCATTTCCCCCAACTACAAGGAACTGGCTTGGATCTAGCGCAACAAATGTTATACCAGGCCCGCCAAGCCAATCGTCACCACCCTCGCCTCATTTTCATTCAAGGCCGTAGCGATGCCCTGCCCTTTGCCCAACAGCAGTTTGAGGCTGCCTTTAGTACGATTAGTTTTCTCCATTACCCTGAGCCAGAGTGCGTCCTTCAAGAAATCTGCCGGATCTTAAAGCCAGGGGGTCAGTTTTATTGGGTTGATTACATTCCCCTTTTGAGCTGTAACAGCCCGCAAACCTGGGGGATAGGCAGGGGCAAGATTCACTTCTATAGTCAGCAAAGGCGGGCAAGATTGGCGACGGATGCCCGTTTAAGCTGCCTCAGCCATCAGGTATTGTTGGGACCGATTATGTTGACCATTCTTGCTAAACCCTAAGGTTAAGCATATTGATCTTGAAAAGGGGCCATCCTGACTGAAATCTCTGATCTTGAGCTAGGATCACCTAAGTATTCTCTGTAGTATCCCCATTTTGCTGTCATCAATAGTCAATAAGCCTACCGTTGCCGTTGCCCATCTCGGCTGTGAAAAGAACCGAGTCGATACCGAACATATGTTGGGCATGCTTGCTGCTGCGGGTTACCCCATCGATCAAGACGAAGCCTTTGCTGACTATGTGATCGTCAATACCTGTAGTTTTATCCAGGCAGCAAGAGAAGAATCGGTGCGCTGCCTAGTGGAGTTAGCAGAGGCCGATAAGAAAATTGTGATCACTGGCTGTATGGCCCAGCATTTTCAAGAACAGTTGCTAGAGGAGCTTCCCGAGGCGGTGGCCCTCGTTGGCACAGGGGACTACCATAAGATTGTCGAGATCATTAGACGGGCAGAGGAGGGCGAACGGGTCATTGAAGTTTCGCTAGAGCCCGTTTATATTGCCGATGAAACGGTGCCTCGCTATCGCACCACGACGGAAGGGATAGCTTATCTGCGGGTCGCAGAGGGCTGTGATTATGGCTGTGCCTTTTGCATCATTCCCCATTTGCGAGGAAAACAGCGATCGCGTTCCATTGAATCCATTGTCGCCGAGGCTCATCAACTGGCAGATGAAGGTGTTCAAGAGCTGATCTTAATTTCGCAAATTACCACCAACTATGGCCTAGACCTCTATGGCAAACCGCAACTGGCTGAGCTATTGCGGGCCTTGGGCCAAGTCGATGTTCCCTGGATTCGGATGCATTATGCCTATCCCACCGGGCTTACCCCAGCAGTAATAGCAGCGATTCAAGAAACGGAAAATATCTTACCCTACCTAGATTTGCCCTTGCAGCATTCCCATCCCGAGCTATTGCGGGCCATGAATCGTCCTTGGCAAGGCCAAGTCAATGATCGGATTATTGAAGATCTCAAAGCAGCCCTGCCCGCCGCCGTGCTGCGCACCACCTTTATTGTGGGGTTTCCTGGTGAGACCGAGGCGCATTTTGAGCATTTGTGCCAGTTCCTGCAGCGCCATGAGTTTGATCATGTGGGGGTGTTTACCTTCTCGCGCGAGAGGGCACTCCGGCCTACACCTTGCCCGATCAACTTCCCCAAGGGGTAATGGATGAACGACGCGATCGCCTCATGGCGATTCAACAACCAATCTCTGGGCGACGCAATCAACTAGAAATTGGCAAAACCGTACAAGTGTTGGTGGAGCAAGAACATCCTGGTAGTGGTCAACTCATTGGTCGCTCTGCCCGCTTTGCGGCTGATGTAGATGGCTTGGTCTATATTCAACCTCAAGTAGCGCAGCAGGATAGTCTTAAGAACTCTCCACCTCTCCCGAGAGTGCAGTTAGGGACAATGGTTGCTGTCGATATTATGGCTGCTGATAGTTACGATTTATACGGTCAGTTGGCTGCTCCTAGTTCTAGATAGAATCTCCTATGTCCATCGCAAAGGAATTCCCATCAGGGAAAAATTCCTTGACAAGGTTAGGAAATCTTGACGGACTCTATGATTTTGTAACAGTTTGTTTCAAAATAGCAATATAATGGAATTTTCTCAGCCTCAATTATCTCTACCAACCTTAATTTGTTGGTAGCTAAAGCTGTCCCTTGTTCTCGATCTATGCCTAAGGAGCAGATACCAAAGTCATGATTGCTGAGACTGCAGGATGACTGAGAATCCTTGAGTAATCACAAGCGGCAGCCCCGACAAAACCCTCTAGGAGAGTTCATGACCCTTTCGTTTAACCAACTTGGTCTTTCGCAGACTCGGATTGATTGCTTAGAAGCCCTAGGCTTCACCATCCCTACCCAAATTCAGACCGAAGCGATTCCTCATCTATTGGCCGGTCGTGATGTGATTGGCCAAGCCCAAACGGGAACAGGCAAGACAGCTGCCTTTGCTCTGCCGATTTTAGAGCGAATTGACCCCCAGATTAAGGCACCCCAGGCGCTGATTTTAGCGCCCACCAGAGAGCTAGCTGTACAGGTGAGTGAGTCCGTTACTCAATTTAAGGCGGATGCCAATCTTAAGGTGGTGGCGATCTATGGTGGTCAATCCATTGACCGTCAGACATCTCAACTGCGCCGTGGTGCACAGATCATCGTTGGTACTCCGGGTCGCGTTTTAGACTTGCTCAGTCGAGGTGAAATCGTCCTCGATCAGCTCAGTTGGTTTGTCCTCGATGAAGCAGATGAAATGCTGAATATGGGCTTTATCCCAGATGTCAAGAAAATCCTGACTAAAGTGCCCTCTCAGCGTAAAACAGCCTTTTCTCGGCAACGATGGCACCAGAGATTTATCAATTGTCCCAACAATTTCTCCAAGATCCGGTGACGATCACCATTGAGAAGCCCAAGGCTGCTCCCAGTCGAATTAACCAAATTGCCTATCGAGTCCCTCGGATTTGGGCACGCTCAATTGTGTTGCAAGCTGTCCTAGAACTAGAAGATCCAGACTCTGCCTTGATCTTTGTCCGCACACGCCGAGAGGCTGCCCAATTGACTCAGCAGCTGCAATTATCGGGGTATAGTGCCGATGAATATCATGGTGACTTGACCCAAAGCCAACGAGAGCGGCTGTTAGACAAGTTCCGTCAAGGCCAAATTCGATGGGTGGTGGCCACTGATATTGCGGCTCGAGGTTTACATGTTGATGATCTCACCCATGTGATTAACTATGAGCCACCCGATAGCAATGAAAGTTATGTGCATCGGATTGGACGAACCGGTCGAGCTGGAAACAATGGCACAGCCATTTCCTTGGTCCATGCCACCGATCGATGGAAGCTCCATGAAATTGAGCAACATATTCGCCAAGAGATTCCCGTACGGCCAACGCCAACGCGCTCAGCCATTGAGGGACGACGCTTAGAGCGATTGACTGATGAGTTATATAACATCTTGATGGGCGAACGGCTGGCTTCTTTCTTGCCCACGGTGTCTCAACTGAGCGAAGAATACGATACCCAAACCATTGCTGCTGCTGCCTTGCAAATGGCCTTTGATCGCTATCCAGCCATTACGGCTAATTTAGATGATTGGTCTTGTAAAACCCCCAGTCAGAGTAATAAGGCTAAACCGACGCTGATTAAAAATTCTCTAGCCAAGCGCTCTGAGATTTCAGCCTCTGCGGGTAGCTAGGTTGGAGAGGTTCAACGCAAATTCTCTTTGGAGTGCAAGGGCTTTTTTACAAGGGCTTTGTCAGGGGAACCGATGAAACAGATTCTCCAAGAATGGGGAGGGGCAATCTCGTTTTATTCCTGTCTTTCCCTCCCTGCCACTTGGGCCTTGGACTATCAGCGCATCGCCCGTTGGGCACCCCTCGTGGGAGTGGTGATTGGGGGGTTGCTCAGCCTGTTGGATTATGGCTGTTACTTAATTCATCTGCCAGTCTTGACCCGCAGTGCAGTAGTGGTGGGTGCTTGGCTAAGTCTCACGGGGGGCTTGCACTTAGATGGTGTCATGGACACAGCGGATGGTCTGGGAGTGATGGATCAGGAGCGCCGACTAGAGGCAATGTCCGATAGTCGGACGGGAGCCTTTGGGGTAATGGGGGCCATTATTGTCGTTCTGCTCAAGGTTTCGGCTTTGAGTGAGATATCTGGACAACGAGCTTGGCTGATTGTGACTGCCATTATTTGGGGTCGGTGGGCACAGGTGGTTGCGATCGCAGCCTTCCCTGCCCTTAAAGCCGAAGGCATGGGAGCCAGCCATACCCATAATTTCCAACGCCCTCAAGATCTATTGCCAGGGATAGGCATACTACTGGGGCTTAGTCTCAGCCAATATCTATGGCAACCCTTAGACTGGCAATGGGTGATCTGGGGTACGCTAATGGGGAACGCCTTAGTTTGGACAGTCAACTACTGGTTTTATCATCAGTTAGGTGGGATGACAGGTGATGTCTATGGTGCCATCGTCGAATGGACAGAAGCCTTTCTTCTTTGCGGATTGACCTTGATATCTCAAACAACTTCTGTCAATATGAGTTAATGCTAGAGTTAGCATAACTAAAACTCCAGGCTATAATAAACTCTAAATAAGCAGAAGCTTTTCAGACAGCAATGGTCGCGAAGCCTTCCGTCTTTGGGTTCCCTTCAAGAGCCATGGATGGTTTGACCGCTAGGCTCCCCGCTGGTCCTAATGTATTAATGGGTTCCATGGCCTTGGCTTTTCAGTTGTAGAAAAGCCCATATTAGTCCTAAGGTTGCTCATCTGTTTGTAAAGATTCTCTCTACTTTTGTCTTAAATTGCAGGATGACAGCGCTTTGACGAGTAGATCTAAAATCTTCTCGAAAAAATTTTGCTATTGCTGATAACAGCCCTAGAATCAGTGTCCAAGATTTGATTTCTAGACAATTTTGACTTTTTACAAACCCCTTTTTTCAGATCACGAGTTAAAGCCTCAGACAGGACCATCCTGTTGTCTGTTGGCTCAGTTTCTTTGAGGAAGTTGAATGCCCAAGCAAATTATCATTGCCGAGCAGCATCGTATTGCTGCTGTTTTTTCAGAAGATCAAATTCAAGAGCTAATTGTTGCCACGGGTAGCCATCAAGTAGGAGATATCTATCTAGGCATTGTCGAAAATGTATTACCAGGAATTGATGCCGCCTTTGTCAATATTGGCGATGCTGAACGCAATGGGTTTATACATGTCAGCGATTTAGGGCCTGTCCGTTTGAAGCGAAGTTCAGGAGCCATTACAGAACTGCTTGCTCCACAGCAAAAAGTATTGGTGCAAATCATGAAGGAGCCAACGGGGACAAAAGGCCCAAGGCTCACGGGTAAAATTTCTTTACCGGGTCGGTATTTAGTCTTAATGCCAGCGGGTCGAGGAGTGAATTTATCGCGGCGCATTCGCACCGAAGATGAGCGCAATCGCCTTCGTGCCCTTGGCATTTTGGTTAAGCCTTCGGGGATGGGACTCCTGGTTCGTACCGAGGCTGAGGGCGTGTCAGAAGAAGCGATCATTGAAGACTTAGAAGTCTTGCAGCGCCAGTGGGAAAGCGTCCAAGAGCAAGCCAGTTCTTCCCGTGCTCCGGCCCTCCTCGACCGAGACAATGACTTCGTTCAAAGGGTTTTACGGGATGTTTATAGTAGTGATGTCAACCGGATCGTGATCGATTCGGCCACGGGTTTAAAACGCGTTAAGCATCATCTAGTCAACTGGAATGACGGCAATAAGCTTCCCCAAGGGGTCCTTGTTGATCAACATCGAGAAAACAGCTCGATATTAGAATATTTTCGGGTAAACGCGGCGATTCGAGAAGCTCTTAAGCCTCGAGTAGACTTGCCCTCAGGGGGGTATATCATTATTGAGCGTACTGAAGCCCTCACAGTGGTAGATGTCAACTCTGGTTCGTTTACGCGTTCGGCAACGGCTCGGGAAACAGTACTATGGACTAACTGTGAGGCTGCGGCTGAAATTGCACGCCAGTTGCGCCTGCGCAATATTGCGGGTGTAATCATTATCGACTTTATCGATATGGATGCTCGCCGAGACCAACTGCAAGTTCTCGAGCATTTTAATAAGGCCCTCAGAGCTGACAAATCTCGGCCCCAAATTGCCCAGTTAACAGAGCTAGGGCTAGTGGAGCTGACCCGCAAACGCCAAGGCCAAAATGTTTATGAGCTCTTTGGCACCCCTTGCTCGGCCTGTAACGGTTTAGGGCATGTGCCTTGCCTGCCAGGAGAATCTATTGCTGATGCCACGGCTCAGGCAGTGGCTGGATCGAGTTCGATAGAATCGCCTTATTATACGGCTGCGCCGATTACGAACTCGATGAAGCTTGACCCACAATTTGATACAGATCCCTCTGATGATTTACAGGAGCTGGATTTAACGAACCATCCCAGTTATCAAGAGCAGGGAAATCGACGACGACGAAGGCGATCGCGGCTGGGAGAGAGTTTATCGAGGGAGTCCCTCAGCCCGCGGATTATTCGGTCTGGATCAACACCTACCCTGAAGCCAGCATCTCCTACTCCTAGCCCAGGGGAGACCAATGGTGCGCTCAAAGCCAAGGGAGAAGAACGCTTACCACGATCGAGCCGCTCTAGCAGCCCGCGCCAACGTCAAGAGAGTCCTCCAGAGGTTATTAAGATTACCATGACTCCCCAAGAGCAGGATATCTATGCCCTGCTGGGTGTTTCTCCGATAGTTTTACACAATGGTGAACTAAAGAAACCAAAGTCAGCAATTCTTGAAATTATTTCTGTCAGCACGTCTTCCTCCGGGGCTATGCTGCCTGAATCAGAGGAAAAACAACCTGATGAGCAGCCTGCTCATCAGGTCATCGCAGAGAGCCTTAAACCTTCAATAATCACGACTTTAGCACCAGAGATAGAACCAGAGACAGGCTCTGCTGTACCTGAGCCATCGGTGTTTGTCAAAGCTGAAAAACAACAAAAGCAGAGCAAAACTACTGCTGGCACCTCACGCCTACGTCGCCGCCGTTCCTCGGCTAGCTCTAGTAAACAGCTGACCTTACAGCCGGAGGATCAATCTGAGTAGTTTTGGTCCTCAAGGACCTTAATCTCGAGTGTCTGGGTAGGGCCTTGATCTAAATTTCTAGCCATTAAACACCCTTAAAGTCTAGAGCTTGAGGATCAAGCAAATCGCAAACAATGCTAATCTCTATGAGATTTAAGAGTTTTTGCTGGTATTGATCATGACAGTATTGCTTTTGCTAGTGGCGATTTTAGTAGTGGCTGCCGTACTATTTGTGATCTTGTAGCAGCAGTGGAGCTGGGTTCAGATCTAGAAGAGCGACAGAAAAATTGCGTCAAGCGCCTGTCACAATGGCCATCGGGCTTACTCTAGCTCTCAAAAAAACCTTACCAACATTGGCCCGTCAATCTTGAACTGATAGGCCAATGGATTGCCCATTCATCATGGGTTAGTCATCGTAGATGCGGCATTCTGCTGCATCAGGATTATCATCGCAATATTTTTCTAGAGAATTTTTGGTTTGATTGGTTTGGCTGCGCTGATGGGAGGCTTCTGCTTGGAGTTCTTCGACAGCATCCCAAGCGGCAGCACATTCACCTGAGGTTGCACCGCTACTATCACAAGCCTCACGAGCCTGCTCTAGTTCTTGTTCAATTTTTTCTTGAATATTACTCATAAGTTAGTTCTCAATCACGCTTGAGTTATGGATTAACTGAAGGTATACCCGTTACCATCTTCATTGTAGGACAGTAGAGCAGATGCTTTGCTGGTTTCTAGCGATTGAAATGTCCTGATTCAGACGGGAAGTTGCGAAGGTGTCCTCCGAGGAGTTTCTGGATATCCCTATATAGTCTACCCTCTCCTCATCATAGCTGCCCCTCTTGAGTAAGAAGACATGCCGCCATAACTGCCTAGCAATGTCTTATCCCTTGTGAAGGCTGGGGATGATAGACTGCGAGAATGGTTGTTTGGTTGATAAACCCTTGGGTGTTGCGGGTCAGTTATCCCTGAGGCTATTGTTGGTCTCCACTCCCCTAGGACCCTTGGGGTCGGGCAGAGGTGGAGGTGTGGAGCTAACCTTGCTCAACCTATGGACAGCCTTAACAGAGCAAGGTCACCAGGTCCAGGTGATTGCGCCTCGGCATTCCCAAGGGCCAAGGCCAGACATTATTGAAGTAGAGGGTTGTCCACCTGTCCCCGCTCAAACCCAAAGCCGGACCAGCCCCATTCTGCTACCTGCCCATTCTTTGGTGGCGCAAATGTGGGAGCAGGTCAATGGGATGCAATCAGAGTATGATTTGATTGTGAATTTTGCCTACGACTGGTTGCCCTTTTACCTAACCCCTTTCTTGCAACGGCCCATTGCCCATTTGGTGAGTATGGGATCCTTGACAGATGCCATGGATCAAATCATTGGTCAGGTGGCAACCCGCTATCCTTGGACTGTGGGTATGCATACCCAAGCCCAAGCCGATACTTTTACTTTTGCAGAGCATTGCTATTGTGTGGGTAATGGCTTCGACCTTTCTATTTATGACTTTGCTGATCGCTCTGAGCCTTACCTCTGTTGGATTGGCCGCATTGCCGCTGAAAAAGCGCTAGAGGATGCTGCCGCTGCGGCAATGCGGGCCGGGTTACCTCTAAAGGTGATGGGACATGTTGCTGACCCTGCTTATTTAGAGAAAATTCAACAGACCTATCCGGCGGGAGTGATCGAATATTTGGGATTTTTAGAGACTTCAGCAATGCAAGGCATTCTCAGACATAGCCGAGGGTTATTGGTGACCCCTCGGTGGGTAGAGGCTTTTGGCAATGTTGTCATTGAAGCCTTAGCTTGTGGGGTGCCGGTGATTGCCTACCGCCGAGGCGGCCCTGCCGAGATTCTCCAGGATGGTAAAACGGGTTGGTTGGTGGAACCCGATAGTATTGATGGCTTGACAGAGGCAATCCAGAAATTAGCTCAAATTGACCGCCGAGCTTGTCGAGAACAAGCTGAGCAGAACTATTCCCTAGAGGTTTTTGGCCAGCGTATAGAGGGATGGTTTCAAAAAATCTTGCAAGTTTCTGCCTCTGATCTATGAAAGCTTGTGTGCTACCGCCACCCTTACGGCCCGGTGATCATCTTTGGGTGACTCTCCCTAGTGGTACTTTGCGAGAATTAACAGACTGGGAGAAGGGGCTAGAGGTTTGGCGATCGCGCGGCTACCATCTCCATTTATCGGCCCATTATCAAGATCGGTGCGGCTATTTAGCGGGGACAGATCTTGATCGGCGGACTGCCCTTGCGGAGGGTTTAATCAATCCCCAATATCGGGGGGTTTTAACTGGTCGAGGCGGTTATGGTGGCGCTAGGTTGCTGGAAGCATGGCAATGGCCCCTCGATACTTGCAAATGGGTGGTAGGTTTTTCCGATATTACAGCCTTACTCTGGCATTTGGCTCAGCAGGGCATTGCGAGTTTGCATGGTCCAGTCATCACCACCCTAGCGGCAGAGCCACAGGACTCTCAACAACGCCTGTTTGATTATCTAGAGGGTCGTCCTGTAGAACCCTTGAGGGGCGAAGGCTGGGGGAAGGGAACAGTGACGGGCATTTTGTTGCCAGGTAACCTAACTGTAGCCACCCATCTATTAGGAACAGCCCTAATGCCAGATTTAACTGATGTGATTCTGGCCCTAGAGGAGGTGGGGGAAGTTCCCTATCGTCTGGACCGCATGTTAACCCAATGGCGGTTGAGTGGTCTGTTGGATGTTGTGAAGGGCATTGCTCTAGGGCGGTTTAGCCGCTGTCAACCTCCCCTCGATCAGCCCAGTTGGACTGTGGAGGAAGTGCTGCGCGATCGCCTTGGCTCCTTGGGCATTCCGATTGTTTCGAGCTTAGCCTTTGGCCATGATGGCGCTAACCCAGCCTTACCTGTGGGTGTGGTGGCTCACTTAGATGCTGATCGAGGGGTTTTGAGCATTCCCCAGCCTTGATTATTATCCCTTCTTAGAGAGGTTCCTTCCCTCGCTCAAAATTTCTCACCTGGGGACAGGCGGCTGCCCTTGGTTGAGCGATGGTACATCGCTCTCTGAGACAAGGCTGGTGATAGACTGCTTCTGTTTCAATGTCAGGGGCCGGATGACCAAACACCATCTCGCAACTGAGATCCTCAAAGTTAGGGGTAAGGGTAAGGGGGAACCCAAATTCTTGGCTAAAAAAGGTTTGGGTGGGTAGCTTGCACAGGTTAATGCACATACCCACACAGCCACTTGCTTCTAGATACCGGCATTTCTGGATGTGAATACCGCTTTGTTGAGTTCTGGGTTGACCTTGATCATCGATCACTGTCACCTCTTTCAGATCACAGGGACCCACCAGCCAGGTGAACAGGCGGCTGGCAAACCAAGCATTCCATTCTAAAATGCGCTGGCTGGGTGCAAAGAGGGTACGAATTGCCCATAGAATCGGGGCTGGAATCAGTGATCGCAACACCTGAACCAAGGCATCTTGTTGCTGTTGGGCAGTCCGCCCTCCCATGATTTGCACCGATAAATCAACCAAACCGGCATAGCCTGACAATTCACTACCTTGACCCACTACTTGAGCCATCTTGCGCGAGAACAGCCCGATCAAGAGTCGATCAAACCAATTATCTTGGTAACTGTTGTTGTCGATCAGTGGCTTGCTGGGCATGGATAGATTCCTAAGGACGAAGCTAAGGAAAATTGCGATAATTGATTCATTCTTCCTCTTCTAGCATCATACTTGAGACCTTTCACAAACAGGATTGCCAACCAATGGTCAAGCATGGAATTAGCAATTGTCGCGTTGTCGCCCTAGGCATCTGTATTTCGCTAGGTCAAGTTCCCCTACTCTGGTCCAGGGTTGAAGCTCAATCCCTAACCCCCCGACCTATTCATATTCATAGCAGCCCAAGCAAGCCAGGACCCTTGAACTTAGCTCAAGATAGTGACGTCGACTTGGGCCTAGAGTCTGAAATGCCCGGGGTAAAGCCCCTGCCAGCCCCTAATCCTGCAGAATCTCTGCCAGCAGTGGATGGCCCTGCTACCAAGGATCAAGCGGCGCCCATCTCAGCCCCCAACCCTAGCCGACCCATTTCACCCCGTAAGGAAGCCCTCATTCGCAAACTCCTGGTCTTAACAGAGCAAAGACAGACAGCAGAAGATCAATTCAATCTCCTGTTGGCGGACATGGAGAAGAATCTTCCTGAACTGTTGGCTGGCATCATTGGCGATCGCACCAATCTCCAAGGCAGCGAACTCTTGGCAAAAGTCACCGAAACCAGCCAACGACTGGTCCAACAATATCGAGAAAAATTATCCGAGCGGGTCAAAATTGGTGATATCTCAGAGCAAATCAGCCGAGATCTCTATGACAAATACTACACAGAGAAAGAACTTAAGGATCTGATTGCCTTTTACCAAACCACCACGGGCAAAAAAACCATCGCTACCCTGCCCCAACTCACCCGAGAAGCCCTAGAGAATTCCAACGCCATCCTCTTACCAGAAATTACCCAACTCCTCCAAGAAATTATGCAACAAGAATTCGGAGACAACCCCCTCCAAGCTCCCTAATTCTGAGGCTTAGAACATAAACTTTAGCTGAATCTGCCATTCTCCAGGAGCTGCTCGCAAGATCTCAATTTGGCGAATAAACTCCCGAAAATAAAAGCGCCGCTCTGCCTCCGATAAATCCCACCAAAACTGCTCGATCGAGACAGTTTGGGCAATCGCCTCCAAATTAGCAGGGGGTAATTGTGCCAAACGCTGCTGCAGCTGAGACATCTCAGTCTCTAAGGTATAGGCCCGCAATTCTGCCGTCGCCCTATCCAATACCTCAACCTTCACCAGATCTGACAGTTGAGCTAAAATGGCTCGTTTCGCAGAGATTTGAGTTTCCAAATCAGCCTTGATTTGGCCAATCATCGGTTGATTGACCTCAGCAATAGCAGGGCTGAGTTCTCGGCAGATGCTTGTGATATGTTGGGTCAGCACTTGTTGATAATCAATGCTCCGACATTTAGGCTGAATCGCACAATTTCTGGGTCGGAGATAGAGATATTCCTGCTTCTTGCCCCGAGAGGTCACCCGAGAAATCCCCATCGGTGACTGGCACTGGGCGCAAATGACTAGACCTGCCAAGGATCGCGCCGCACTGGCAGCGCGGGGCGATAAACTCCGATTGCGACGCAGCAAGCGATCAATCTGTGCCCCCTCTTCCCGCGAAATCAGCGGGGCATGGGTTCCCATCACCACCTTGTCTTTTTTATAGACTAAATCGCCGCGATAGACCGGATGGGTCAGCCATCGCTGCCCCGTGGACACTGAGATCTTCTTGCTGTGCTTTTTCGCCAGATACCGCACCGCACCCCGCAAAGAGCCATAGAGCAAAAAATGTTCGACAAAATCTTTCACCACAGGCGATACACTGCGATCAATCACATAGCGATCCCTGCCCCGCCGATAGCCATAGGGGGATTTACCCGGTGGTGGTCGTCGTTTTAAACGATTTTGAGCATGGCCATGGCGAATTCGCCGACTACGCTGTTGCAATTGAATATCATCTAACAGGTCCAAAAGCTGAGTCGAACCTGAGGGAGATCTAAGAGGTGCTTCTTGCGAGGCAGCTATCCCTGGCTGGCCAGACAAGGCAGTTCTTGAGGATTGATAGTCTTGCTCTAAGGCAATCACACAAACACCCCGATCCTCTAAGATCCGTAAAATCTGGGTGACCATCGCCATCGATTCTCCCAAATCCTCTAGCCGCATGAGTAGCAAATAGTCAGGTGGCTGGGCTTGGCAATCTTGCAGCAACTGGCCAACTGCGATCTGCCCAGATCTAAATCTTGATAGACTTGCTTCACCTCCCATCCCCAGATAGCCTTCTCCATCTGGGTCTCCCAAGTTAAATCTTGATAGAGATAGGCAATCACTCGCATGGGCTTGATCAAGGGTTGATCCGGCTAGAAAAGCCCCAACCCAAAGAAGGTCATTCTGTTACAAAATAACATCTCATTATTTTTTTAGATTCCCGCTTTTATTCATTAAGTAATGTTATCCAAGCGTGATATCATTGGCCTTGGCCTGTAGTACAGCATCTCAACCAAACGGTTAGCCTGTGGAATTGATAGATATTTCTGCTCAGCCCAGCCTTGCATCTAAGCAAGCGAATCAAGCCGAGCCTGACATCTCTCAATTAAGCGGTTCCATGGCTGAGTATTACCGCCTTAAGCAAGGCTTGGTGATGTCATCTCTTGTGATCGCGGGGCTTTTATTCGGCCCCCTTTGGTGGAGTTATTCCCTGAAAGTTGCGCTGAGCTATTTACTTGGTGCCCTCTCAGGAATAGTGTATCTCAGGCTGCTGGCAAAGAACGTTGAACAATTGGGAACTGAGAACCCTCAGGTTGGCAAGAACCAGCTGGGAGTTTTCATCGGACTTATCATTGTTGCTACTCAGTGGCATCAGCTATCAGTCCTTCCCATCTTTTTGGGATTTTTAACCTACAAAGTTGGTATCATCGTCTACGTTGTCTGGACTACGATTCTGCCACCCTCAACCCCTCAAGGTTGATCACGGTGAACAGAAACGACCCTATATTTTTTTGCCTGAAGTTCCAACGAGGTTGGGCATATGCATCACAGCAGTCTTCTGCTAGAGTCTCTGACTCGTTTTTCCTCCAAGCCTTTAGCCAGCTTAGAAGTTGGCAAACATTTATATTGGCAAATGGGTGGCTTAAAGGTTCATGGTCAGGTACTCATCACCTCTTGGGTTGTCATTGGTTTACTGGTGATCATCTCAGTGTTGGCAACTCGCAATATTAAGCGAGTTCCCACCGGTCTCCAAAACCTGATGGAATATGCCCTAGAATTTGTACGCGATTTGACCAAGAACCAAATTGGCGAGAAGGAGTATCGTCCTTGGGTGCCCTTTATTGGCACATTGTTCCTCTTTATCTTTGTCTCCAACTGGTCGGGTGCCCTGTTCCCCTGGAAACTGATTAGTCTTCCCGAGGGAGAGCTGGCAGCCCCTACCAACGATATCAACACAACTGTCGCCTTGGCATTGTGTACCTCCTTGGCTTATTTTTATGCTGGGTTTAGAAAGAAGGGGTTAGGGTACTTTCGCAAGTATATTGAGCCGACTCCTGTCTTGCTTCCCATTGCCATTCTTGAAGATTTCACCAAGCCTTTGTCCCTCAGCTTCCGTCTATTTGGTAACATCCTGGCGGATGAGTTGGTGGTGGCTGTGCTGGTGTTGCTGGTTCCCTTAATTGTGCCTTTGCCCGTGATGTTGCTAGGTTTATTTACTAGTGGCATCCAAGCTTTGGTGTTTGCCACCTTAGCGGGGGCATATATTCACGAGGCATTAGAAGGCCATGGGGATGGAGAAGAGGCCCACTAACCTCGGTATAGGTCTGATTCTGGCTCTGCTATGCATACCAGAATCACCTGAAATTAGTGAATTGCGCAGGCATCTTAACTTTGACGCCTGACCTACCTTAAGGTCTACCTTGTTGTTCTGTTATTTCAAAATAAGGAAAAAAGCATTATGGATCCGTTAGTTGCTGCTGCTTCTGTGTTAGCTGCTGCCCTGGGAATTGGCATCTCTACAATTGGCCCTGCTCTTGCTCAAGGTAATGCTGCTGGTAAAGCAGTGGAAGGGATCGCCCGTCAACCCGAAGCAGAAGGAAAAATTCGTGGCACCTTGCTGTTGTGTCTAGCGTTTATGGAATCCCTGACTATTTACGGTTTGGTGATTGCACTTGTTTTACTCTTTGCCAATCCTTTTGCTTAACGCGACTGTTGCAACGGGGGCGTTCTTTGACGTCCCTGAATAGTTTTGGTTGGTTCAAGGTCGTCGCTGATGCTGTCTGTTTATCAGGTCTGTGTCAAGGTTTAAATCTGGCAAGCAACCCTGGCTGTTCTAAGTTTGGCCCTTTATCCCTAAGTTAAAGACATGTTCGATTTTGATGGCACTTTGCCATTGATGGCACTCCAGTTCTTGATTTTGGTTGCTGTGATGAATGCGGTTTTCTTTAAACCTCTCACCCAGGCAATTGACGAGCGCGATGGTTTTGTTCGAGTGAATAATAGCGAAGCTCGAGAACGATTGGCACAAGCAAAGCGCTTGGCTGAGCAGTACGAACAAGAACTAGCAACGACGCAGAAGCAGTCTCAGTCTGTGATTGCTCAAGCCCAAGCTGAGGCCCAAAAGATTGCTCAGGATGAGATTTCCCAAGCCCGTCGACAGGTTCAATCTGAGGTGATGAAGGCTCAGGAAGAGCTTGAATCGCAGAAACAATCTGCCTTTAGTGCCTTAGAGAGCCAAGTTGATACCCTCGCTCGGCAGATTCTCGAGAAACTTTTAGGCGCAACATTGGCAAGTTAAGCCCCTCCATCACCGCAGTTAGGATAGTTAATATGGCGATGTTTCACAGGCTAGCTTTTGAAGCTGGTATTGCTAAGGTTCCCCTTATGGGTGAGGCTGGTGGTTACGGCCTCAATTTAGATATTTTTGAAGCCAATCTTGTCAATTTAGTCATTGTGATGGGGTTGTTGGTCTATTTAGGTCGGGGC
>JAAUUW010000152.1 GCA_012030735.1 Acaryochloridaceae cyanobacterium SU_2_1
GGGCAGTAGTGCCGATTTACCAGACAGGCAATCGATATCACTGGGGAGGCTCCTCCACAGCCTCCAGGGGTGGTGGTGGACTATGCACTGCAAATGCAGCAGTTCAGCCAAAAGAATTTATTTAGCCAGTTATTTAAACGGGGAGAGCTGACCCCAGAGCATATCAAGGCATTGGCCCAGCTTCTTGCTGAGTTCCATGCCAAGGCAGCAACCAGCCCAGAGATTCAGGCCAATGGTAGTCAAGGGGCGATTTGTGCCGTTGCAGAAGACAATGACAATATTGCCCAAGCCTTTATCGGTGATTGCCTGACCCTTGAGCAATGGCAAGGGACCCGAACCTTTATCCAAACTTTTTGGCAGACCCATGGTCAGCAGTTAGAACAGCGGCAAGCTCAGGGCAAAATTCGCGAATGTCATGGTGATTTGCACCTTAACAATGTTTGTGTCTATCAAGACCAAATTCAAATCTTCGATTGTATTGAGTTTTGTCCAGAATTCCGCAATATCGATGTCATTTATGATCTGGCATTTATGATCATGGATTTGGAGTTTCAGGGACGGGTCGATCTGGCGAATCTACTTCTGAATACCTATCTAGAATTGACAGGAGACTATGAAGGAGCCATACTGCTGACCGCTTATTTGAGTATGCGGGCTACAATCCGAGGCAATGTCAATGCCTTAACGAGTAAGGCGGAGGGCATTCCTCCCCAACAGCAAGCTCATCATCGTCAACAGGCCCGAGCCTACTATCAGCTGGCCTATCAATATTGCCAGCCTCAATTGGGCCAGATTGTCTTGATGTCAGGGCTGTCAGGCTCTGGCAAGAGTACTGTGGCCCAAGCGCTCGCTCCGCAGATCCATGCCTTACATCTACGCTCCGATGCAATTCGCAAACAGTTGGCCGGTATACCTCTGGATCAAACGTCCCCAGACTTATATACCACCGCCCAGACCCGACGGACTTATGAGCGATTGGCACAGCTGGGTCTATTACTCGCGGCGGCTGGCTGGCGGGTGATCTTAGATGCAAAATACGATCAGCGTTGCTGGCGGAGTGATTTGAGGGCAAAAGCCCAAGCTCAGCAGATACCCTTGCAGATTCTTTACTGCCACAGCCCCGGTGGAAATATTGCGATCGCGTCTCCAAACTCGCCAGCAAGATATCTCCGACGCCACCCCTGCCCTATTAACGGATCAAATTGAAAATACCCAACCCTTTAGCACCGAGGAGCAACCCTATGTCACCACCCTCAATACCCAGACAAACTGGGAGACAGGATTAACAGCTTTCCTTCAGGATCTCGCCAAATCGGGTAAAGGCAGGTTACTCTAGGTGCATTAAGGACATAAGGAAAGCTATAATTCAGCGCAAAACGTAACAGCGCGACCATAGCAACCACTGCTGTTCACTCATCCAGATCACAGCAGTTCTCAAATGTATCTTTGATGTCGGGGGAGACTTTACAAATCCAGTCATCACAAAGGAAGTAAATCCTGTGGCAAACACAGCCCATCTTCGCTTGATTAAACGCGGCGTCAAATATTGGAACGAATGGCGCAAGGAAAAATTCTCCGATCAACCCGATCTTAGCTATGCCGATTTAAGCGGATGGGACCTGAGAGGCGCGAATCTGATTAGTGCCGATCTCAGTCATGCCAACTTCACCAACGCCGATCTGAGCGGCAGCTACCTCAGTATTGCCAATTTAACCAATGCCTATCTCAGTGAGGCCAAACTCAGTGGTGCCAATTTAGGCAAAGCCGATTTAACCGGCGTCGATTTAAGCTTTGCCAATTTATCCCAAGCCATCCTAATTGAGACCAAATTGCACAAGGCGCTTTTGGTCGAGTCTAAACTCACAGAAGCCCTGCTCAACTTCGCTGATCTGAGTCGGGCCAACCTCAGCAAAGCGGATCTGCGCAAAGCTCACATGATTAAAGCAACTTTGCTAGAAGCCAATTTGAGCGATGCCAACCTTAAGGCAGCCAACCTCAACCGTGCCCTCCTCAGTGAAGCCGACCTCTCAAGGGCCAACCTCAGCGAAGTCAATTTCACCAAAGCTGATCTCAGCTTTGCCAACCTGATCGAAGCCGATTTACATGGAGCCAACCTCAACGGCGTGATTCTGATTGAAGCCAACCTGCGCGGTGCCAATCTCCAAGGGACAAGCTTGAAAAAGCACAATTGAGCCGTGCCAAACTCGGGGGTGTCGATCTCCGCCATGCCGATATCAACAGCACCAATCTCAGCGCCACAGATTTGATCAATGCTGATCTGAGCGAATCCCAACTGATTGGTGTCAACTTGAGTGAAGCCCAACTCTCCGGTGCCAATTGCCATAAGACTCGGTTTATTCAAGCCAATCTCAACAAAGCTAACCTCAGCGAAACCAACTTAACCGCCGCAGATCTGCGCAGGGCCGATCTGCGCAAGGCTGATTTGTCTGGCAGCCAGTTGCAGGCAGCGAATTTATCCACCACAAATCTCACAGCCGCCTGCTTTGAAGATACCCATCTCAATCGCAGCACTAAATTTGATCAAACTATTTGTGAGCATATTTATCTCAAAAAACATGAGCAGGATCGACAGCCTAGCCATGGCAAATTTCTAGCGGGAGAAATGGCACAACTGCTCTGGACCAGTTCAGAAACCATCAATCTTAATTTTCACAACGGCGTTAATTGGACCGCCTTTGCCAATGCTCTCAAACGAGTTCAGCAACTCTATCCTCAAGCACAGCTTGGTGTTCAATGTATCGAGCACAAAGGCAATGGGATGCTCTTAGTGAAGGTCCATGCTGCCCCAGAGGTAGATCGCAATAAGGTTCACAAGGATCTGATGCTCACCTATGTCAACACGCGGCGGCAGTTAAATCAGCAACAAGACTCAACCTATGGTCAGTTGCCCACCCAAGAATCTGTGCAATTGCAAAATCCCCAAGACATTATTAACCATTTATTTGACCTGCTCAACCCTTCCCTGAGTTCGCAGCCTTAGTGGTTAGGGCTAAGCCTGTGGGAAATTATTGGGGCTGTAAACAATCCGACTTCTGGAGATCCTGTAGATCGCGGTTTCCGGTGCAAAACAGGACCGTTTCTAGCTCCGCAATCAATAGCTCCGTCAAAGTAATTAGGGCCGATTCTGACTCATGGGCAGCCCTCAGGAAGGGATAGGCCATCCCCACCAGATTAGCCCCCAAGGCGATTGCCTTGGCAGCATCCAGTCCGGTTCTTAACCCTCCCGAGGCAATCAGAGGGATATGCGGGGCCATACCTCGAATACTCGTGACACATTCCGCCGTGGGCAAGCCCCATTCGGCAAAGGTTTGGCCCAAGCGTCGCTGACGTAGATCTTCGGCGCGTTCGCCTTCAACCTTGGCCCAGGATGTCCCCCCCGCACCAGCGACATCTATAGCAGCCACCCCAGCTTCAATCAAGGGGATGGCCATTGCGCCTGAAATCCCATTTCCTACCTCTTTGACAATCACAGGCACAGGCAAGTTGTGGCAAAGGGTTTTGATCCGGGCCAATAGCCCTCGAAAATCCCGATCACCTCGGCTTTGGATACATTCTTGTAGGGGGTTGAGATGGAGAATCAGGGCATCAGCTTCTAAGAGATCAATGACTTGCTGACAGTGATCGATGGTGTAGCCATAGTTGAGCTGTACAGCACCCAGATTTGCCAATAACAGGATATCGGGGGCATGAGAGCGCACTGCAAAGGTATCTGCCACCTGGGGATGTTCAACGGCCACTCGCTGAGAACCGACCCCCATGGCAATGTTGAATTGCTGTGCGACTTTTGCTAAGCGGATATTGATCGTTTTGGCAAGCTCAGTCCCGCCCGTCATCGAAGAGATCAGTAAGGGGGCACCGAGGGATTTTCCTAAAAAGGAGGTGGAGGTCTGCACCTCTAATAAGGCCAACTCGGGCAGGCAGACATGGGTAAATCGATACTGTTCTAAACCGGTCGTTACCCATTGACATTGAACACTATCATCTAAACAGATCCGCAAATGATCTGCTTTGCGGCTTTGGATAGCATCATCTGTTCTGTCGGGTTTAGGACTCACAAAGCTTCCCTGGGGGTTATCAACATCATGATAGGCAAGGGGAGATGGCCTTCCTTGAGGATGCTTTAATTATGCAGGATTTTAGTTAAGGGTCTGAATGGCCACGTTGCGATAAAAATGCTGTAGGATTTGCTGGTAGTTTTTACCTTGTTTGGCTAAGGCTAAGGCCCCCCATTGGCTCATGCCTAAACCATGACCATGGCCCCGTCCCTGTATGGCAAAGGCCGTGGCTTGACTGGGATTCCCCTGCGGGACAATTGAGAATAAAGTACTTTTGAGATCGAGGGCTTGGCGCAGTTCTCGGCCACTGAGTACCTTAGATCCACTATCGCCGACGATTTTAACGGTTTTGACTCGCTGGTAGGCAGTTCTGCCTTGAACGGTTATGGAGCGAATATTGCCAATCCCAGGAATTCGACTTTTGAGCTGAGCGGCGGTGAAGGTTGTAGACCATTCGAAGTTGGGAGCTTCTTGGTCAAAATCAGGCACCCCTCTGAGGTAGGGAATGACGCTGCTATAGACCTGCTCGGAATCTTCTGTATGGCCACCGGAATTGGCGTGAAACAAGGCCTCAATGACTGCGCCTTGATAGGTCATGACTTGTCCTGCCGTAGCCTTGACTGCTGTGCGCGTACTTTCTGCTTCGCCATCAATTCCTCCATAGACTTGATCCTTGGTGGTATTGACCAGGTCATAGAGGGGTGTTTTCTGGCGGTTTCGGCGGAAGAGGGCAAAGGAGCGAGCCGCCACTGCTTGGGCTTTTAGAGATTCCAAGGGCCAACTGGTATACATCTCTTTGCCTACCACACTGGCCAAATAGTCCTCTAGGTTGACTTCGTTGATGGCGGTGATGCCAGTTTGGGTTGTCACCAATCTGACTTGACCGCGATACCAGCGATCGCCAATATAGACAAATCCTCCCTGGCTAGGCTGAATCAAGAACTGCCATGCCTTCTGGCCATGAAAGGCCACTGCACCTGGCGCTGTTTTGGCAAAAAAGCCTTGGAGAGCGGGTAGGGTTGCCACGGTTTTGCCTTGACCATCGACGACCTTCGCTGCGGTAGAACTACCGATCACCAGTTGATCTTTGCCCTGACTGAGGGCTACTCGTAGCTCTAAGGCTAGGGCTGGCCCTAAGGTGCAGACCCAAAAAAATAAGGATAACCCGCTAAGGCGTAGAACTTTAGAACCAAGTAACAGACGCAAAAACAGAATCATAGGTCGAGAATTGACATAACAGTATTTAGGGTATCGCTCGGATTCCGTCTTGGATGGGGAGAGTGTGATCGCACCTTAGTCTCCCTGATCCCTAGGTAATCTGTCTAGATCCTCCCGGGCCAAGGGTAACACCTAACCCCCAGACAGCCCACTGCTGCCTTGACTGTTCTATAAGTCAGAAAGTTTCTATTTGAACCCCTCTCTCAACCTAGGCAAATTGCTAATCAAAGCAAGAATTTCAAACGCCTAAGCAGGGCATCCCAATAGGTCTAATGCCTAAGCATCGACAGGTTAACTCTAAACAGACTCAGCACAGTAAGTTGCGTGAAAATCTGATTGAACTTTTTGAGTCAAGCGATGAGAGATTTGACGCACAATCTGCTTAAGAACCTGATCACCAGCGCCTTGAATCACCTTTCTAGGCAAACGAAGAATAAACTGAGGGAAAGAAATAGCCACCTTGAGATCCAAGTTCCACTCCACAGAGGTGTGGTTCACAGTCTCTGAGCTTTGATTAGGCGAGTCATCCAGCAATTGCAAAGCAGCTTGAAAATCTACTTGATAGGGCGGTGTAACCTGTTCAGGCACAGGGATTGTCTCAATCCGATAGACACCCTCTGCTTGGGGCAACAGATGTAAGCCGATCTGCGGCTCCACATAAAAACCAAAGGATCCATAACGCCCCAAGGACAGAATATATCCATGACTGGAAACAGGCTCAACTTGCATGGGTTGAGCACAGCGACAAAACCAACCTTGATGAGCATCAAGATATTGCATTACAGTTTGGGAATCGCCCTTCAGAGCCATATGACCTGTAAATTGATGGCGAAAGTCGATGAATTGAGAACCCTCTGCTTCCTCGGCAGAAAGATCCTGTGTACAAACAAATTGCACTAACCCTGAGGCAGACTCGGTAGGATAGGCACAGCTATCATCACCAATAGTGAGTAATTGATCTTCAATGTCATACTGCGTATTGGATAGCTGCATCTACCGACTTCAGACTCCGCTGTTAAATTTCTTCATCCTTACTCTAGAATCGACAAAAAGCTTTTAAACTTCGACAAATACAAATAAACATTGTGTGAAGATCCACAAAGAATGATTCATCATCAGGCTCAAATCCTGGAACCTTATGCAGGCTGTAAGGGTCTGATTGGTTTCGAGGGTCTGAATTGATCAGCGCCTGATATTGATGAGCGTTTGCCTCGAACCTGTGGCAGATCATACAAAAGAAGCCTGGCCATAGACAGTGAGCAGGATCACTGAATTCACATAATCCTCAATCTATGGGCAAACATCTTAAGTTAAACTCAAGCCATACCTAATCCCCTCAATCTCCCCATGCAAATTGATTCCTAGCCCATCACTTCGCATCAGCCCCTTAGGTGTCACTCACCTTGTTTCATCAATTGAACATTTCATAGATTGAACGCTGTCCACCTCTAACCTATTGCCATGTTCTTACAACCCTTGACTCGCAATACTTCTCTACTGCTGATGAGCTTAAGCCTCTTAGCAACCTCAGCTGGCAGCCTTGGCA
>JAAUUW010000019.1 GCA_012030735.1 Acaryochloridaceae cyanobacterium SU_2_1
ATATTCGGCGGGTGGGGGAGGTAGGCCAAACTGTTTACAGAGGCAGGCATGATCGACTCTGACGGCCTTTATTTCGCCCTTTCGGGCTGATCGAGATCGAGTGCGTCAGTTGGTGCCAGCGGGGGATTTTATCGAAATCTATTGTCAGGCCAGCCTTGATATCTGTGAACAACGAGATGTTAAGGGCTTATATAAGCGGGCTAGATCGGGTGAAATTCCAAATTTCACTGGGATTTCATCGCCCTATGAACCACCTGAGCAGGCTGAGGTGACCGTCATGACGGGAACTGATTCCCTAGAAGACTCTGTGGAGCAGGTGATTCGGTTTTTGAATGAGCGGGGTATTCTAAACTGTAACGCTGAAACGTCTCAGATACATTGAATTCTCCAGGCTAGACTACAGTCTCTAGAGATTGAAGGATGACAATCTTAGTAACGGGTGGGGCAGGTTTTATTGGTGCAAATTTTGTTTTGCACCAAAGGCAGGTTAAGGATGGCATTATCCTCAACCTAGATAAGTTAACCTATGCGGGTCATTTATCAACCCTTGCTTCGCTTACAGAGGATCCTAAGCATATTTTTGTTCAGGGAGATATTGGCGATCGCATCCTTCTCTCACAACTCCTAGAGCAACACCGTCCCCAGGCGATTCTCAATTTTGCCGCCGAAACCCATGTGGATCGATCCATAGAGGGTCCAGATCCCTTTATTCAGACCAATATTCTTGGCACCTTTAATTTACTAGAGGCAGTGCGTGCCTATTGGCAATCCTTATCTAGCCTTGAGCAAGATCAATTTCGTTTTGCAAGTCTCAACAGATGAGGTTTTGGTTCTCTGGGGCCAGAGGATCCACCCTTCTCAGAAACCACGGCCTATGCCCCTAATAGTCCCTATTCAGCTTCCAAAGCAAGTTCTGATCATCTGGTGCGATCCTATTTCCATACCTATGGGTTGCCCACCTTAGTCACCAACTGCTCCAATAACTATGGCCCTTACCAGTTTCCTGAAAAACTAATTCCGCTCATCATTTTAAATGCCCTAGAAGGCAAACCTCTACCTATCTACGGGGATGGCCAGAATATTCGCGATTGGCTGTTTGTCGATGATCATTGTCGAGCCATTGATCTTGTCCTAGAACAAGGACGACCTGGGGAAACCTACAATATTGGAGGCGGTGCTGAGCGCACCAATCTCTGGCTCGTGCAGACTCTCTGTGCCCTATTGGATGAGCTAGTGCCCCACGCCTCTCGCATTCCTCATGCTGAGTTGATGACCTTTGTCACCGATCGACCGGGCCATGATCGGCGCTATGCGATTGATTATCGCAAACTGCATCTTGAGCTAGGATGGTCCCCTCAGGAAAAGATTGAATCTGGCCTGCGTAAAACAGTCCAATGGTATTTAGATCACCGATCATGGAGTACAGAGATTACCCAAAACCAATATCAACGTCAGCGACTTGGATTGTTAGCCCTTGATTCTTAAGGATTGATTAGTGTTCTTGGCAATTGAGAATCTCTATGATTGGCAACGATCATCAACTCTCGATCTAAACGCTTTACTAGGTCTAGAGGTTTAGATGGGTATAATGAAGCATGTTAGTCAAGAATTAGCCATGGGATTAACTATGCTCTGGTCAAAGCTTGAGTCATGAAGGGAATCATTTTGGCTGGCGGTTCGGGTAGCAGACTGTATCCCCTGACGCAGGTGCTCTGTAAGCAACTGATGCCAGTCTATGACAAGCCGATGATCTATTACCCCCTGTCTACCTTAATGTTGGCTGGTATTCAGGAAATCTTGATCATCTCCACGCCTCGTGACCTACCATTTTTTGAGGAACTGTTTGGAGATGGCAGTCAGTTGGGTTTAAGACTTTCCTATGTCAAGCAACCCCAGCCTGAGGGTTTAGCTCAAGCCTTTACCATTGGCAAATCCTTCATTGGCAATGATTCTGTAGCCTTGATTCTTGGCGATAATATCTTCTATGGCGAAACTCTCACGGATAAATTACAGCAGGCTCGATCCTTAGATAAAGGCAGCATTGTCTTTGGTTATTGGGTGAATGACCCAGAGCGCTATGGGGTGTTTGCCTTTGATCAGCAGGGGCAGGTGACAGGCATCGAGGAAAAACCGCAACATCCTAAGTCTAACTATGCGGTGACGGGTTTGTATTTCTACGACAATCAAGTGGTTGACATCGCAGCCAATCTGTATCCTTCGGCACGGGGCGAACTAGAAATTACAGATGTGAATCTGGCCTATTTACAACAAAATCAGTTGCAGGTCGAAAAACTAGGCCGAGGGGTTGCCTGGTTAGATACAGGAACCCATAAAAGTCTGTTGCAAGCCACGGCCTTTGTGGAAACCATTGAACAACGTCAGGGCTTAAAGATTGCCTGTATCGAGGAAGTTGCCTATCGTATGGGATTTATTTCTACTGAGCAGGTTATGTATTTGGGTCAGAGACTGAAAAACAATAGTTATGGCCAATATCTGTTGCGAGTGATTGAGATGGTAGGAGCAACGGAATGAAAATTCGTCCAGCTTCCCTGGAAGGGATTTTAAGAATAGAGCCTCAGGTGTTCACCGATGATCGGGGTTTTTTTCTAGAGTCCTATCACGCCCAGAAATGTGCTGAGGCCGGTCTCTGCCATACCTTTGTTCAAGACAATCATTCCAGTTCTAGCCAAGGAACCTTGAGGGGGCTACATTTCCAGCGCCAATATCCCCAGGGTAAGTTGGTGAGAGTTGTTCTGGGTGAGGTGTTTGATGTGGCTGTCGATATTCGCTTGGGATCGCCCACCTTTGGTCAATGGTACGGTGAGTATTTATCCGCCGAGAATTATCAGCAATTGTTTATTCCGCCTGGATTTGCCCATGGTTTTCTGGTGACCAGTGACCGGGCCGAATTTTTGTACAAATGCACGGAATATTATCGACCGGAGGATGACTATGGCCTACGTTGGAATGATCCTAGTTTGGCCATTGACTGGCCCGTGACGGAGCCGTTATTATCTGCCAAGGATGCGGCGCTGCCTTGTTTGACAGAGATTCAGGATCAATTACCCTGTTACACAGAATTGCAGGCGTGATCGCAGGTCAGTTAATCGCTCTAAAAGGGTCTAGGATTGGAGAGATATCTATAGACAGTATGGATCAAGTCTATGGTGACTAGGACTCCCGCTAGTCTGACCCTCACTCATGATCAACAACTTGCCTTAGAGCAGCTCCATCAATTCCTAGATAGTCCAGAGCGACTATTCGTTTTAGAAGGCTATGCTGGCACGGGCAAAACCACTTTATTACAAGCCTTTGTTAGTGAGTTATACGAGCGCGGCGATCGCCGTGCGATTGTATTTAGCGCCTTTACGAACAAAGCCACCAAAATTTTGACCCAGATGGTAGAAAATTGGGGCATTAAGGTGGACTGCTTAACCTGCTGCCAACTCTTGGGTCTCAAGCCCCAGATTGATCCTGACACTGGTGTGCAAGAATTTGTCCCCGACAAGGATCAAGAAAACTCCTTTGGTAAATTTGCCTTGGTGGTGGTGGATGAATGCTCGATGATCAACCGGAACCTATGGCAATTACTCATGACGGAGGCGATGGCCTTTCACCTCACTAGTCAAATTCTCTTTGTGGGTGATGCTGCTCAACTGCCCCCGATTAATGAAACCGCTTCCCCAACTTTTCTGGAGATTGCCAATAAAGCAGTGCTGACGGAGGTGGTGCGCTATGGCAGCTCCATTGGGGTGCTAGCAGAGTCCATTCGTCGTGACCTAAATGCCCCTCGCTTGCCGGCTTGGCGAACCCAACTCAATGCAGACCGAACAGAGGGAACCATCGTTTTGGGTAAAGCAGACTGGCTCAAGCAATTACTGCGGGCCTTTCAAAGTGACAAGAGTCAATCAGATCCTGACTATGTGAGGGCTTTGGCTTATACCAACAAACGGGTTATAGCGCTGAACCGACAAATTCGTGATGCGATTTTTGGCCCCGAGGTGGGACGATTTATGCCCGGTGAACGACTGATTGCCATGAATCCGGTGTTTCGACGCGAGGAAGAGATTTTAATCCAAACCTCTGCTGAATGCTGGGTAGAAGCGGCCAAGGAGAAAGAATGGTCCGGCTGGCGGGTATGGCAATTATCCGTAGAGACAGATACTACCACTGCCGAGGTGTTGGTGTTGCATGAAACAGAACAACAACGATTTCAGCGAGAGTTGGCGCGCTTGGCTGCCGGAAAACAATGGCAGGACTTTTGGCAATTGAAACAGCAACGATTTGCCAATTTAAACTATAGCTATGCCTTGACCATCCATAAGGCTCAGGGATCGACCTTCGAGAATGTGTTTGTGGATCTGCCCGATGTGCAGCGCAACCGTAATATTCGAGAGCGTAATCAACTGCTATATGTAGCGGTTACCCGCGCTGCTCAGCGGTTGTTTTTATGCCGATAGGGCCTGTGCGACAGGATTTTCTCCTAGCTTTGATCTGCGGATCCTGAGAGAAGTAAGCATCCTTGGAGGCGAGAAAACCGGCAAAGCTTTCTTTTTCCTGTAACGGTGGAATAGTGGCACTAGAGTGCTTCGGCAATGGCCTTGACTAACTGATCTATCTCAGTTTCTAGGGTGAGGTAATGGACAGAAGCCCTGACGCAGTTGGGATCAGCAATCAGGCGCACCATCACTTGGCGATTTTCTAACTGCTGGACCAAGGAGCGGTGATTCTGACACCCCTGAATTTGAAAAGCCACTAACCCTGATTCGGGAGCGGTATCCAGGAGGCAGTTAACCTGGGGTAGGGCTTGCAGTTGCTGCCAGAGGAGGCGGCTCAAGCTCAAGATCCGTTGATAGCGCTCTTGATCAGTTCCCCATTGCTGATGAATTGCGATCGCATCCCTCAAGCCTCCAAACAGCGGAAAAGCCGATGTCGCCACCTCATAACGGCGACCATCAGGCTTCCAGCCCGTGGGCTGGCCCTTGGAATCCATTTCAATGGCTCGCCAGCCAACAAAGGTCGGCTCTAGGTCTGGTAAGGCACTAGGCCGCACATACAGCCCGCCTAAGCCATCCGGTCCACACCACCATTTATGACCCGTAAAGGCATAGAAATCAATCCCTAGATCCTCTAGGCCCAGGGGTAAGACCCCTACGGATTGCGCGGCATCGACCAAAATTTTCACCTGGGCTGCCTGTTGCCGACAGGCCTGAGCCATAGCTGTCAGGGGCAACAGCTGGCCTGTATTCCAAAGAATATGGCTGATTACCATTAGCTTTGTCTGGGGACGTAACTGCTCTAGCATTGTTGGGATCGGATTCCCTGCTTGGAGGGCAGCCAAGAGTGGAAAGGTGGAGACTTCCACACCAAAGCGGTGAGTAAGCTGTTGAGCCGTGGCCACGATACCGGGATGCTCACAGTCAGAGAGGAGAATATGATCGCCCGGCTGCCAATTAAGCCCCAGAGAACAATATTGCACCCCGTCGAGACAGATTCTGTCAGGGTAATGGTTAGGGGAGAGACTTGGAGCGCGATCGCGATCGCAGTTCGAGCTTGCTCCACCTGCTCTGCCATCCAGGTTAAGGCACCCCCTGTAAAGGGCCCCAGGAACTGCATCTGCTCATAGGCTGACTGGATCGCTGACAAAGCAGGCTCAGGCAGAGGCCCCTGCCCGCCATAGTTAAAATAGAGTTTATTTGCCAAGGCTGGAAATCGTTGACGATGCCTTGACAAGGAGGATTCCATCGGATAATTAGAGGTCACCGGCTTAGACTAACTGTCCCCTTCAGCAGATCCCACCCTCTGGGGATCTAAGGACTGAGAGGACTTCTGTGGATGATCATGATTGAGCTTGTCGAGCAGAGACAAGACCCGCGCCCCTTCATCAAAGGAATGATCTTCGCAAAAAATGACTTCTGGCGTACGTCGTAGCTGGAGTCTCTGACCCAATTGCTTACGGACATAGCCCGTTGCCGACTCTAGCCCTGCAATTGTCTCTGCCTTTGCTGCCTCAGTACCGTAAATACTGACAAAAATCTTGGCATGCTGAAGATCTCCAGATAGATCGACTGCCGTGACGCTGATCAAGCCAGAGCCCACTCGATCATCCTTAATCCCTTGGATTAACATTTGACTGACCTCTCGCTTAATGAGCGCAGCCACTCGGGAAACTCTTCGTCCTGTAGCCATTGCAATTCATCCTTTATCCCTTATTCAGCACCCGCAGACAACATGGACTACCTTGCCAAGGTCTATTCCAAGCTAGTCAGTCCTAACATAGCACTGAGTGTTAGGGTGAGAAACATTGTTCCACCAGCGAGCAGACCCAGCAACGCCAATGCCGTCAATGGATTTTGCAAAAACCCCTTCATGGGCTTAATCAAATTCCAAAAAATTCCTAAAACAATTGCAATCAAATATTTAGGATAACGAGAGAAGTTTTTAATGAAGTCCAGCATAATAGCTTAATGATTTTACCTTTGTTCCCATCCATTGCCAGTTTCGATCTTAACGCAAAGTTTGGGTCTTCTCTGTCAGCTACAGATCGGACAGCCAGGTGATGGCAAAGCCGATGTCTTCGCAAAGTCGATCCCCTGTCACCGCCCGTCCCTTTCTGAAATGGGCGGGTGGCAAAGGCCGTGTATTGTCGCAATATATCCCCCATTTTCCTGGCCGCTATCAAACTTATTACGAACCCTTCTTAGGGGGCGGCGCAGTCTTCTTTCATTTATGCCCGAGCCAGGCAATTTTATCGGATATCAACCCCGAATTAGTCAATGTCTATACCTGCATTCGCGATGGCTTGCCAGCCGTGATTGAGCTACTTGAACTTCATCAACGCCAGCATTGCCAAACTTATTACTATCAGCTGCGCGCTCAAACCTTTCCCAACCCCGTCGAGCGGGCAGCTCGTCTCATTTACTTGAATCGAACTTGTTTTAATGGCCTCTATCGTGAAAACGCCAAGGGTGAGTTTAATGTACCCATGGGTCGCTATAAAAATCCAAAAATTTGCGATGGGGTATTGTTACAAGCTGCTTCAAGGGCTTTGCAGTCTATCCAAATTCAGCAGCAGCCCTTTGAGTACATTTTAGAGCACGCTCTCTCGGTCCAAGATTTTGTCTACTTCGATCCGCCTTATCATCCCTGAGCGCAACCAGTGACTTTACCACCTACTCTCGAGGCGCATTTACAGCTGAGGACCAAGAGCGATTAGCGGCTGTATTTGCAACCCTGGCCAAGCGAGGTGTGCAGGTCATGCTCTCTAACTCTGATTGTGAACTCACTCAGCAGCTATATAAAGATTTTACAATTCATAGGATTCAAGCTGCCCGCGCCATTAACTCCAATCCCAAGAAACGGGGTAAAATCTCGGAAATATTGGTCACTTGCTAGATAACGATGACAATTGCAACAAAATGAATATATAATCCTGGTGTGAGGAGCGAACAAATCAAAAGGGCATCGAGACGAAACACGGCCAGTCGTTGATGTCCTTTTTGATTTTAAATAAACTGATTTGAAATAACGGTGCTAGACTTAGAAAAGCTCGGATCCATGCGATTATAACGCCTTAACCTTGTCAGGACCGGAAGGTAGCAGCAATACGGGATGCTTATGATAGGCGTGGACTCCGGGTCACTTTTGTCTAAAACAGATCGGCAAACCTTGGGCAGACCAATCGCCAAGTCATGAGGACGGGCTTTCACGATAGCCCAGCTTAGCGCTAGCATCCATAGCCCCTACTTACTCCTTGCCCAGCAAGTTTTGATTACGAAGAGCTGGATTATGAACGACTTGCCAGATTTAGTTAAAAAAGCATTTTATCTCGGTGTCGGGGTGGCCTCCTACGCTGGAGAGCAAGCGGGCAGCAAAGTTGCCGAAATTCAAGATCGGGCTCAAAAACTCGCTGACGAAATGATTCGGCGGGGTGAGTTAACCGCAGAGGAAGCCAATCTTTGGGTGAGCGGTGTGACTCAAAAACCGGCCCAAGTTTCAGTAGAAGAGGTGAGTTATCCCGATCAGCCCCAACGCATCGAATTGATCGGCGGTGATGAGGATCTAGAGGGGACAGATACAGATGATCTGCATCGCCAAGTGGATGAACTCCAGGATGAACTGCGCCGCTTGCAAGATGAGGACATGCCCTAGATGGAAATGTCTAAAGGTCTAGGTGAATATCTGGGCAGGTCTTGATTCAGCCTCGATTTTGAGGAAGGTAAGACAATATGGACTGGTGGCCAAAGGAAGAAGAAATCTGGAGAATGTTTGAGCAGACGGCTCAACAAACAGAGGAGTTTTTGGATCAACTGGGCCTCGGGTTGGATAAAGCGACGATTGAGCTAGAGGAAGTTTTGGATCTAGCCCTTGCCCCCGTTGTCACGGTCTTTCTCGATCTTGATCAGTCCTTAACGGAATGGACTCAACCCTTGGCCCAACGGATTAACCCTTGGTTAGATCAGCAGCCGGTCTGCATGGGTTGCTCCCATTATCACGGGCAGATGTATGGAGATACCTTCTTTGTCTGTGCGATGCATCCCTATGGTGCTCAGATGCAGTCATGCCCCGATTGGGAGGCTTAAGGAGCATAAAACTCGATATCCTGTATTATTTTTATGCTCCAGGGGGTTTGAACTGCTTTGAGTTTAAAGGTTGATTATGGGGTTACTTTAATAAGCTGCGCAGCATCCAAGCGGTCTTTTCGTGGATTTGCATCCGTTGGGTGAGCAGGTCGGCAGTCGGTTCGTCATGAGCTTGATCTGCTAGCGGAAAAATTGATCGAGCCGTGCGAACAACGGCCTCTTGTCCTGTAATTAACTCCAGAATCATCTCTTCTGCACCGGGTACACCGGTTGCTTCTTGGATGGAGGTGAGTTTGCTGTAAGCCTGATAGGAGCCTGGGGCAGGAAATCCTAAGGTGCGAATACGCTCAGCTAGCATATCTACAGCTAGAGCTAACTCTGTATACTGTTCTTCAAACATCAGATGTAAGGTTTGGAACATGGGTCCTGTAACGTTCCAATGAAAGTTGTGAGTTTTAAGGTACAGGGTATAGGTGTCAGCTAAAAGACGAGATAGTCCTTCGGAAATCTGTTGACGGTCTATCTCTGAGATACCAATGTCAATAGTAGGAGTTTGCATGGGATAAGACCTCAAGGAAACAGCATAGAGGGGAAGGAGTGCCAGTCACCAGACTATACTAACCAACTCAGAGTTCATATTCACCTTTGGGTAGAGCTTTTCTCGAAGAGGAAGCACTAAATTACCGCAGAACTCTTGTCTCTCACCCGATCATAGAACTCTTCTATCACTGCTAAAAAAGACTGATCCTTCGGTCAAAAAGCAGGGAAGTCTCCTTGGGTTGTGACTAACAGTCCAGATACCCCTGTTGAGGGGGAGAGGTCAAGGGATTGAGGGAGCCGCTGTTCTCCTTGCCAGAAGTTTTTGAGCGGGTCAATTGCTAGTGCTTGAGTGGTGTTGGGCTGGGTGTATTAGGTGGGTTGGGTTGGAGTTTTGTTTGCTGGACGGTGAGTTCAGCAGACAGTGCTTGGCCGAGGGGAGGCTTGGCTAGCTCTTTTTGTAGGTCATCTCTAGAGAGTCCTTGTAGTTCAAATAGCAAAACCGGATCTTGGCCTAATTCGGCGGTTAAAAATAAAATAGACCCCAGCGATATGTTTGTAGGGGTTGCTCCAGTCTAGACATGAGCAGTCAGTGGTGAAGGTTGAGTGACGATGAGGCAGCAAATTTAAATCTAGTTTGGTGCAGGCTGCTTCGATGTGGTCGGGCATTTTGTTGAGCATCAGTCGCGAGATCAGACTGGCTTTGGAAACGAGGAATGCGATCACAGTATGTTGATGTGTGCCCCGCATCACTACGATGTTGACTATGTGATGAAACTCCTAGAAGGAAGGGAATCTGCATCGCTCCTGCCGAGATCAGGCCATAGCCCAATGGGATAAGCTTTACCAAATTTTATGCGGCCATCCAAGGCTGATCTGATCGAAACCTTAGCCCGGGCGGCTGGATACGGTGTTTACCGCCAATGCTGGGTCGTTTTGGGCGATACAGTGGTTCTTAGCCGTTTTTATCTTAAACGGCAGGGTGAAGAACCTTATTCTGAACAGTAGCCTATTGGTACAACAACTCCATAAATCAACTAGAGAATATGCTCAGATCTAGCCCTCTGATGGCTATTCACCCGTAATTGATAGGCCCTCCACCCAAATTCGGGGACAGATACCCCCAGGGGTTAACTCCACCTCTGGTTCCACATACAAGATAGCCTTGAGTAATTCTCGGAAATCGCCAGCAACCGTTGCCGATTCAATGCTGATCCGCTCACCCTTGTTGACTAACCAGCCATCAAAGGGCAAAGAGAAGGACCCTTGCAATGCTTGCACTCCAGCATGCAATGCTTGCACGTCGTCGATCAAAATCACATTTTCGGCCTCTTTTAGCCGATAAGTCTCGCCTGGGGTTTCCCCCGCAAACACATGGTAAAAATGTGGTCCCACCGTTACCTTTGCCCCCAGGTTAGCATGCCCCGTCGGCTCGGCATTAAGTCGTTTGGCCGTCCCTGAGCTATGCAGAAATCCTTGCAGAATGCCCTTCTCAATCAGCACCGTTCGCCGGGTGGGCGTGCCTTCACCGTCAAAGGTGGTTTTACTAATATTGTCAGGATGGAGAGCATCATCGGCGATAGATAGGAGGGGGGAGCGATCGCATCCCCAATCGACTCCCTGGTCGATAAACTGCGGTTATCTAAAACGCTTTGCGCATTAAACAAATTAGAGAAGGCACCCAGCAGACTCAGAAAAGCCTCCGCCGACAAGATAACGCGATATTTGCCAGAGGTGATTTTTTGGTAATTCAGATGGCTAATTGTTTTTTCTGCGGCCTCTTTCCAGCATCCTTCTAGGTCTAAGCCAGCGAGATCATGGCTAACTCGATAGGCCCCAGCACTGCGTGGGCGCTTACCCTCTTCTTCGGTTTTACTATAGAGATAAACAGATGTGGAAGAGCGGGCCTCTTGGCGCAAGGCACCCTCGCTATTGAGATAGAATCGCTGAGCATCTCGTTGGGCTAGACCATTGTAAGGAACACCAACAATGGCTGGATGGGCTTCTAATAACTTGGCCTCTGTGTCAATCAGGTTCTCAATCAATGTCGAAATCTCAGCGGGCGATGTCGGATTCACCGGTAGCTCCTCTATGGGCGCGGTCGCTGCCGGACTAAAATCGGAGCCATGTTCCAGCGCACCAAAGGCGCTCGCTTCTTGGGCCATTTTTAAGGCCAGTTCTAGGCCCAACTCATCCACGTCACTGGTACTCGCAACACCGACGGTATTGGCTTCATTCCAAACACGAACCATTACACTAGAACGGGTAGAAGCCTTGACCTGCTTTGCTTCGCCTTGATCCACTTGAACACTCGCTTCATCCACAGCAGATCCACTCAGATCAAATTTGTGGATCCCGAGCTGCTGGGCCTTGGCAGTTGCGATCGCAGCTATTTGAGTCACATCAGACACGCTAAAACTCCTGCTAGTGATTATCAATCTTGGCTTAAAAACGGCTAAAAAATACAGCCCTCATTCATTGTAAGAGATCCCCTAAAATCCCAGGCAGGAAACCAAGAGAATCAGTCCCCACTCAGCTCTTGATCATTGCTCTTTGCCGGCTGGCTCAGCCCTTGATCGCCTGGGGAGCGGACCTGTTCCTTGAGACTATTTCTTTCCCAAAATACGCCTTCGGAGTAGCCTTGAATCAGCGGCTTTAGCTTCGCAATGTCCAAGCGTTTTTCCGCCAAGCAGGCATAGACTTCATCCTGTTCTACGCCAAAATATTGCCGACCTAATTTCTGAGCGACCACAGAGGTTGTTCCTGACCCTAAGAACGGATCAAACACAACATCCCCAGGATTAGAACTGGCCAGGATAATTTTGGCCACTAACTTCTCTGGTTTCTGAGTTGGATGATCTGTATTCTCTGGCATTGACCAGAAGGGGATCGTTAAATCTGTCCATAGATTAGAGGGATGGGTGAGGCGGTAGTTCCCCTTTGCGGTCCGATGCCAATCCTTCGGATTACCGTTTAGCTGATAGGGCGCTATAACTTTGCGCTTCAGCTTCACGGCTTCGACATTAAAGGTATAAGTATCAGAAACGGTGCAGAACCAAATATCCTCCGCCGAGTTCTTCCAGTTACTACGCGCCCCCCGCCCCTTTTCTCGCTCCCAAGTAATCCGATTACAAATTTGAAACCGATCCTTAATCGCCTCAAAAACAGCCGCAGAAGATTGCCAATCTGAGCAAATATAAAGCGAGGCTGTGGGTTTTAAAAGCCCTGCCAATTTGGCTAAACAACGATCTAACCAATTTGCGTAATCGGCCAAGGGCTGCTTCTTGAACCGATGGGTGTTAAAGGTTTTATTGAGATTGTAAGGGGGGTCAATAAAGAGCAAATCAATGGTTTGTTTGGGCAAGAAGTCTATCACCTCAAACAAATCCTGGTGAATCGTCCGGTTGAGAATATCTGGCAATTCAACGGGTTGATCCAGTTGTAATAGCCTTTTTTTATATTTCCTTTGTTCTTGGCTATTCAGGGTAATGGTCTGATTTCGGGGGGCACGTTCTTTATCTGGCAGCATAGGTGAGGGAGAATGCTAAAAAAGACCCTAAAACAACGGTATATCCGGATTATCCTCCAGATAGAGATGACTATGGGCCGCCTCACCACAGGTACGGGGGGTCGGAAAAATTTTACCAGGATTAGCCAGTTCTTTGGGATTAAAAACCTGACGCACCCATTGCATGGTTTCTAAGTCTGCAGGTGAAAACATCTCTGGCATAAAGCACCGCTTATCTGCACCAATGCCATGCTCCCCAGAAATGCTCCCACCAGCCTGTACACAGCACTTCAAAATTTCGCCGCCGAGTTCTTCAACCTTCTCTAGGGCGCCTGGCTGAGATTCATCGTAGAGAATTAAAGGATGTAAATTGCCATCTCCGGCATGGAAAACATTAGCAATGGGATAGCCAAATTGCTCGCTGAGGCTCTTGATTTTGTCTAAAACCTCTGACAGCTTGCTGCGCGGAATCACGCCATCTTGGACAAAGTAATTGGAACTCATCCTCCCCGCTGCGGCAAAGGCAGCTTTGCGACCGCGCCATAGGTTGGCGCGGTCCTCGACAGTGGTGGCAGTTTTGATCTGGCCAGCACCATTTTGGCGGCAGAGGGCCTGGACCTGATCGCTACTTTCCCTGACCTCCACCTGGGAACCATCCAGCTCAACCAATAAAATAGCGCCAGCATCACGGGGATAGCAGTTGTTTCGGACCACATCTTCAACGGCATTAATGCTGAGATTATCCATAATCTCCATGCCTGCTGGAATAATCCCGGCGGCAATAATATCGGCCACCGTTGTTCCTGCCGCATTAATGGTGGCAAAGTCGGCTAACAGGACTGCGATCGCCTCTGCTGACTTAATGACCCGTAGGGTAATTTCCGTGGCAATGCCTAAGGTGCCCTCGGAGCCGACAAACAGCCCCGTCAAATCGTAACCGGGCAGATCCACGACCTTGCCGCCAAAATCCATCACTTCGCCATTGGGAAGGACCATTTTCATCCCCAAGACATGGTTTGTGGTGACCCCATACTTCAGGCAATGGACCCCGCCCGAGTTTTCAGCAATATTGCCACCAATAGAGCAGATACTTTGACTTGACGGATCGGGGGCATAGTAAAAACCAGCCTCTGCCACTGCTTTAGTGACATCGCTATTGATTACACCGGGCTGTACCACCACCGCATAGTTCTCTAGGTCTACCTCTAAAATCCGAGTCATCCGAGTCGTGACAATCAAGACGCAGTCTTCGGTTGGCAAGGCCCCACCGGATAAGCCTGTGCCCGATCCCCTGGCCACAAAGGGGATTTGGTTGCGATCGCAAATCTTCACCACTGCGGACACTTGGTCTGTGTTGTCAGGCAAGACCACCAAGCGAGGACGCTGTCGATAACTCGCCAGGCCATCACATTCATAAACCGCTAAATCCTCTGGGGCCTCCAGCACCCACCGTCGCCCCACCACCGACTCAAATTGTCGAATAATCGACTTCCAGCTTAAGGAGGGGGGGGAAACAATCATGCTTTAAATTCCATAGGACTGAACCGATGCGAAGGTCAGGGATTGAGAAGAACAACGTGAGACCTTACAGACAAGATCTCACGATGAACCACTAAAAATCAGGGTTGAAACTCGACGCGGTTTGCACCTCTACGGTCTCCCTCCTGCTCTGACTCAAGATGTGATCAGAGGTTGACCTCCTTAGTAGGTTTCTACATGCCAACGATGGTCTTTTTTAAGCCCTCGCTGATAGTCTGACCAATCGACGCCATGTTTGGCGGCAGCAGAGGACATACCCTCATCAATGCCTCCTTCCATACCCTTCAAACCACAAATATAGGTATGGGTATTGTCCTTTTGGACCAATTCCCATAATTTGTCAGCATTCTCTGCAATCCGGCTTTGAATATACATTTTACCGCCATCAACATTCTTTTGTTCACGGCTAATGGCATAGGTCAACCGGAAGTTATCGGGAAATTGGCGCTGGAGGTCTTCTAACTCTGCTTTGTATAGAATATTCGGCGTGTAAGCCACGCCAAAAAAGAGCCAAGCCAAGCCTTTGAATTGGTAGTTTTCATGTTTTTCCTTGAACATCCGCCATAGATAGGCGCGGAAGGGCGCAATCCCTGTCCCCGTTGCCATCATGATGATATTGGCGTTGGGATCATCAGGCAGGAGCATTTCTTTGCCCACAGGCCCAGTGATTTTAACCTCACTACCAGGCTCCATGTTGCAAAGATAGGTAGAGCAAACCCCTTCCACTTCGACACCGGTATCTGGATGCTTGTATACCAACTGGCGAACGCAAAGGGAAACGGTTTTGTCATCAAGATGATCGCCATGCCGGGTGGAGGCAATGGAATATAGCCTCAACTTATGGGGCTTGCCCGCATCATCTGTGCCGGCGGGGATGATGCCAATGCTCTGTCCCTCTACGTAATGGAGATCTCCACCCGATAAGTCAAAGACTAAATGCCGGACAGTGCCTTCCCCACCCTTGCGGACTAGCTCTTCGTTGGATAAACATTTGCCCACGAAGGGATCTTTGGGGCGATAGAGGTTAACGGGAATACCATCCTTCGCTACTTTTCTGGCCACTGCCTCCGTTTTCTCTGGAGTTTTGGATGGAGATGGGGCTGCTACAGGCTCAGCTATAATCGGCTTCTCTTCGTTTTCCGGCACCTCGATGCTTAAGAGTCGACCACCTGCTTTGGCGATATTTTGTAAGTCTTTTTTGAATTTTTGAAGGGGGTTTTCCATTGTGAATGCAGTTCTCCGCAGCTAACCGTTCTTAATATTTTGCAATAAACTGTCTCAAAACACAAAATTGCAGGCTTTGCCTCTCGTCAGTGCCGGTAGGTTCTCAGGTAGGCTACCGCTTGAGAAGAGGTTTACTGGCGCAATTGTATTACGGGGTTTATCCCTTTGCCTAACAAATTGACTAGGCCTTATCCAATTTATAAAGAATTTGATGTGGTTGTCTGTTAAATGCCATACCGAGATCTGCCGAAATTGATTGTGAATCTCTGTAACGAATTCGTTAAGGTCTGTTTCAAGTTGAGGCCCTGTGGGGCTGAAGAGGGGGGGAGATCCAGATCCCCATGCTACGATGCTCGTCGTATGCTGTATAGAGTTTGGGAGAATCTTCCTTGGCACTTCGAGTAGCAGTTGTTGGGTCAGGGCCAGCCGGTTCCTCTGCGGCAGAGACGCTGGTAAAGGCTGGTATCGAGACCTATTTGTTTGAGCGCAAGTTAGATAATGCCAAGCCTTGTGGCGGGGCAATCCCTCTGTGTATGGTGGATGAGTTTGATTTGCCTTTGTCGATTATTGACCGACAAGTTAGAAAGATGAGAATGATTTCTCCTTCTAATGTTGAGGTTGATATTTTTATCAAGAATGAGGGTGAGTATATTGGCATGTGCCGCCGAGAGATCTTGGATGGGTTCATGCGCGATCGCGCTGCCAAGCTTGGCGCTAAGCTGATCAATGGCACAGTCAATAAACTAGAGTTCCCTCGGGGAGAAAATCAGCCCTATACAATTCACTACGCTGATTTGTCTGACGGCCATCCAGAAGGGGTAATGAAAACCCTTGAGGTTGATTTGGTGATTGGTGCCGATGGTGCCAACTCTCGAATTGCCAAGGAGATTAAGGCGGGCGATTATAACTATGCGATCGCCTTTCAAGAGCGGATTCGTATTCCCGATAAATATATGGAATACTACCAAGACCGCGCCGAAATGTATGTGGGTGATGATGTTTCTACTGATTTTTATGCTTGGGTTTTCCCCAAGTACGATCATGTGGCGGTCGGCACCGGCACCATGAAGGTGAATCAAGCGGACATTAAAAAATTACAGGCTGGAATTCGTGCCCGCGCTGCTCATCGCCTTGTTGGTGGTGAAATCATCAAAGTCGAAGCTCATCCTATCCCAGAGCATCCACGGCCTCGTCGTGTGGTCGGTCGGGTCGCTCTTGTGGGTGATGCTGCTGGAACTGTGACCAAATCCTCTGGTGAAGGTATTTACTTTGCCGCCAAGTCAGCTCGGATGTGCGCAGAAGCCATTGTAGAGTTCTCTAATAATGGTGAACGCATCCCCACCGAAGCAGACCTCAAGGTCTATCTGAAGCGATGGGATAAGAAATATGGCATGACCTATATGGTCTTAGACATCCTGCAACGGCTGTTTTATCGTACCGATGCCACTCGCGAGGCCTTTGTAGAAATGTGTGCTGACGAGGATGTGCAACAGATGACTTTTGATAGCTATCTGTACAAAACCGTTGTGCCCATGAATCCCCTGAAGCAAATGAAGATTACTGCTAAAACTCTGGGTAGTCTGATGCGAGGGAACGCCTTAGCGCCTTAATTCTAAAGACTGAACAAGTGACTAAGGGCTCTGATGTTGACCATCAGAGCCCTTGTTGTTGACCATCAGATTCTTCACTCAAGAGGCGGCTCTGTCTTTTAGGGAATCTAGTGATTTTAAAATGACCAGCGCAATGCTCTGATAGGCATGGCTCTAAAGACTCATGATGAAGTGTAGGCCAGTACCTGCGATCGCAGCCCCAGCAATACGAAGAAGTAGCGTCCCTTGAGGGATGCGCTTTGAAATCACCTCAATCCCTATCCCTGTAAGATGCATCGCGGTAGTCGCGATGACAAAACCTAGGGCATATAGCCATGAATGAGCGGTATTGGGCATTTCTGCACCATGAGCATAGCCATGACAGAGGCCAAAAATGGCAACATACAGGATCACAAAACCTGGGGCAATATGCTTACTCAAGATAATGGATGTCCCGAGAGCAAAAACAGAAAAAGCAATCCCAAATTCTATCAAGGGCAAAGTCAGACCAGCGATGCCCAACATGCCCCCCATTAACATAGCTGAGACAAAAAGGGCAGGGACATACCACAGGGCACGGCCACCTAGTTGGGCACTCAAGATGCCGACGCTAACCATTGCTAACAGGTGATCTAATCCAAATAAAGGATGGAGTAGACCGCTAGCAAAACTAGCCCCACTCGTTATTGGATTAGGATGAGCATGAGCAACAGTGGGGATGAGGGCTATGATGACAAGTCCAGCCATACCTTGAACCAATTTCTGCATATTTCCTCCCTAATAAGTCAATATAAAATCCATGGATTTACCGATTTCCTTTATATCTCTGATGGTGATATTGAGTCAGTCACCTAGAGAACAGAACCCAGATGTCTGACGTTGCCAATCAAGGGCGGCATATCTCAGCGAATACAGGCGAATTTCGCCCCTTCGCTACACCGGGGTTGTTAGGCATTCTCATCGCTAACTGTAACAGCAATATCGAAGTGAAGCACGTCTTCCCGTGCCCCAAGCTTTGTGTAGAGTGCAATCGCAGGGTCATCTTCGATGTCAGCCTGGACGAAAATAACAGAGGCTGCTCGCGCTACAGCGATCTTCTTTAAGTTCTGGATTAAAGCGGTGGCAATACCTTCGCGTCGATGTGCTGCTGAAACAGCAAGATCGTAAATATAAATTTCACTCCGCTCTTGTTCGAATTTCTGGAGTTCGTAAGCGGCTAGACCTGCGACTATTAATCCATTTTTTAATGCTGCCAGCGCGATGACATAATCGCTACTGAGCAACCGCTTGAGATAAGCATTGCTGGGGCGAGACGAACTATAAGTATCAACTTCGTCGAAAGCTTCACCGAAAATAGCTAATAAGCCCTCCATAAGTGTTAAGTCGCTGGCGGAAAGCTGGCGAATACTAACTGGCTCAGAGGATTGCATTTTACACCTATTAATTGCAGCGACTTCATTACAACGATACAGAAAGGTGCTGGGTAAGATTAAGATGAATAGCCGTTCTCAATCGTCCGTCCCAAGCACCTGCTTGAAGTTGGGGAGTTCTGTCATGATTGTGCTCTCGATCTTTTTTGAGGAAGGGTGGCCCATTGCCTATGCATTCCTATTCAATCAGGCTTTACAATTTATGAACGTAGATAAATCTTTATTGAGGTGACCATGGAGTATACCCTGCCAGCTATTTATAATATTCCCGCGCCCCCTTATTTTTTGGTGTTTGCGGCTGCGATCTTGGGGTTAGCCTGTGGTAAAGCCTTTGAAATTTCCTTGAAGCAAAAGGCAGATGAATGGGTGCATCGCCGCTCTGATCGGCCCTTGAGCGATATTCAAGAGATTCGTTTGATGGTTCCCTTTGCCGGTATTTGCCTCTGTAGTTTGATTTTTATTGGGTCGGCCCTCACTATCTTTGCTGTGTCTTGGGCCTTGGGCTTTACCATGGCGTTCTTTGTGATCATCATTAGTTCAATCTTGGTTTGGTCTCAACTTGCACAATTGATGAAAACCCTTGAGGAAGGTGGCTCAGAAGCCCTAGAAATTACAAGTATTTTTTAGCCTCTCTTGGCCAAGGCTGCTATGACACTCAGTTTATGCATGATTGTCAAAGATGAAGCCCTGCGGCTACATGATTGCCTAAGCAGTGTGGAAGCGCTGGTGGATGAGATGGTCGTTCTCGATACGGGTTCGACGGATGGGACGGTGGCGATCGCAACTCAGGCTGGCGCGCGAGTCTATCACTATTGCTGGTGTGATGATTTTGCCGCAGCACGCAATCAAGCCTTGCAATATGTGCAGACGGATTGGGTGTTAGTGCTTGATGCCGATGAAACCCTTGTGGAGGATATTATTCCGCAGATTCAAGGGGCCATCGCCCAACCCGATTACCTGGCTATTACATTGCTACGCCAGGAGGTGGGCGCTGCTCAATCTCCCTACTCGATGGTGTCCCGGTTGTTTCGCAACCATCCTCAGATCCAGTTTGTGCGCCCCTACCATGAATGGATTGATGAATCTGTGCTCGCCCTGCAACAACAGGAACAGCATTGGCAAATCGGCTACTTGCCGGGTATAGCCCTCAAACATACGGGCTATCAAGCCGATATTATTGCCCGTCAGCATAAACATCAGCGGGCCTGCAAGATGATGGCGGCTGCCCTTGTCCAGCAGCCTCAGGATGCCTATCTATGCAGCAAGCTCGGTGCTCTCTATGGCTCCATGGGTCAGGTGAAGGCGGCATTAGATCTGCTCCAGCGCGGCCTTGAGATTCAGCCCTTGGTGAGCTCTGTTGCCTACGAATTACATTTTCACTTAGGGAATATCTATACCCAACTGGGCGAAAGCGCTTTCGCCGAGCAACATTACCAACAGGCTCTTGATCAAGATCTGCCCAGCATTCTTAAACTGGGGGCATACAATAATTGGGCCAACCTTCTCAAGGCCCAAGGCCAACTCACAGCAGCCTGTCGGCTCTACCAAGACTTAATTGACCTACAGCCTGATCTAGCCTTGGCCTATTACAACTTGGGTCTCACGCTGCGAGAACAGGGAGATCTGGAGGCTGCGATCGCAGCCTATCGACAGGCCATTAAGCATCAACCTAATTATGCTGATGCTTACCAAAATCTCGGAGTGGCCCTCTATAAGCAAGGTAAAAGCAATCTTTGCCGCACAGCCCTTGAGCGGGCCATTGCCCTCCATCTTCAGCAAGATAATCCCCAAGAAGCGGACCGCCTGCGCCAAGGATTGACTGATTTGGGGCTGGCTGCGGATTAAAGTGACCAAGCTGAAACTCGGCCCTAACCCTTCCTCCTATCCCTCGACAATGTTGCTGAGAATAAGGGTTTATAGATTTGCCCCGATATAATCGGCGACAGTTAAAAGGGTAACTTCCCAGACCAAGCGAGGTTGGGCATGGTGAAGAAGCTGCTGCTTGGCTGTCTCTAAGGGATGCAAAATTTGACTATTCTGCTCCCCTTGCCAACAATGATGCTGCCAATAGTCGAGCAACCAGAGCTGGCTGTGTAACTCTAAGCTGTGATCAATTTGTTGAGCAAGGGCCAGACAGGCCCGAGGTGATTGCAGCGCAGTCAAGTCTACCTGTAGCAGCTCTGGAGCAATCGCTTGAAATTGCTGCCAATGGGCGATCGCAGATCCTGGACTGCCCTGGGCCATCTCCAACAGATGAGGATGATCGATAATCTCAGCATAGCCCACCCTCTTCAGGATGGAGACCATCTCTGCCGGTGTCAGTCGGTAAAAGGGAATACGCTGACAACGAGATACCAATGTCGGCAACAAGGCTTCGGCGCTGGGTGCGATTAAAATCACCGTGGCATTACCCGGCTCCTCTAGGGTTTTGAGGAGAGCGTTGGCAGCAGGCTCGGCCATGGTTTCTGCTCCCTCAATCACCACCGCAAGCTGTGTCGCCTCTAAGGGGGCTTGGCTGAGAAATTGAGACAGCGCCCGAATCTGCACCAGACGAACCTGGGGTTGGCTATTGGGCAAGGGTAGATCTTGGGCCTGAAGCTGCTGAGCTGTGAGGGGTTTACCCTGATGGATATAGCTCGGCCCTATCCAGAGACAGTCGGGATGATTACTCAGGCGCCGCTGTTGTTTGCTTGGATCGGCTGCCTCCTGCCATAACAACTGCCCGAGAAACCGCTCTGCCACTAACCGTCGACCCACCCCCGCCGGACCCGAGAACAAGTAGGCAGGCGCAGTTCGCTGTTGGGCGATCGCAGCACTGAGATACTCAATCGCCATCGATTGACCCAGCAGATTGGCAAAGGCTGATCTAGGGTAGCTGGGGATACCATATCTGTAATCGTTGCCCTAAAACCGCTTGAATCTGTTCCGCCACCGCCTCTTCGGATTGCTGCCCATCAATCCGAATCACTCGCTCGGGTGCATCCTCCGCCAAGGTCCGAAACCCAGATTGAACCCGCTGGTGAAAAGCAATGGCGTTTGCCTCCATTCGATCAATATCAACCTCAGGATCTTGTCCTCGCTCTTGGGTGCGAGCTAATCCTGCTGCCGCCTCTAGATCGAGCCATAAGGTCAGATCGCTGGTTAATCCTTGGGTGGCAATCTGATTGAGCTGCTCAATGATCGAGAGATCTAAGCCTCGACCATAGCCCTGATAGGCCAAAGTCGAATCAGTATAGCGATCGCATAATACCAAAGTTCCCTGTTGCAAATGGGGCCTCAGGCAATGGCTCACATGTTGGGCACGGTCCGCCGCATAGAGCAATAACTCTGCGATCTGGGACAGGGGCTCATTGCCTAGGGTGGTTTGATCCAAGAGCAACTTGCGCAGGGTCTTACCCAGCAAGGTACCGCCTGGCTCTCGTGTCACCATGATTGTAGGCGTGCCTGGGGGCAAATTTTGCTCTATACGCTCTAACCAGCCACTGCTAGAGAGCCAGGCTTGAACTCGGTTGAGTTGGGTTGTTTTACCCGCCCCTTCGCCGCCCTCAAAGACCACCAACTTACCCAGCATCAATCATTGCCTGATCAAGCGCAAGTTTTAATCCCATCTCCACCATCGAGCCTCACACAGATGCAGCCATGATCAAAGTCTTCACCTCTACGGCTATTGACCTGCCTCTTCATCTTGCCATTTTTAGGCATCACCATTGTGAGACCGACTGCGAAAATACAACTGCCGGGCTAATTGCCGTCTCACTGCCAAAAAGTCCTCGGTTCGCCTCACCTCTATACCGCGATGTTCAGCCAGACAAAAATCGAGTTCATTGTTGAGTTGATCAATTAATGCGAGGGCCGTCTCGTCTTCTAGGTGGGTTTGTAAATATAAGGTAGCAATTAAGTGATTGATATCACGATTGGTCAAACGGACCCTACAATCCATACTGAGTCTCCATAGGATGCGGTACAATTCCCCCCGCACCTTAGAGATCGATAATTCAAGGGCAGAACATAAAAAGGTTCTAGCCCCTACTGATTCCTAAAGACAATTCCAGAATAGCTCAACAATCTTAGAGCGTCACTAAACCGAAGAAGAGAGCCAGAGGCCCACCCAGGTGATTGGGGATACAGCGCTACAGCAGGGACTTTTCAAGGTAGCCCCATGCACAGTCCATGCTCTCGTCTAGACCTTGTCAAGGAATAGCGCATTTTCGATTGAGCTATAGATTGGATGTCAAGCGGCGCATTGCTTCTTCTACATTGGCGCGGCTATTAAAGGCTGAAATTCGAAAATAGCCTTCGCCCGCTGCTCCAAAGCCAGAACCAGGTGTGCCGACTACATAGTTTTTTTGTAAGAGCTGATCGAAAAACTCCCAACTAGATAAACCCTGGGGAGTTTGTACCCAAACATAGGGCGCATTCACACCCCCATACACTTGCAATCCGGCTTTGGTCAATTGATCTCGGATAATCTGAGCATTCTCTAAATAAAAGCGAATTAAAGCTTGGGTTTGAGACTGACCGTCTGCTGAGTAAACGGCTTCTGCTCCGCGTTGGACAATATAGGATACCCCATTGAACTTAGTCGCCTGTCGCCGATTCCACAGGGGCCAGAGTTCTATCTCAGAGCCGTCGGCTGCTTTGCCCTTGAGGGTGTTGGGGACAACGGTAAAGGCACAACGGGTGCCAGTAAATCCGGCATTTTTGGAAAAAGATCGAAATTCAATCGCACAGTCTCGGGCGCCCTCAAATTTCGTAGATGGAATGAGGGATTTCAGGGTCAGTGATAAAGGCTTCATAGGCCGCATCAAAGAGAAGGATGGAGCCATGGGTTTGGGCATAATTCACCCAATCTTGAAGATGGCTTTTGCTGGCAACGGCCCCGGTGGGGTTATTTGGGAAAACAAAGATAAATTAGATCGATTTTCTGGGTAGGAATTGTGGCGGTGAAATTGTTGCTGGCATTAATGGGCAGATAGGTCAAACCTGCATATTCACCGGCGTCGTTACTGGCACCGGTATGACCAGCCATCACATGAGTGTCTACATAAACGGGATAAACGGGGTCGGTGACTGCAATGCTGTTGTCATCACCCAAAATGTCGAGGATATTGCCGCAATCACATTTTGACCCGTCGGAGATAAAGATTTCGCTCGCATCGATGGCGCAGCCTCGGGCCTGAAAATCCTGTGCGGCAATTTTCTCGCGTAGCCAGCCATAGCCTTGTTCTGGACCATAGCCTTTAAAGGTATTGCGATCGCCCATCTCAGCAATCGCTTGGGTCATGGCTTGGCGACAGGCTTCGGGGAGGGGTTCAGTGACATCGCCAATGCCGAGTTTAATAATTGGGGCCTCGGGGTGAGCCTCGGCAAAGGCAGCTACTCGACGACCGATTTCAGGAAATAAGTAGCCGGCTTTGAGTTTAAGGTAATGGTTATTAATCGTTGCCATATTGTCTTCGCTATCAACAGCCTCAACTAGCTTACTGTGAACTGAGGATTTGAGATCTGACGGGTTGAGTCCTAAGCAAACTGAGGAAAGTTATCTATTGTCAGCCATGGTTAGTATGGTTAGCAGATCATTCTTCAAGACTCTAGCGCAGCAGCAGCTAAAAACTCTGTTACCTGAAGAGCGGTGGGTTGGGCTGCGATCGCACCCGCTTGGGTTGTCGCTAAAGCGCCGACCGCACTGGCATAGGCAATCATTTTCTGAGCGGTGAGGCCATCCCCAAGTTCTAGGGGGCCATGCTGATGTAGTTGATGAATAAACCCTGCAACAAAGGCATCTCCAGCCCCTGTTGTATCCACCACCTCCACATCAAAACTGCGTTGATACCCCACCATATCTTGCCAGCAATAGTGACAGCCTTGCTTGCCAGCAGTTACCAATACTGCTTGGCAACCATCCAGTTGTTGATAAATAGCTTGGACCTCGGTTGTGCCCCATAGCCAACTGGCTTCTTCCTCGGCCAGTTTGACGTAATGGGCTTGAGGTAGAGTCTGTAAAATGATTTGGCGGGCATGGTCTGGATCATCCCAAAAACAGGTCTCCAGTTGACATCAATTAAAATTTGCAGATCATGCTGATGGGCCAGTTCCAAGGCTCGTGCTACCGCAGCGGCGGAGTGGGGATAGGCCAAGGACAGGGTGCCCAGCACCAAAAAATCAGCCTGAGCAAACAGGGCTTCAGATAATTGATCGGCCGCTAGTTGAGTATCGGCAAAGGTATGGGTATCGCCCTTGCCAAAGCCGGCAAAACAGCGATCACCTGCCAGGCTACGCGTCACATAGACTTGGCGGGTGGGCGCTTGGGGATGCCGTTGCACCCCGGTAATATCGACTTGGGCTGCCCTTAGGATCTGCACCAATTGGTCCCCAGGTTCATCCTGGCCCAAGCAACCGATAAAACCAGCAGCAGTTCCCAACTTGGTCAGGGCGCAGGCGACATTGGCGGGAGCACCCCCTGGATAAGGGGTCCAGGACTCAACGGCTGGTAGGTCACGACCCAATTGGTCGGCTAAACAGTCAAAGAGCATTTCGCCCACACATAGAACATAGGGACTGGACATCTTTAGCTCCTATGGATGTCAATGGTTACAGCGAGCAAGGCTGGTTTTCTCAGGGTATCAAAGATTGGTGGGACGAACCTCAGCAAAAATTTCGTCCAAAATCTCTTGGGCACCTTGCTGACGCAGTTTCTCAGCCAAGGCTTGGCCCAAGGCCACTGCTTGGTCCTCGGGGCCGGTTACTTGGTCCTTGAGTAAACGTTGGCCATCTATGCTAGCCACCATGCCCGTCAAGGTCAGTTGCTGGCCGTCAATCTGGCTATTGACGCCAATCGGGACTTGGCAACCGCCTTCGAGGGCATGCAAAAAGGAGCGTTCGGCATGGCAGCGATGGGCTGTTAGGGGATGTTCTAAGGCATGGATCAAAGCTAGAATCTCTTGATCTCCCTCTCGGCATTCAATCCCCAAGGCTCCTTGACCCACCGCATGTAGGGAAATCTCAGCCGGGATGACTTGATGAATGCGATCGCCAAAGCCAAGTCGTTGTAACCCAGCCACAGCCAAAATGATGCCGTCATATTCCCCTGCATCTAGCTTCTGCAGACGGGTATTGAGGTTGCCGCGAATATCCTTGAATTCTAGGTGGGGGTAGTGATAGCGCAGTTGGGCCAAACGCCGCAGTGAAGAGGTGCCAATCACGCTGCCTGGGGGTAAGGTCTCAATTTGATAGGACTTAAAATCGGCATGGACCACAAGGGCATCGGCTGGATCAGCTCGTTCAGTCACAGCGCCTAGGGTTAATCCCTCGGGTAAATTGGTGGGTAAATCCTTGAGGGAGTGAACAGCTAGATCTGTCTCTTGACGGAGCATGGATAGCTCTAATTCTTTGGTAAATAGCCCTTTGTCTCCAATTTTGGCGAGGGCTACATCTAAGATATTGTCACCTTGAGTGGACATGGTGACTACATCAAACTGGCAGTCTGGGAAATGTTGTTGCAGTTGCCCTTGCACCCAGTGCGTCTGCACCAGGGCAAGCTGACTTTTACGAGAACCAATCCGAATCACACGGCTAGGACTAGACACAGACATAGAGCAAAGGGTGCTTATTCAGCCAGCGAAAGTGAGCATACTTCACCAGCTTACAGAATTGCGGGGCTTGCTGAAAGAGTGAGGGATCTATAAATTCCCCAAGGAACGAGGCTTAGGGTTTACCAGAGGGTTGGCTAACTTGTGATTGCAATTCCTTAATTTCTGTTTGCAAGCCTTGGGCCGCGGTGGTTTGTCCCTGTTGCTGGTAAAGCTCTGAGGCTTTTTGATAGTCGGTAATGGCCGCAGCCTTGTCGCCTGAGACACGGTGCAGCAAGCCACGATTGTGATAGGCGATCGCATTATTGGGGTCGACTCGAATCGCCGCTGCATAATCTTCTAAGGCTGCACTGCGATTGTTTTGAGAAAACTGGATATTGCCTCGGTTCGTATAGGCAGCAGCAAAATTAGGATCAAGTTTGGTAACTTCTGTGAAGTCAGCAATGGCGGATTGTGTTTTGCGAGCTGCGTTATGAGCCACGCCCCGATTGTAATAGGCCACTAAATTACGCGGATTGAGGGCAATGACTTGGCTATAATCTGCGATCGCATTTTCAGGATTGCCAGCTCTCAGATAGGCTGTGCCGCGATTTTGATAGGCTGCCTCATATCTTGGATCGAGCTGGAGGGCCGTTGTAAAATCATTAATGGCGGCTTGGGAATTTCCCTGATTGAGTTGGGCTATGCCTCGGTTATAAGCGGCAGAGGGATAGCTGGGGTTAATTTGCAGCACGGAGTTATAATCCGCAATCGCCGCCGTAAAGTTACCCACATTGGTATGGGCAATAGCCCGATTAAAATAAGCCGATGCGGAACCCGGATCAGCTTGGATCACACCATTGAAATCTGCAACTGCGGCAGCATGGTTGTTGAGGGCTGCCTGGGCACGGCCTCGATTTAAGAGCGCCTCTTTGTGCTTCGGCTCTTTCTGCAGCACCTGATTGTAATCGTTAATAGCAGCGGTATAGTTATTCGTCGCTGCTGAGGCCAAACCTCGATTTAAATAGAGTTGGGTTAAATTGACGTTGGCCGGCTGGAGTTGAATGGCCTTGGTATAGTCTGAGATTGCAGTGGGGTAGTTCTTCAACGCGATATGGGCATAGGCTCGATTGACATAGGCAATCCCATAGCCAGGATCAAGCTGGATGGCCTGAGTATAATGACCGACGGCCCCTTGAAAGTCCTTCTTTGTGTATTTACTAATGCCTTCTTGCAACCGCAGCGTTGCTTGAGAGCGATTACCGACTACTGCTTTGGGTTGGGTTGTCTTAGCTGGTGTGGGTTTGGCTGTTGTTGGTTTAGGGGCTATGGGCTTTGCCGTGGGCGGACTTGGTTTGGTTTGGGTGGCTGGAGGCTGAGGTGTAGCCGGCGGCGGTTGAATGCTTGGGGACTGACCCGTGGGCGGCTGAGTGGCTGGTGCTTGAGGACTGGCCCCTGCGGGCAAGGTTTTTGGCTGACTTGGAGACGGTTGCGTGACGGGCTGCGTAGCTGGGGGCTGAGTGACGGGCTGAGGGGTGGTTGAGGTCGATCCTGATGTGCTAGGCGGACTCGCGGGTGCTGATGGGGGGGTAGGAGGCGCAGGAGCGTTAATGGGAGTTGCAGTGGGCGGAGTAGTGGTTGCAGGGGTGCCTGGGGTTACCCCGGTCGTTCCAGGTTTAGGCGAGGGGCTGGGTTGACTTGGTGCGGCGGGTGATTTAGGGGTAGCCGGAGCCAAGACAGGCTGGGTTGGGGGTGCTGCAGGAGGAGGGCTGGGGGTTGTGGTGGGTGCAACAACAGGTGTCTGTTGCCCAACAATTAAGGATTGGGTTTGCAGTGCCTGACTATATCCTGCACCGAGGACTCCGCCTAAAGTGCAGAGAAAAAGGGTTGAACTTAGGTAACTCTTAACCATAGATCACGCAGAATATTGAAGTTGAAGTTGCATCGCCTTCATAAATTAGCGAGTTGAGGTGGATTAAGCAATAGTTTGCGCGTATCTCGTCCAAATTAGATGAATTAGACCTATCCAGAAACTGGTGCGAGAAGGATGGCAGGGGCAGTATAGGGATATCCTGTTGCTATAAATTACGTTTTGTAACGACTAAAAATCTCTGCGACTGGGCAGTTTCATGTCACGATAACCACTAGGGTTTGCCCCTATATGCGTTTAGCCTGAGTTGTCGAGTCTGGAGTTAAGACAGAATATGCGCGTTTTAATCATGGGAGGCACTCGATTTATTGGCATCTACCTGACTCGAATTTTGGTAGATCAGGGCCATGAGGTGGTGTTATTTAATCGCGGCAATCAACCCGCACCTGTACCTGGGTTAAAGCAGATTAAAGGAGATCGCACCGATCCTGACCAGCTGCGATCGCAACTTGCCCAAGAAGAGTTTGATGCCATTTTTGATAACAATGGTCGCCAGCTTGCAGACAGTCAGCCCTTAGCCGAACTCTTTAAGGATCGCCTGCAACATTTTGTCTATATGAGTTCAGCCGGAGTGTACCTCAAATCGGATCAACTCCCCCATCGAGAAACCGATCCAACGGATCCCAAGAGCCGACATTTGGGTAAGGCTGAAACCGAAGCCTATTTAACTGCTCAGGGGCTACCTTTTACATCAATTCGCCCCACTTATATCTATGGCCCTCAAAATTACAATGACTTAGAGGCCTGGTTTTTGATCGAATTGTCCGGCATCGGCCAATTCCCATCCCCAGTGATGGCGGGCATATCACTCAGTTGGGTCATGTTCAAGATCTGGCCCATGCCATGGCCTCAGTTCTAGGGAATCCAGCTGCCCTGGGCCAGATTTACAATATCAGTGGCGACCGTTATGTCACCTTTGATGGCCTCGCTAAGGCTTGTGCGGTAGCGGCGGGTCAAAGGGCTGACCAAGTTCAACTGGTTCATTACAACCCCAAATCCTTTGATTTTGGTAAACGCAAGGCTTTCCCTCTGAGGGGGCAGCATTTTTTCGCAGATATTCAAAAGGCTCAAGCCGATCTGAAATGGCAGCCTCAGTTTGACTTAGTGACAGGTCTGCAAGATTCTTTCCAAAAAGATTATTTGGCTCAGGGACGCGATCGCATCGATATAGATTTCTCGATGGATGATCAAATTCTGCAAGCCCTAAAGATCATGGATTAAGTACTATCCAGACTATCAACGAGTGAGTGAGAACTTGGGCCTCACTCACTGATCTGGTCTCCAAAAGATCCTTCCAGGCTTTGAATCCTTCCAGACTTTAATCCTGGCATCGGTTTTGGATCGTTGAACAGAGCAAGGCAAACATTGAAAACTTATGAAGCGATGAACATGATCCGCAAGGGTTTAGATCAAAAATCTGGATAAAGTTGATGTGAGGGGACAGATCTCTTTCATCAAAGACAGCTTTGAAGGGGCAGCCTAGTCAGGATAAAACTCAGAGTTTTCTACCCAGAGTTACTATGTGTGACATACCCTCTAGAACTCAGGTTTCACCGGCGCAGCTGGCAGCCTTTCTGGGAGGCCTTGCCAAGGCGGCAGCCCCCCAGAAAACCGATTATTCATGAACACCCCCAAAACAAAGATATTACTGAGCAGGATGAGGCTCCCGAAGAGAAATCGGAGCAGGAACCGTTTTTTCTGCCTTGACTCAGGTATTCGCTCCAAGAGCATTTGCATCAGATCAGCACGACTGCGCTCCACCTCTAGCCAGAAGGCCAGCCAAAAAGCCACAAACATAAAAAGGGGTAACCCGACAAAGACCAAGAATAGGTCAGACGTCATGGCCTGGGTGAACCAGATTAGCAGGCAGCCACTGTACCAAATGAGAGACCAAGACCCTAGAAAGGTGGAAACCCAAGGGTCTAGCTGCATCGTGATCTTGACTTGGGTTCCCCCTGAAGCGGTTTGAAAGCAACCTGTTATGTTAGGGACGAAGGAGTTGCGCCGATTGGTGACCAGTCGGCGGATGGTAAAACCAGTTTCTGAGATAGACCCCTCATAGAGAGCAGAGGTAGAGTTAAAAACCCATCGCCATTGTTTGGGTGCCTCCACTTGGGCCTCAAGGCATTGAATGACGGATTGCAATGGCTTGGGGGTCTGGAAAATAAATTGAGTCTTGGGTAAAAGTCTTACCATGGACTAGCCTCCAGTTGAAGAGATCCTAAACAATCAGTCCTTGGTCGTGAATCTGACTTTTCACGTTAAGTCATGGAGGCATTGCCAGATGGAGGTTCTAAGCAGTTAGTCCATATTCAGCTACGATGAGCGAAACCTGAGCTTGGAGGACATGAGGATGCAGACAGGGTGGCAGAAAA
>JAAUUW010000153.1 GCA_012030735.1 Acaryochloridaceae cyanobacterium SU_2_1
TCCAGCGGTTTGACCGCGAACACCGACACGATGGAGTCGGGCTTCTCGATGCGCATCCACGGGGTGCGCTTCTGCTTCACTACCTCCAATTTTAGGCGCACCGTTGCTTTCGTTTCGGCGGCGGTGCCGGTGAACTCGGTGTCGCCTTGGCTGGCGTGGACATCGCCTAGGTAGAATAGCGCCCCCTCGTGATAGATGGGCAGTAGAATGCGGTTGCCGGGCGCCACGTCTCGGATGTCGAGATTGCCGCCCCATTCTCCCTTCAGCTCTCGCTCATAGGAAAATTCAATCCCCAACTGACCCACCACATCTCCCAAGCGGTAGATCTTACTTTTGTCTTTTTTTTAACTCTTCATCCGTGATTTCCCCAATATAGCCAATCACTTGGGATGCAAGTTCACCATGGGGATAGTAGCGAATCGCTTCCTTATCAATTTCGACCCCCTCAATCTCACTACTACGCTCAGACAGAGCCACTACTTGCGCAAAGCTTAGTCCCTGAGCCACTCGCACTAAAGCCGTTGAGTCTTGACCTTCTGTTTTAACTCGCTCTTGAATTTCAGCCGGAGGCAGATCAAGGACAGTAGACAATACCTTAAGGGTGGTAGGCCATGTTGCCTTTTTAGGACAATCGGCCATACAAACACTGAATAGGTGTAAGTGCTATTCGCTAACACTCGCCCTTTGCGGTCTAGGATTTTACCGCGTTCAGCTCGCTTAGGAATTAATCGAACACGATTTTCATCAGCTCGCTGACGATTAAGGTTACCTTGCACAAGTTGCAAAAAACCTAAGCGAGGGACTAAGGTTCCAAACAATAACAGGGTAATAAAGCCGACTAAGATGACATTCCGGCTACCTTCTCCCACCTTGCGTCCAGCACTCTGATATCCAAAGGATGACTTCAATCGAGGATTAGAAGGTGCCATGAGTTTGAGTTTAGAGAGAGATTGCTAAGGATATGGGACAAAAAAAGGCTCATCAAGGATAGTGCAGGGATAAATATTGCTCAAATCAGCTCTATTAACCAAATAGCGTCTAAAGAAGCCGAGAATGCAGGCTTTAAAGCAATTTCCATCAGACCATGCTATGTTTCTATCCTAAGTGTTAAGATCGCCAACGTCCAAGATACCTGCTAAGAAATATCAGATTTCTGGGGTTTTTGAGGTTGTAGTTTTCAAGTTTAGAAGTTCCCAAGACCTTGGATTCACAAACAATCGATGTGAAGTGACTTGAATCTCTCTATGGTACTTTCTAATTCTATTCCGACCTTTATCAGTAAGCCCTCTAAAGATGAAGGGTCCTCACCCTTAACTCTCTCTAGCGCAGCGGCTTACACACCAGTTCGGTTTGGCACCGATGGCATCCGTGGCAAGGTCGGCGATCAACTCACCCCTGATCTAGCCCTTCGAGTGGGTTATTGCGCGGGTCAGGAGCTGAGAAGCCTTGCGAATCAACAGGGGCCATTTATTCTTGGTCAAGATTCTCGCAACTCTAGCGATATGCTAGCCATGGCTCTCTCGGCTGGATTAACTGCTGCGGGCGTAGATGTATGGAATCTGGGCCTATGCCCAACTCCTGCGGTTGCTTATCTCGCCCATCACACAGATGCGCTGGGTGGGGTGATGATTTCCGCCAGTCATAATCCGCCAGCGGATAATGGTATCAAGTTTTTTAATGCTGATGGCAGTAAGCTGCAACCCCCAACCCAACGTCGAATTGAGGAACGCCTCCAGGGCGAGCATCAAGAAACTGAAGCCCCTAGATGGGGGCATCATTATTCCCGTCCAGAGCTAACGCAAGCCTACGTTGAGGGATTGCAAGCTCCCTTGCAGGCAATGGATTTTCGGGGACTGCGGGTAGTACTGGATTTGGCTTGGGGGGCTGCGACTCAATTGGCGCCTGCTATATTTGCCAAGATGGGTGCAGAGGTCATTTGTTTGCATGATCAACCCGATGGTGATCGGATTAATGTCAACTGTGGCTCTACTCATTTAGACTCTCTCAAAGCGGCGGTGCAGCTCCATAGCGCAGATATTGGTTTTGGCTTTGATGGAGATGCTGATCGGGTCTTGGCCGTGGATTCGCAAGGTCGAACGGTGGATGGGGATTATATTCTCTATCTCTGGGGCACAACCTTAGCGACGCAGCAGCAGTTACCTAATGACTTAATTGTGGCCACGGTGATGTCTAATTTGGGCTTTGAGCGCGCCTGGCAAGCTCAAGGAGGGAAGCTACTTCGCACGAATGTTGGCGATCAATATGTCCATGCTCAAATGCTCCAACATGGCTCTATGCTTGGCGGAGAACAGTCAGGGCATATCCTCTGTCCTCACTACGGTATTAGTGGAGATGGTTTGTTGACAGCGCTCCATGTAACGGCAATCCTGCGCCAATCAGGAAGAACATTATCGGCTTTAGTAGACGACAGTTTTCAACTCTATCCTCAATTACTCAAGAATATTCGCGTCGAAGATCCTGAACGCCGCCGTCAGTGGCAAAATTGTGATCCGCTCCAGCGCGTCCTGGATCAAGCAACGCAGGAGCTGGGAGATCAAGGCCGTATTTTAGTGCGTGCCTCAGGTACAGAACCCCTGATGCGGGTGATGGTAGAGGCTTGTCAGATAGATTTGGTGACTGACTGTTGCGATCGCTCGTCGCTGCTATCGAAGAACATCTCACCTAAACAAACCTAAGAGAGAGAACAGAGCACCATGCCTTAGAGCATGGTTAGTTCGCCATTCACCTCAATCCGCTTAAACTCACTCAAAGTAACATAGCGATCAGCCAACGTATCAGCATGTCCGGGACTCAACCAACCTAAACTCCGTAGCAAATGAATAGCTGTCGCATATTTGGCTCGTTTAGCACCATCTGCTACCTTAATCGCCAAACCTAAGCCTTGGCCAACACGTCCCACACATTGCACTCCCTCTGCCCCCGATTTACTCACCAACTCGCCTGCCGAAAGGGTCATTAAGTCCGTATCAAATTCCCCAGTTCCTGCCACTAACTCTGGATGATGGATAATGGCTCTCACCACCCGTTCCATGTTCAAATTATCGCCAGCGCTGATTTGTGCATACAGCGTGGCAATTTGCTCCAATTGCAGCAAATAAGTGGGCACACCGCAATCATCATGAACACCAATAAATTCCGCAGCTGGCATCCTTAATAAATCAGCCATTTGATTCAAAATAGCGATTTGGATCGGGTGACTGGGATCCATATAGGTCGATAGAGGCCATTGTTGGTGTTTACAGACTGCCAACATCCCAGCATGCTTGCCAGAGCAATTATGTTGCAGTGGACTGTCTAACCCTTCCGGGGTTGGGCATTGCAAGGTCTTGGGATCAATATCGCAGTACCAGAGAATATTAAAAACCTGTCGAACCTGGGCTAAGGTGCCTTGGTGAGAGCTACAGATTACCGCTAAATCTCGATCGTTGAGATTAAAATGCTCCATAGTACTGGTCCCCACTACAGTTAAAGCCTGAAAAGGCTTCAAGGCAGACCGAATAAAATAGGCATCCTCTGGGTTGCCAGCAGTTGAAAGAACCCGACCTCGGGCATCACAAACAACGGCTTGGGCTTGATGACAGGATTCAACAATCCCTTCTCGGAGTAACTGGACTTCTAATGGAGCAGTTTGATGGCGCTTTGCAATAGTCATGGGTAAGACTTTAGCATCTGATCTCAAGGGGGTAAATACATGTTTAATCGATGTCACGCCGATTTAATGGGGTAATAGGGATAGCCAAGCCCCCGTTTCTACTAACAAGCTGACGCCTAACAGCAGGAGACTCCCGCGCAACCGTTTGAGAATAGGCTGAACTTCATAGGTTCCAATTAATTGCTCTCGGACCAGATCTTCCGCGGGCTTGGTCCAATATTGACCGTCATACCAGCCCGTTTCTTCGTAGAAGATTTTTTCGCGCAGGAGGCGATCGCAAACATAGGACCATCCCAAAAATAAACGCACCACCAGTAACAAAAGCATCCCAGTCACCACAATCGCCAAGGTCAAAATAAACTGGCCCAGAAATTCAGCCACCGGAAAACTCGTGGCAACCAAGGGCGCAACCAAAAGACTAAATAAACTCGCCAGCCTCAACCCCTGTTTTAGATAAGCCTGAGTGTCTAAGGTCGCCCACCGAAAAAACAGGACTCCTGTAGGCTTTGGTATTCATGAAGTGGCTGTTGTTCAAGGGGTACAGGACAATTGGAAACGGGAGCATTCATGGGCCACTCCAAGTTAGATAGGCAACGATTAATGACCCTGATACCCGCACAACTCAAAGGAGTCATATAGATAGGGCAAAAAAATAAGTCTTGGGCTCATCACAAAGAGCCTGCCACCCACTACTCGGTTATGAAACAGAGCTCCATCGGTTAAGCAGGACCACGCTGCAGACTCATCCGGCCAAGTTTTAAGTTTGGCAAGCCACCATCTACTGAATATTGGGCATCCAGAATCCTTACTGAGTTAGACTCCCTATCAGTAAAACGTAAAAAAGCCTTCGACACCACCTTAAAATTAAAAACTTTAGACCTAAGGCTTGAGCATTGCTAGACTGCTGTACAAATGAAAGGCTTGATCCCATTTGCTATCTTCTCGGCGGAATAGATTGATGTAGGATTCAAATTCCCCCAGAAGCTCCATCTGCTCAACTGCCGTCTCAGCAAAGGGAGTAAACTCAGACCAACTGGGTATTTTGGGCAAATATTGGTCGAGGAGCGTTCGCAAGGCTCGCCAGTTAGCCCAAGAGGTCTCTTCCTCTGCCGTCGTTAAGGGAACCCCTTGCCTAAACTGATAGACAGCATCGTAAAATCGCAAAATACAGCCCTGTTTCGGTAAATGCAGATCACAGAACTGAGCATGATCTTGGATCTGTTCTTTACGCTTCAGCTTCCCTCGTGGATCAAGATCAACCACTTCTTCAAAAATAGGGACTAAGCCCTCTACTCGGTGAGCAACATCTGACCACGCGAAACTAAAGTCTTGAGGCTGCTGCAACTTAGTCTGGGGATCAGAACATTGCACCACCACTTCAGCTAAATTCCCCAAGGCTTTAAAATAAGACGCAGGATACACTTGGAGTGCTTTTACCTGGGCAAGCGTTGTCCAGAAACATGGCACACCAACCCTTTGTAGCTCCTGGCCATAAACTGTTAATTCCCCAATGGGGCCAACACGATATAACCGCCACCCTCGACTGGGTATTAACAGACGAGCCGTATAGGGATCAATCTGCATCACCTGGGCAAACTGAGGAACAACCTCCGCTTTTTCCTCCGGTGATAATGGCTCTAGGACCAAAACACCGAGCTGATTTTGTCCAGGTTGATCCATCGCCTCCGATAGTTTTTGCTGCCGGAGGGCCTGCTGACGATCCTGCAACCGCTGCAATCCTTGACGGGCCGCCTTGGCAATTCCAGGCCCATATTCTTGGCGCAAGAGCTGCCGATAGAGACTATCAGCTTTTTCCCACAACTCTTGGGCTTCATAGAGCTGGCCTTGATAAAGTCTCCCCCAAGGGTGATCCGTGGGTAAGGCTTTAATCAGTTGGAGGGCCATCTCGAAATCTTGACGATCGAGGGCTACTGCAATTTCTGGAATCACAACAATTTATCCCCTGGGGCTAAGGTCAACAATTTTAACTGGGCAAGGCGTCTTGATGAGCAATCACCAGAGACAGGGCATGACAAGCAGCGGTCACTGCTCTTAAGGTCCGATGCCCTAAGGACACCGGTTGACACCCTAGAGCTTGGGCCTGATCCACCTCTGGAGCGGTCCAGCCTCCTTCGGGTCCCACCATGACTGCAACCGCTGATACATCTGCCCTTTGGGTGAGACAAGTCCATAAACTAGGACAGGGCCGGTTGAGGGTACAAATATATTTTTGCCAGGGAAGATCTTGATCTCCATCTCCCCCCAGAAGACTCACAGGCCTCCACAAAGGAGATTGGATCGCTAATTCGGGGGATGAGTTGCCGTCCTGATGTTCCGCTGCTTCAGTGGCAATGCGTCGCCATCGTTCAATCCTTTGCAGGCTTGGCTTTAGCAAGGTTCGCTCACTCAAGAGGGGGATGAGATGCGTAATGCCCATCTCAGTGCTAGCTCGCACAACTGCATCAAACTGATTACCCTTGGGCGGGGCAGCCATCAAAACCACCGGCATGGCTAATTCAGTGTCTAGGGTCAGGGGTTGCAAAAGCTTAGCAAGACTGTTGTTTTGCAGTTCTGTCAGCCAAGCTTGGCCTAAACCATTGATGGCAATAAAGCGATCGCCTTTTTTCAACCTCATAACCGTCTGCAGATAATGTTGTTGTTCCCGGTTGAGTGCAATAATTTGATCGGTGAACTGAGCAGGTGAGATCGCCAAATGCTGTAGCTGTGTCAAGGTTTACCTCACTGATTGTCGCTATCCCCCCAGCCTAACCGGAGAGACTGCTCCCATCTACTGCCCTTGTTTTAGTAAACCCAGAGAGGCGCCTCAACTTAACATCAATTTATATTGAGAGCCCAATCATCCACAGAGCAATGCCCCTAAATCCCTCCCTTCGGCAACATTGCTAAGATTTTCATCGCAAAAGTTTTAGCCGCTCTGAGCTCTTGTCCCTCCGCTTGAGCTGTACTCACTCACAAATTTATAAGACCTCTAAACTCTTGTGCTATTTTTAAAGGCTGTTCATCACTTCACACATCTGAGATTTCGGGTGTTTTGCAAGGCCAATCCCTTGCTAGAAATGCACTCAGGTGGAGGTTGAAACCCGAATAAGGAGTTATTCAT
>JAAUUW010000154.1 GCA_012030735.1 Acaryochloridaceae cyanobacterium SU_2_1
CTTCTGTGGCCTGGGGTGGATCGGTGGGGGGTGGACTGGCCTTGGGAATGGGCAGCCAATAGAGGGCAGAGGCTGAGATCGCAAGCACTAGGCAGCCCTAAGATAGCCGAACCGGACCGCTTCAGACCCTGACCAGAAGCTGCTTCTCGTCGAGACAGAGGACGCACTGCCAGGGAAAGATTAGGCAAGGTTTGTTGATCCGCGAGTAACTGATCCAAAGCTTCCACCAAGTCAAATAGCTCTAGGGTGGTCAGATGAACCCTTACCGACTCCTCGCCATTATCATCAATCGTCAAAAGCTTCACAGGAATGATCAGCTCAAAGTGATCTGCCGCTGTGGCTTGCAGTTGCACCACCTCAGGATCTTTATTGAGTTGATGGAGGCGGCGGTGGGCAACACCACTCATCCAAGCTTGAGTACAGAGGTTAGTGGCTTTCACTAAGCCCTTCAGCAAATCGATGCCACCCACTAAGGGCTGCTGCAAATCCCCGAACTGGCATTCACAGCGCAGTAGCACGTCCATGGAAGCACCGATCTGAGCTGAGCTCACCCCAGATTGGCTGAGTCCTTCTAGATTTAGCTTACAGTTCGGCAGATGAAATTGGCGTTGAATGGTCATATCAGTTAGGCGACTTCTCCATCAAACAGACTAGACCAAAAGCGCTCCATTCCGGCAGTTCCAGTACAAAACAGCACTTGCTCTAGTAAGTTGAGAGCCAGTTGATTGAGCTTGTCATTGTCCTGGTAGGCTGCGATAGCAGTACGTTGAGGGTTCATCCGGCTCCGGAAATGGCGACGGAACCGCTCTAGATATTGGGCCAATTGGGCATGATGATCTGGGGTTAATTGCTGAGCCGCGAGTTGCTTTTGCACCATCAACAACTGGCGAATTTGAGCGGTTTGGCGACGAGCCACATGGCAACCAATAGCAACGAGGGCCTTGGCCTGATCAACACCAAGGGGTTGGCGTTGATGAGACCGGCGCAGCGGATTCGTATTGCGACATTGCCAAAAAACCACCCGATCAGAAATAATGGCCTGTAAATTCAGCTCATTAATACTCAGCAGCATTAACTCCGAAGCATAGAGATCTAGCGCTTCAATGGCCAGTAACATAAAATCCAACTGAATCCTAGACCGCCGCGGGCAGACCTGTGCAGGGACATTAGGATCGGGCAAACTCTTAAAAATGGGAACAATCAATTTTTCAGGGGTGCTATCGACTTCCATGGGGATTCCATTACGACAAAAACTTATAGAGGTTGTTTCCAGGGTCTAGAGCGAGCCTTAACTGGCTACACCCTAATCTAGGCTGCCCGTCCTTATCCCTGAATAATGCGTCTAGGGAAAAAATTTCCTCACAACAAGGCGGTACTAACGACTGTAATTTAGCCATCTTGGTGCCTGAGCGTCTAGATTGTTCACCACATTAGTGTACGATTTCTGACGTACCGTCTTCCGCCTTTGCCTTGCAAGGGCAGCCTGAGCTGGTTCTATAATTCAACACACCTCTTGCCAAGGATAACTTTATGGATCTCAAGTCGCTCATTCGGGATATTCCTGACTTTCCCAAGTCCGGCATCCTATTTCGAGACATCACTACCTTATTACAAAATCCTGAGGGTCTGCGCTATGTGATTGATCGGTTTACAGAGATCTTTGCTGAACAGTCCATTGATTATGTGTTGGGCATAGAGTCGCGGGGATTTTTATTTGGGACCCCCTTAGCCTATAACCTCGGGGCTGGCTTTGTGCCTGTGCGCAAACCAGGGAAGTTACCAGGGGCGGTCCATGGTCAAGACTATGAGCTAGAATATGGCACTGATCGCCTAGAGATCCACCAAGATGCCTGTCCTCAGGGCAGCCGGTTGTTAATTGTGGATGACTTGTTAGCGACGGGGGGAACCGCTGCTGCTACAGCTAAGCTGATTGAGCCCTTGGCCTGTACTTTAGTGGGTTTTGGCTTTTTAGTGGAGCTAAGTGGACTGGCTGGTCGTCAAAAGTTACCAGAATGTGACATTAATGTCTTGGTAGAGTACTAACAAGGGGGACCCGTATTGATCACCCCTCTGTAGAGATCCTTCTGTTCAAGATCGGGTGCGATCGCAGCTTTCTATTCTATCCCTTGTCCAAGGTAGCCCAGTGATATGACCTCTGAGCAATTGTCTTCCGGTTTTCAGCAACTGCAGAAGTTGATGCGGATTATCCGCCTATTCCTAGGCAATGATCTCTTGGCCTATTCTGTCAAGCGTCTCTTTCAAGGACTGTTAACGCTCTTTTTGGCCTCTATCCTCACCTTTTATATTGTGGATTTAGCCCCCGGCGACTACCTAGACGCCTTCAAAAATAATCCGCAAATGTCTCAGCAACGCCTCACCGAACTGCGGGAGGAGTTTGGCCTTGACAAAACCTGGCAAGATAGCCGCTTGGTCACCAGCCTCAAAACCTCCGATACTCCGGTAACCGCCCTGGCGATTAGCGCCGATGGGGAAACCCTAGTGGTGGGGAATCTGGACAAGGCTGTGCGAATTTGGAACAAAGAGGGCAGCCTTGCTAAAACCTTAGAGGGGCATCAAGGGCCGATCACAGCAATGGCCCTCAGCCCCGATGGCCAATTGATTGTTTCTGGTAGTCAAGATCAAACCCTGCGCATTTGGAACAAAGAGGGTAAATTACTGCAAACCCTCAAGGGGCATCAAGGGCCGATCACAGCAATGGCCTTCAGTGCCGATGGCAAAACCCTCGCTTCGGGCAGCAAGGACCAAGAGGTCCGCCTCTGGCAGACCGATGGTAAATTACTAAAAACCTTGCCAGGGAAAGGAACGGTGACGGCCCTACAATTTGCAAAGTCTGATGCCACTGGCATCTATCTCTATACCGTCACCAATGATCAAACCCTGACGGAGTGGAATCTAGAGGGCAAGCAGATCCGCCAGCGCCCCCTAGCAGAACTGCAAGGACAAACCCTGCCGATTACAAAGGTTCTCTTTAGCCCTGACCGAGAAATCTTTGCCACCCTCAGTAAAATAACCAAGCCCAGCTATGGCAACTGGAGGATGGAGCAGCCTTGACCAGCGCAACAGCTAAACAGGCTCCTTTATTAGCGATCGCCTTTGATCAGGATGGTGGGGAATTGGCGCTAGTCAATGCCGATCAATCCGTGCAATTTTGGCAAAAGGATCGATCCTTAATCAAGCAATATTGGGCCTGGCTCACCCAGGTGTTGCGGGGGGATTTTGGGGAAAGTTTTACCTACCAACGTCCTGTCACAGCCTTGATTTGGGAGCGGGTGCCCAATACTTTGTTATTAGCCTTGGCTTCCTTGGTGATCAACTGGGGCATTGCCATTCCCTTGGGTATTATTGGAGCCGTGAACCAAAATGGCTGGAGCGATCGCATTTTGCGGGTCATTAGTTATATTGGCCAAGGCTTCCCCAGTTTTGTCTCAGCCTTACTCCTGCTATTCCTGGCCCAGAGTAGCCCCTTCTTCCCCGTCGGCAATATGACCAGTATCGATCATGCTGATCTCTCTTGGTTAGGAAAAATTTTAGATGTGCTCTGGCATATGATTTTACCCACAGTAGCCCTCAGCATCACTGGCTTTGCCGGATTGCAGCGGATTACTCGCGGTAATTTATTAGATGTTTTGCGCCAAAACTACATCCAAACAGCTCGGGCCAAGGGGCTGCCCGAAGGCCGTGTTATTTATGTTCATGCCCTCCGCAATGCCGTCAATCCTCTGATCACCCTGCTAGGTTTTGAATTTTCCAGTCTGTTAGGGGGCGCATTTATTGCCGAATTTTTCTTTAACTGGCCAGGGCTGGGGCAACTACTGCTCAAGGCCGTGCAGTCTCAAGATTTATATCTGGTGATGGCGGGCTTGATGATGGGTGCTGTGATGCTAATTATCGGCAATCTATTGGCTGATATTCTTCTAGCCATCGTCGATCCGCGCATTAAGCTCAACACTATGAATTAAGCCCATGGGCCTTTCCCTCTACCATACTCTACGCTCTACAACCAATGGCAACTACCTGGCAGCTCATCCTGAATCGGCCTCCCAGGGTTATTTGCTGGTCTTTGCCGAGCATTATGACGCCCTCAGTTATTTGAATACCCATGCCCAAGCTGCCACTGCACAATTTGTGGTGGAGACTGTAAACCAATCACAACTGCAAAGGCTGTTAGAGCGGTGGCAATATCAAGGGATTGGCATGGTTCGCGATCCCCTGCTGCCGCAGATTGAGTTCCTGGGTCTAGGATCTTAAGGCCCGATGAAAATTGGCATTGTGGGCTTAGGATTAATCGGTGGCTCCCTCGGGTTTGATCTCCAGCGACTAGGCCATCAGGTACTAGGGGTCAGTCGACTCAGACAGACCTGTGAGCAGGCAGTTGCCCTAGGTGCCGTCAGTCAAGCTAGCCCAGATTTGGCAAGTCTAGCCGAGGCGGAGCTGGTGTTTATCTGTACCCCCTTAGGGGCCATTGCTGCCATCGTCACCCAACTGATTCCCCATCTGTCAACTCAGACTATTCTGACGGATGTTGGCTCTGTCAAAGGCTCTGTGGTGAAGGCCCTCGATCCACTCTGGCCTCGCTTCTTGGGCGGTCATCCCATGGCGGGCAGTGAGGAGACAGGCATCTATGCCGCCCAACCCTATTTGTTTGCAGGTAATCCCTATGTCCTTACCCCCACGGCTAGCACACCCGTCGAGGTAACTCAGACAGTCAGTGAACTGGTCAGCAGCCTAGACTGTTGCCTCTATCAGTGCTCGGCAACCATGCATGATCGAGCAGTGGCTTGGATTTCTCACCTACCCAAGATGGTGAGTGCCAGCTTGATCACTGCCTGTTTGAGTGAGTCAGACCCCGAGATCGTCAAACTAGCTCAGGCTTTGGCTAGCTCAGGCTTTCGTGACACCAGCCGGGTAGGCGGTGGCAACTCGGAATTGGGCTGCATGATGGCGGAATATAACCAGACAGAATTGTTGCGATCGCTCCATGCCTACCGCCATAGCCTGGATCAACTGATCACCTTGATTGAAGCCTCAGATTGGTCAGGCTTAGAAAAACTTCTAATCCAAGCCCATGCCCTACGGCTGATTTCTTGCAGAGATCCTCTGAATCCGCCTAAACTTCAAGCCCAACCCCCTAACCAACGGACAAGGCTGTCGCAGACTGCATTGAAGCCGCTAAGCTAGAGAGCATCTGAGCGGTTGTTTCAAAATCAACGCAAGCATCGGTAATACTCTGCCCATAGGTTAACTGGCTCAGATCTTGGGGAATCGATTGACTACCAGCCACTAAATGACTTTCGATCATCACCCCTAACAAGCATTGCGAATCTGCCCGCAGTTGCTTGGCGATCTCTTGAAGAACAACCACCTGGCGGTTGTGATCTTTATTGGCATTGGCATGGCTGCAATCCACCATCACCCGAGGATTCAGATGATGTTGGGATAATTCATGAGTCGCATCTTCGATTTGCTCTACGGCATAATTGGGCCCCTGCTTACCACCGCGCAATACTAAGTGCGTATCAGGATTGCCAGTGGTTTTGACAATACTGGCGAGGCCATGGTGATTAATTCCCAGAAAATGATGGGGTTGATTTGCGGCAAGCATGGCGTTGGTGGCAGCTTGCAAACTGCCATCCGTATTGTTTTTAAAGCCAATGGGCATCGACAAACCAGAGGCCATTTCCCGATGGGTCTGACTCTCAGTGGTGCGCGCCCCAATCGCGGTCCAAGTGATCAAGTCAGCAATATATTGGGGGGTGATTGGATCCAGTAATTCCGTGGCAGCGGGTAATCCCAGATGGGCTAAGTCGAGGAGTAGTTGACGAGCGAGGCGCAAGCCCGTATTGATGTCATAGCTATTGTCGAGATGCGGATCGTTGATTAAGCCTTTCCAGCCAATGTTGGTGCGGGGTTTTTCAAAATAGACCCGCATCACGATTTCTAGATGTTCGGCAAATTGTTGGCGTAGCTCAGCAAGATGTTGCCCATATTCGTAGGCGGCCTTGACATCGTGAATTGAGCAAGGTCCGACAATCACCAGCAGGCGACGGTCTTCGTTGCGGAGAATGTTGCGAATGCGATCGCGCGTCTCCGCCACCAAGGCAGCCGCCTGATCTGTGAGGGGAACTTCATGGTGCAGGAAGGCAGGACTAATCAAAGGGCGGGTCTCACTAACATGCAGATCGGCAGTCTTATACATGGCGCGCGTCAACTCCAGGGGCTGGCAATGCTCACAGACAGTAGCTGTCCTAAACGGGTGCGGTTAACAGTTTAAAGCAAAATCTCAAAGTCCTGAGTTGATTTTGGCTAGTAGATCTGCAGATTCAAAAATGAAAGGCAACCGCTTGATCCAGACTACAATACAAAACTAGTCAAGGCGTCCCACCACCAGATCCAGATCTTTTCCTTCCCAAGCATCAATAGGAGCAGCTTTACCCCATGCAAGGACTTTGGCTAGAGAATCAGCAACTCGAGCTCCGTCGAGATCTACCTTTACCGACGTTGGGAGCACAAGAGGGGTTAATCCGGGTGTTACGGGCCGGCATTTGCAATACCGATTTGGAATTAATCAAGGGCTATTATCCCTACAGAGCTACGGTGTACACACAAGTCGGTTTTGAGCTATTCCCATGCAAAGAACATAGCCTCAAACCGTTTCAGGCCGTGGGTTAGAGTTGCTGTACCTGGAGGTCTTTGAGACTGATACCCCTTCCATCCCCCAAGACGAGCAATAATCCAGGTGGCCCAAGCC
>JAAUUW010000155.1 GCA_012030735.1 Acaryochloridaceae cyanobacterium SU_2_1
GGTAGCTACCCATGCCTTGCTCTAGAGCATGTTCTCCTTAAGTGACTTGAAGGATCATGCCCTTGATCTCCAGTGAATATTGGCATCCATAGCAAAGGTCTATCGACCTCTTGCTTTACAAATGGGCCATCTTTTCTGAGCATAGATAAGGATACCAACCCTTCAGTGGAGCGATAATTCTGTGGAACGAACATTTTTGGCTGTTAAACCAGACGGTGTCCAGCGAGGTCTGGTGGGAGATATTATCAGCCGCTACGAAAACAGAGGGTTTACTTTAGTGGGGCTAAAGCTAATCATGGTGAGTCGTGCCTTGGCGGAACAACATTATGGTGAGCATCGAGGGAAACCCTTCTTTGGTAGTTTAGTGGACTTTATTACCTCTGGTCCATTAGTAGCGATGGTCTGGCAAGGTAATGGTGTGGTTGCTGCTGCTCGTACCATGATTGGTGCCACTAATCCTCTTGCCTCTGCCCCTGGAACCATTCGGGGTGATTTTGGTATCGATCTAGGCCGCAATATTATCCATGGCTCCGATGGGGTGGAGGCAGCTGAACGCGAGATTAATCTATGGTTCAAGCCCGAAGAGTTGGCTGACTGGTCACCGACGATGATGGGTTGGATTTATGAATAACTCTTACTAATTGGATAAGTCTCTGCCTGAGAGATAGAGCATGGGGCAGGTTTGTGGTGCTAACTTTGGTTTTTTCTGAGCGGTTGTATTAAAGGGCAGCACTGACTAACTGCGATCCTGATTTCCTCCTTAGAAAAAAAGCCGCTGAAGAAAAGGGCTGCTAGCAGCCCTTTTCTCTAGCGGCTTTTTTCTAAAAGTCACTTAAACTCGCTCGTTGATAGGCTGAGGAGACTCTGTAGCGGAGCGCTCTCGGATTCGCTGGACTTCATGGGTGTTTTTTTGCAGAGCGTTGTCTGGAGCGTGGGTGGGCGTTGCATCAGGTCTGTCGGGGCCTTCGGGTTTGCGCTTAGAAAATCCCCAGATAAAAATTATGGCGATCGCTAAAATCATCAATCCTTGAGGCGGAACAAAGACATCATTAATGACCTTTAAGAGTAAGCGTAGACCCACTAACACAACGGTCAGATAGCCTGCATCTTGAAGATGTACATATTCCTCTAGCCATTGGATAAAGAAACCGGCCATAAATCGCAGGGTGATAATCCCAAAGATACCGCCGGTCAGCACTAACCATCGCTCATCTGAGAGGGCGATAGCCGTGGTGACGCTGTCAAGGGAAAAGGCCAAGTCTGTAATAGCAATGACGGGAATGGCTTGCCACAGCGATTGAAATCTGGGGCCATGGTGTTGATCGTCGCTGTCTTCTCGGAAAAAGTATTGAAAGGCTAACCAGAGCAGGTAACAAGCACCCATGAGCTCAAATTGCCAAAACTGAATGACCCAAGTGGCTGTTAGAATCAGGGCCATCCGCATTGCAAAGGCGGCAACCAAGCCAATATTTAAGGCCCGTCCTTGGAGTTTGGGATCTTCTAAACCTTTGACAAGAGCAGCTAATGCGATCGCATTGTCCGCTGACAATACAGCCTCCAAGGCAATCAAAACTAAAATAGTTAGCGCTGCATCCAAGCCAAGGTGGGGATGAAGGTCAAAAAGCGAATCTAGCATCTAAGCAATAGTGCCTGAAGGGGTTAACTGAAAATGCAGTCGTACAGTATCTATCTTCTATAAAGCTAACCTCAAATCCAATCTTTCTGCATAGTATATTAATCATTGCAGGCCCAAGGACTGAATTGCCGAGAACAAAAGGGGAGATGGACAAGACGAGAACAAATTTAATCCCAAGAGGCGTAGGCACCCTCCCTCTCTAGCCTCAAGAATGTTGCGTGATGTAACAAACCATTCCCCTTTGACACAATTTGGCGGACATTGTGAACTAAATACCTTTGGGAAACAAGGAGTTTAATAGGAATGGAATTAACAGATCTGCAGATTGTGATTGCTTTGCTAGTGGCCCTGCTTCCTGCCCTGCTAGCCATAAATCTTGGAGCTGCCCTCACCAAATAAGGTGTGAATGGGTTAGGTGGCGATCTGGCAAAAACCCATGCACCTCGTTGCCAGACCATTAAATTTAGTTCCTTGATGGTGCTGCAATTGGCATGGTCAAGCTGACAGCAAGAAGCTGAAGAATACCCTACTAGTGCAAAACATTTGTAGGGTATTCCTTTACAAACTTGTATTTCTCGCAATTTAAATTAATAGCCTTGACAGCTCATGAGTCCCTTAGATAGGGCCGCTTCAGATCAATGCTAAAGATTATGATCAGGTTGATTTACATTTTTCCGCTTTATTGGCTACACTAAACCTCACACTTAAACCTTTTCAGGGTCACCTAGAGGCCAACTGACGATGAATGCGCTTTCCGAGCCAAAGATCGAAACACAACGTCCCCTTAAGCAGCGCCGCAAATCTGTCTCAAGAAATCGGCGACATCAGCGGATATCCTCTTCTTTTGCCGGTCGCTTTGCAGAAGCATCTTTAGTTCTGGGCGTCAACTTGTCTTTGATCGGTGTTTGCCTATACACCCTCAGTCAATTGTTTCCCCACCAATTGACCCAGCAAGCAAAGTTGAGATCCTTAGAAAGCGAAGTGCAGCAAAAAATAGAAACCATCGAAGAACTGCAAAAGTCCTATGCCCAAAGCTTAGATCCCGAACTATCTCGACGAATTGCAGAAGAACAAAGTCATTTGATCCCCCAAACTAAGCGCAACTTAGTTTGGGTTAAGAAAAACTCGCATCCGGCTCAATAATCAAAGCCTGAGCCTTGCCGAGCGTTATGTTGCAGGTAGGACAGCCCTGCTACCGAGCTAGCAGTGAGTGTGACGAATAAGAAATCTATCGCTACTCCTCTCCTGAGACAAGGGTTTTAAGTTCAGGGTATTTTTTTGCACTCCGTAACCAAAACTACCAAAGGTTTGGTTTATTTCTGTTACCTTGAGCCTGAGAGTTCAGATTTGAATGCAGAATACCTAGGTGCCGTGGAAACACTCCACATCCAGATTGTTGAGGCTAATCCTCATTTAAGGTCACTGCTTGGTTGGCATCTGCAACAAGCACAGTACACGGTTCATCTGAGTGGCAGCTTGCAGCAAGCCAAATTGGTTTTTCAGCAAAGCCAGCCTGATCTGGTCGTTTTAGATTCAGACTTGCCCGACGGCCAAGGCATAGATTTCTGTGGATGGTTACAGGGGCAGACCTATCCTCTAATTTTGATGCTGTCTGCTCAAGTCAGCGAAATGGATGTGGTTGCCGGCTTAAAAGCAGGTGCAGACGACTATTTGGGCAAACCCTTCGGTATGCAGGAATTACTGACTCGGATTATGGCCTTAACTCGGCGTAGTCGGTTAGCACTGCCCACTCAACTGAGCTTTGCCTCGCTCAGAATTGACCTAGTCCAACGCCGCGTTCACTATCATAATGAACTGGTCGATCTGACTCCTCAAGAATTTAGTTTACTCTATGTCCTTGTCCAGTCAGAAGGGGTAGCCCTCAGTCGGTTAGATCTCCTGCAACGGGCTTGGCCGGAGGCAATTGATAATCCTCGAACCGTGGATACCCATATCCTGTCCCTGCGCAAAAAGATGGAGCAAGATCCCCAGCAGCCCCAGCTGATTCAAACCGTTCGCAATCTTGGGTATCGTTTCAATATGAGCTACTTAACAGAGCTTGCAGCCCTATCCTCCCCTAGGTCTCCCTCCCTGGAGCAAGAACGATACGCGACGGTAAGCGGATCTGCTGTGATGCCATTGCCTCAGGCGCAATCTTGATAGGTTTAGTTTAATAAAAGAACTGATAAGAGTCTCTCACTTAGGGTTGTGCGTGATTCTGTATAAGAACGGGGCTAATGCCATTGCTCCTGTTCACCCAGGGCTTGCTGAACCAATTTTTGCTGAATATCTTGCCAGTTGATAGTGGTGATGGGTTGATCTTGCAGTAGGCGACCTTGCTCTAGATAGAGAATCCGATGACGGGGTTGATGTTGGTCTAGGACCTGTTGTAAAAACCCAAATTGATGACTGGCAATGATTAATGTAGCGCTATGGGCCTGAAGAACCTCTGCTACCCGCTGGATGGTACCTGGATCAAGGGCTGAGGTGGGTTCGTCGAGAAGGACAATTTTGGGCTCACACACACAAGCACGGGCTAAACAGACCAGCTGTCGTTGGCCCAAAGAGAGCTGCAACTCCGTGAGGGGCAACCAGTTGTCGTCGATGCCAATTCGTGCTCTCCAAAGGGCGACTCGCGCTTGGATGATCTCTGGGTTTAATTTTTGGAGAATTAGGGGATAGCAGAGGTTTTCCTCGACAGTCATCCCCAGCAATTTTGGCTCTTGGGGAACCAGCATAATCTGTTGTCGGAGCGGTGAGATCGGCCAGGTTGCGAGGGATTGGTTTTGGTAGGTGATCTGACCGGTACTAGGATCGCTGAGGCGGTTGAGAAGGCGCAATAAGGTGGTTTTGCCTGAGCCTGAAGCGCCAATCAAGCCGATGCGATCGCCCGCAAATACTGCAAAGGAAATATCTTGCAATAGATACTGATTTCCTAGGCCAGCCACAACAGCCACTTGATGCAATTGCAATTGAGGCTGATCAGCTCGAGTAAGCTAGAGTTAGCATCCACTATCTCTAGCATAGGATAGGCCCTATCCAGAGACAGGCTATGCCTGAGTGTAAATTCACGGCGCAAAAATTAAGGCCATTGCTTGCAGTAAGATTTGATAGGCTTTATTGTACCTGCATCTTTGCTTCTAGAAGGCAAAGGACTCCTAGAGGGTAAAGGTGATGACCATGATTTTTCATATTACCTCAGCCTCTGATTGGCAGGCAGCCCAATTAGCTGGTCAGTATATAGCAGCTTCGCTAAAATCGGTAGGTTTTATTCATTGCTCTAAGCAAGATCAGGTCCTGGAAGTTTCGAACCGATTGTTTTTGGGGAGTTCTGATCTCGTGTTGCTCGAAATTTTGCCCGAGGCCTTGACTGCTGAAATTCGTTACGAAAATCTAGAGGGTGGCATAGAACAATATCCCCATATCTATGGCCCCATTCCACTCGCGGCTGTGCAGCGAGTAGTCCCGTTCCCACCTGGGCCTCAGGGAAGATTTTCGCTGCCAGTCGAGTTAATGGAATAAGAGCAGCACCAATTGTTTCTCAGGCCAGGCATAATGGGTTGAGCGGTTCAGCATTTTCTGTACAGATAGGCGACTTGTGGATAAAGCCGACAACATGACCAAGGTCATTCTTGATGGACAAGCTTCAGACCCCCCTTCCACCCTTAGGGCTAGACTCCTAAAACCCCAACCAAAAAAGGATTCGGCAAGGAATTCCTGACCGGCGTTTGTTACAGTTTTTCTGGCTGAGTTAGGCGATAAAACTCAAATCAGCACTTTATTGATGACAGCAGAATCCGGTTCTCCTTGGCTGATTTTCATAGGGGCAGCTGCTGCCCTAATGACCACTAGCCTTGTGGGAGTTCTTGTGGGGCGATGGTTGGCACAAAAACTGTCTGTTGAAATACTGAATACAGCTACTGGGGCTAGCCTCTTGCTGATTTCGGTTTTGTTGTTATGGGATGCCTTGCATCTGTAAGGGAAGGGCGATGACATGGACTGGCATTTAATCGGATTGAGCTTTATCGTGGTCTTTTTGGCGGAGTTAGGCGATAAAAGCCAATTGGCTGCCATTACCCTGAGCGGAAGCTGTCAACATCCCCGAGCTATTTTTTTAGGGTCTTCTATGGCCTTAATTCTTGCGAGTTTATTAGGTGTGTTGCTGGGCGGGGGCCTGGGTCAATTATTGCCCACCCAGATGATGAAAGGCTTTTGCTGCTATTGGCTTTGCTTTGATGGGAATTTCTTTTCTATGGTCGCCGACAGATGTTCATACGAAATTGGATTAAATCAAAATTGAACCACCGTTCTATGGTTTGATACTTCAGTAAGCGTCTGCTGCAAATGCCTGGTGTGAGCTTAAGGTTCCTGGTGAGCAGCCAGGATATTTGTGAGAAGGAGAACGAAACTTGGGCGTTGAACTGCGGAGCTATGTCTATTTAGATAGTCTCCAATCCCAACATGCGGCCTATATGGGTAAGGTTGCTGTGGGCTTTTTGCCTCTACCAGGGGATACATCTCTATGGGTGGAGATCTCCCCTGGTATTGAAATTAATCGGATTATGGATGTGGCGCTTAAGGCAGCTGTGGTGAGACCCGGGGTACAGATGGTAGAGCGTCTTTATGGGGTTTTGGAAGTCCATGCGGGCAGCCAGGGAGAGACCCAAAGGGCAGGTCAGGCAATGCTTGAGGCTTTGGGGGTTCGCAAGGAAGACCGATTGAGACCCGAAGTGGTCTCGAGCCAAATTATTCGCAATATTGATCCCCACCATGCCCAACTTGTGAATCGCAACAGTCGCGGCAATATGTTGTTGGAGGGGCAAGCCCTGTATGTGATGGAAGTTCAACCCGCTGCCTATGCTGCTCTAGCTGCTAATGAGGCCGAGAAGGCTTCCTTCATTAATATCTTGCAAATTACTGCTGTGGGTAGCTTTGGGCGGCTCTATTTGGGGGGTGCAGAACAAGATATCAAAACGGCTGCCCAGGCGGTGATCGAGTCTCTTGAATATGTCTCGGGGCGGGAAAAGCTCAGTCAGTATGGCCAAAGAGTAGCTTTCAGACAATAGGTGCAGAGGTAGGATATGGCTAATCCTGAGCACCTAGGA
>JAAUUW010000020.1 GCA_012030735.1 Acaryochloridaceae cyanobacterium SU_2_1
TTTGTCGATTGGGATAATAATCAACGTATCAACACGGCTTTGCAGGGCCGCAATACCTTCCTCTGCTTGATGGGCACGCCGCCGACCTTCAAAGGTAAAGGGTCGAGTCACTACCCCTACCGTGAGGGCACCCATTTCCTTGGCAACTTCAGCAATGATCGGCGCGGCCCCTGTTCCCGTACCGCCCCCCATGCCACAGGTAATAAATACTAAATCTGAGCCTGCTAGGGCTGCTGCAATATCCTCTCGTGACTCCTCAGCTGCTTTTTGGCCAATGGCAGGATTGCCGCCTGCGCCTAAGCCCCGCGTTAATTTTTGGCCGACTTGAAGGCGCTTGGTGGCCGCAGATAAGGTCAGGGATTGGGCATCTGTATTAATAGACCAAAAATCAACTCCCACCACATCGCTAGCAATCATGCGGTTGACAGCATTGCCGCCGCCACCACCAACACCGATCACCTTGATGGTGGCAGCACCATGTCGAACAAAATTGTCCTCTGCCATGCCGATATCAGGAAACAAGTTTTTGGTTGCTTTCTCGGACCCGAAGCTACCAAAAACATCATCAAAACTTTCACTTTGATCATCTGTTGCCCCACCGGAGGGTGCCATCTGATCTTGGAGGCCCGAGTTAAATTGCTCGGAATCTTCATCAGAGAAAAAGGAATCAAAGGAGGGGTGATCTGCGAGGGTCATTAGTACAACGGGTGAACAGCAAGACGAAATCGAGAATCTTTGTTACAACTATAGGACAAGTTCCCCTAAAAACCAATTGAGCGCTATAGGTAGAAAAATGCTCAATTCTGAGCTTTAAGTCATGATTTCCTGTTAATATCCTTAAAACTCCCTACTATCGGAGATCAGGGCTGGGTTTAGGTCTCGGGGAATTGCGTGTTTCTAAGATCGGGTTCTCGGGATTTTCTAGATCAATATAGACAATTTCCTTGGGTTCGACAGATTTGGAGAGCGTCCGCAGTTCATCGATGGCTTGCAGTTGCCGTTTGAATTTACGACTATAGAGGCCCAGTTGGATTCGCCCCAGTGAGGTTTGCAAGGTGAGACGGTGCGCTTCACTCCAGTTAATCGCTGTAATTTGCACAGGACTCTGCTCAATCTGGCGATACATCTGCTTCCACTCCGCCTGTTTTTTGGAGCTGACAGTCACCCATTGTTGTGAGGTGTTTGGTTTTAGCTTCATGGTTGCGGCTTGTTGAGGGGGGAGAGGATCTAAATAAGATTCAAGCTGAAGGGCCGGCAGTTGCTGCGATTGTTGTAACTTCGGATAGCTATTGATGGGCAGAGCGATGCCTCTGCGATCAATGAGCCAGAGGTTAGCTGGTCCGAGTTGGAGGGGGTTAGGGCCCTGGGGATCGATGATTAAGGTGCAGCGATCGCAACTTGCCTGGGCAATCGGAGCTGCTTCCACCACCCATACCTTAACCTGAGGGGGAAACAGCTTACGGCCCACAATCACTTGTTCAACATGAGCATGGGACTTCAAGATTTTGGCTATGTTCTGGGGGTTCAGCCGCATCAGCGAGGTCGGAAATTTCAGGGCCATCAAATGCTCAAGGGTCTGGGTATCAATCTGTTGATTGCCAACGACCGTCACTTGGTTGGACTGACGAATCTTCCATTCAGGCTGACTAACTGCCCAGCCCAAGAAGCCCGAAAAGCCTAGCAGCACAAAGGTTCGCCAAGTGCCTCGCCAAAATTTTTGACGGCGTTGTCGCAGCAGTTGTCGCTGGCGATCGACACTTTGCAAAGGCTTTGGGTTTGAAGGAGAGTCCGTCATAAAACTTATTTGCTTGCCCACAGGTCAAGGTCTAAGAATTAGCAATAAAGATAGATTGTTCTGATGGTTAGGTAAAGTATCAACCCTGGGAAGTCTAGGTATTAAAGTGTAAAGGATGGATCCTTAACCGATGGTATTAATCCGGATACCCCAGCCTTGGCAAGTGGAGGGCCAACCGATTACCTCTGAAACCTTCTATTGGCAGCGGCGACGGTTTCTCAAGAGCTTGGTGGGCTTTGGGCTAGGCGCTTCTATTTTGCCTGGGATAAGTTGTGCCCGTCAACCCGCAGCGCTTGATCCAGACTTGGCCAAAACCTTGCCACCAGACCAGCACCTTAAGATTAAGCGATCGCCAGTTTATGCCGAGGCTGGCCTGCGGGTTACTCCAGAGGCTGATACTCTGGGGTATCAAAATTTTTATGAATTTGGTACCACTAAAAATATTTGGCAAGCCGCCCAGCGCCTACCCAGTCAGCCTTGGCAAGTGGAAGTTTCCGGTCTGGTTAACCATCCCCAAATCTATGACTTAGAGGATTTAACCACCCGTTTTCCCCTCGAAGAGCGAATCTATCGATTTCGATGTGTAGAAGCATGGGCGATGGTTGTGCCCTGGTTAGGATTTCCGATGCGATCGCTCCTCAAGGCCGTTGACCCCAAACCCAACGCCAAATTTGTCCGATTCACCAGTTTCTACGACCCTAAAATCACCCTTGGTCCTGGTTGGCAGCTCGGGAATACGGTGCCTTGGCCCTATACCGAAAGCCTGCGGATTGAGGAAATGGCCCATGAACTGGCCTTCTTTGCTGTGGGTATCTATGGGCATTTACTACCCAAGCAACATGGGGCACCCATCCGGATGGTGGTTCCCTGGAAGTATGGTTTCAAGGGGGCCAAATCCCTGGTCAAAAATTGAGTTTATGAATTACCAACCTCCCACGTTCTGGAATGCCCTAGCGCCAGAAGAGTACGGTTTTGAAGCCAATGTTAACCCCCCAAGTAGCCCATCCGCGCTGGTCCCAAGCCGAGGAACGGCTGCTCGGTACCGGGCTTCACCCTGCCCTCTGGGAAAAACAACCCACCTTGCTCTATAACGGTTACTCAGAAGTCGCCCCGCTCTATCAGTCACTTTAGCAATGCCTTCACCGCTCCTATCGCTTAGGGTGGGTTTGGCGAAGCATAACAGTCAGGAAGGGAGTCCTGCAAATAGTTGACAAGCAAATCCCTGCTCCTGCTAGAGTCTAGACTATGGCTATCATAGAAAAATCCTAAGTCATGCTAGACCTAAACCCACCGCCCCCCATAGTTTAGTCGCAGCGATTGAGAATGAGTGAACTGACGCTCCAATGGTCAGAATTTGGACAACTACACCGTCAAGTCCTGTTTGATCAACAGCAGAGCAAACATGCAGGAACGATTCGTCTAGGGCGAGATCCTGCCCTTTGTGATGTGGTTTTTCAAGAGAGATCTGTCTCGGGACTCCATGCCGAGATCTTTTTCCAAGCCCAAACACAACAATTTCTGATTCGCAATTTGCGCCCCCAAAATGCACCCCTCGTCGATGGCCGTTTGCTGCCTCAAGGAGAGGTTCCCCTGCGATTGGGAAGCCGCATCCAGTTAGGACGAATTGAGATGCAAGTCACCCACTTGAATATTACCGCCCCGGTGGTGGCTCAGAATGCTACCCCGCAGCCGCTACAATCTCCCCTGTCTACGGCTGTCTATGGCTTACAATGCCCTCAATGCCAACATGTAACCTCCTATAGCAGTCATGCCATTCATCAAGACTGTCCCATGTGTGGCCATGCTATGGCGGATGCTCATACAGTCTTTAAGCCCTAGTCCGATGGTGAGGTGATGATGAATAGCATGCCAGGACAACTGCGCTTGAATTGGCAAGATCCAGTCACAGGTGAGCAGAAATCGCCTTTATTGACCTGTCCCATTGCCTTGGGCCGAGATTTTAGTCAGATGCCTAGCGAAATAGAGGGGCAGCGAGTGGCACGCTTAGTCCTCAATAGCAACCAAGTTTCGCGGTATCATACTCTGCTGACATGGCAGAGCGGCCATCTTTGTGTGGTGGATCAAAATAGTAGCAATGGCACTTGGGTGAATGGCCTACTGCAAACCAGTGCGCATCTGAGTACGGGGGGATCTTCTCAAGATTGGTCCCTATGAGATAACGGTGATGTTCACCCTAGACGGCAGTGGCATACCGGCTGCCCTCGCTAGTGAGCAGTCCACGATTCAAGTTCCAGAACCGATTGTCGCTCTGCCAGAGAGAGCAGAAATAGGTGGGTCTAGCCGTGATCTTTTGCCTCCTGCCTTCCAGTCGCATCAGATTCTGCCTCAGGATCTCTATGCCACACAACTGCCAGTGGAGGAAATTGATTATCTAGCTGTGGGTGCTGGTTTAGGCAGTTTTGTCTGGATTGATTATCTGCGCCTGTTTGGAGCATCGGAGTTGCAAGTTCGAGCCTTGGGGATTGATGATCGGCCCTATGCGCGCTATCAACGTCTATGCGCCAATTCCCAAATTCCTAGCCATGAACGATTGCGCTCAAATTCTGACTCTTGTCCAGATAATATTTGGGGCTGGCCAGGATATGCTTTGCGGGAGGCTTGGCAGGAGTTTAATCAGGGACAACTGAAAAGGGCTGGGCAATATTTATGGCAGGTCTTTGCGGAGCCAACCTTTGCCCAAACCTATACGCCCCGAGCACAGAATGTCTTTGCCTCGATAGACCGAGAGGCGATTCGGATTGGTTGGTCGCAAATATATCGGTTTGGTCGGGTTCGATCGATTCGCCAGACGACTGATGGTCGATATGCGATCGCCTATTCTCCAGGGCGCAACCAAATGGCCTTTGTGATTGCCCGCTATGTCCAGATCGCCACCGGCTATCCGCTCCTGCAATTTTTGCCAGATTTAAAGGCTTATCGTGAGCAGACCCAAGATTTCAAATCTGTGGTCAATGCTTACGAAGAGCATCATCATGTCTATGATGCCTTAGAGCAGCAAGGCGGTACGGTCATTCTGCGGGGACGGGGAATTGTCGCCTCCCGCATTATTCAACGAATCTATGAGGCCCGCCGTCGGAATCCTAATATTTATCTTCTGCATCTGATGCGATCGCCCAAGCCCCGAGGCAACCGTTTTGGTAAAGCCCAACGCATTGTGAAAAATCATTTTGAGCTGCAACCCTTTAACTGGCCTAAGGCCTGCTGGGGAGGAACCTTGCGAGAACAGCTAGAAGCCTCTAACCCCAGCCAACGCAGCCATCTACTCGCCGATTGGGGGGGCACAACCACCGCCGATCGCCGTGACTGGGGCAATATTGTGCAAGAAGGACTCACCCAAGGCTGGTACCAAATTGCCTTTGGCCAAGTCCTGCGGGTAGAACCCAGCCCTCAGGGTCATCCCACCACCTTCATTCAATCCAGCGGGGGCCAAGGAGAGCTGAAACTTGAGGCAAATTATATTATTGACGCCACTGGTCTTGACAGCAAAGTGAGTAATAGCCCCCTACTCCATGACCTCGTTACCCATTACAATTTGCCCTTAAATCCAGCAGGCCGTTTAACGGTTGCCAATGACTTTGAACTATTGGAAATGCGGAATCAACAGGGACGAATTTTTGCTGCTGGTGGTATCACCTTTGGCGGACCCTATGCTGCGGTGGATAGTTTTTTGGGGCTACAGTATGCTGCCCTTCGCGCCTTGGATGCATTAGTAGCAGCCCGAGCCCCTCAACTTCGAGGGCTAAATGGTTTTCGCTCCCTTGGCCAATGGCTAAAATGGGCAAATAATCAACGACCTTAATCTTGTTTCGCACCCTTAATTATGACTCCTACCTTACTTGGTCGCTGGCAAACTCGGCTTCTGCTGATGGAAACGGTCGGCTTATTGATTACCCTGATATTTTGTGGTGGTGGATTTGGTAGTCCTGGGGGTCCTATTTTTTTCTGGCTGTTACAATATCTAGTTCTGTTTGGATTGGCTTGGGATTATTTATATATCTTCTTGCAGTCCTATCGGTGGGACCAAGATTGGCCTGCAGCCTTTCAATGGCTAGCTGCCCTTTGGGAGGGGCTATTTATTATCTTGGTGGTGGATCTTGCTGAATTTAAATTGCCAGGAACAGCAGCAGATTGGGATACTGGTTGGTTTCTTTTTCACTACAGCTTTGTTTGGATTGCAATTTTTATTGTTTCCCAGAGTTTAATGCGGGTGATTTTCCCTCGATGGCGTTTTCGGGGTGGGCAGTGGCTATAAATCTCTACCCTCATCCATGGCCTCTTAAGCTGTTATTTTCAGCTATATATCCAGAATAATTCCAATTTTGTTAGATTATTGGAAGGACTGATATTTATACCACAAAGATAGCTGGTTATAAACAAGAGATTTAGCTTTATCTGGTTCAATATTAACTTGATCTTCTTCTGGTTGGCGACAGCAAAGGTTTAGGGTAAGATTTTTGATTGTTGATGACAAAAATTATAATAATTCTTGTCTGAATTTGGTGATACTGCAGCATTAGGATTTGAATCTCTATGAGTAAGAAGTCAAAATCAAAAACTGCCCCCTTAAGTGGGGAGGCATTGATCGATAAAGTAAAGCAGCTCGAAGACTTAAGCCGAGAAGATAAAGCCAGAGAATGTGGCTATTTCACAATTGGCGAGGATGGTTCTGAACGCATCAATATGATGAAGTTTCTCAATGCCTTGATTAATGCCGAAGGCGTTGAGCTAGATGGCAAGAGGCAAAATGGCAATGGTCGAGGGGGTCGCAATGCCAGCTATCGAATTAGTGTGCAATCAAATGGCAATCTGTTGATTGGCGCCACCTATACCAAGCAAATGGAGCTCAATCCAGGTGATGAGTTTGAAATTTCTCTCGGCCGTAAGCATATTCATCTCAAACAGATTACGGAGGATGACTAGCTGTTAATGCCAAGGGCATTCAGGGGGTGCTCTTCTGAAGAGGGTAGCAGGGGGCAAGCTGTTCTGGAGCGATGACTTGTTCCCTGCTCGGTATGCATCCTAGGATAAGGTTGAGGAGCAGGGTCTTGGGCCTCTGTGTGTGAACCTAACCTTCAAGTTAGGCAAGTTTGGGAAATAAATATGCCAAGTAAACCGAAAGCAGCTTGGTTGCAGACCCTAGCAACCTATTTACTACTGAGCAGCATTGCCCTGGGCATGTTGCTTCCCTTGTTATGGCTGGCCAGCACTTCCTTGAAGGCGCCCACAGAAAATATCTTCCCCTTAGTCCCTCCAGACAATGTCTTTAGCTTTCTGAGGCAGTTGTTGCCTAGTCAACCCACCTGGGTTAATTTTCTTCGGGTTTGGGAGACGTCAACCCTTTGGCCGATATTTTTTGAATAGCTTGTTGGTCTCTTCAGCCACGGTGACGTTGAATGTGCTCTTTTGTTCTTTGGCTGCCTATCCCTTGGCTAGGCTAGAGTTCGCTGGCAAGGAATTAATTTTCTCTGTGGTGATTTCTACGATCATGATTCCCTTCCAAATCGTGATGATCCCTTTGTATGTGTTGGCGAATAACTTGGGGTTGAGAAATACCTATTTGGGGGGTAATTTTGCCTGCGATCGCGTCGGCCTTTGGCATTTTTTCTGTTACGCCAAGCTTTTCAAGGAGTCCCGAAGGAGTTAGAAGAAGCCGCTCGGATCGATGGTTGCAGTGAATTGGGCATTTGGTGGTCTATCATGTTGCCTTCGGTGCGACCGGCCTTGGTTACCTTAGCAATTTTTGTGTTTATTGGCTCTTGGGGCGAATTTCTGTGGCCCTTAATCATTCTGGATCAACCGGAATACTATACCTTACCCCTGGGCGTGGCCAATCTATCCAGTGCCTTTCTCAATGATTGGCGATTGATTGCAGCGGGGTCTGTGATTTCCATTGCCCCTATTTTGATCTTCTTTTTAATCATGCAACGATATATTGTGCCCTCCGAAGCAGGTAGCGGCTTGAAGGGATAGCAAGCATCCTTAGGAAAGCCCTCCAGAGTTCTTCTGACCTTAACCCCATGCAACCTTTAGAGCATAGCGGTGCATACTTTAAATCTAAAGGAATGTGATATTTGATAGCCGAGGCACTGAAGTCGATGTTCTTAGAACCCATCCATACCCTTGCTAGCTTTGACCTCCAGAGCGAGAGCTTTCAGCAATTTCTCTGGCAGATGCAAAGTCATAGTCTATGGTTCGCTCAGCAATATCAGGATAATTTAGGTTCTACTTTCCAGAATGCTTGGGATAATTTTATTCAGTCTGGACAAGTTTGGGCGTTAGTGATTGGGTTTATAGTGGGTTATGTTTTTCGTAGTATTACGGCTTATTAGCTTTTTTGACGATCCCTTCGCTAGCAGTTTGTACCTTGCCATCCTCTTCTTCTCTTTTTCCCTCTGAGTCCACTCCCCAGCCCTGGAGTCAGCGATTTGAGTCGGCTTTGCATCCGGCTATTATGGCCTTCAATGCTAGCATCTCCTTTGATATTGCCCTGATTGAATATGATCTCACCGGTTCTCAGGCCCATGCTCGAATGTTGGCCCATACGGGTATTATCACCCCTGCCGAAGCCAGTAGCTTGGCAGCAGGTCTAGAGCAAATTCGCCAAGAGTATCGACGGGGTGATTTCCAGCCCGGTTTAGAAGCAGAAGATATTCACTTTGCGGTAGAACGTCGGTTGGTGGAACTGATTGGAGAAACCGGGAAGAAATTGCATACTGCTCGATCACGCAATGATCAGGTGGGCACAGATATCCGTCTCTATTTGCATGATCAGATTAGACAAATTAGTGCCCAAGTCAAACAATTTCAGCAAGCCTTGGTGAGCTTGGCTGCCGCCCATGTCCATACTCTGATTCCTGGCTATACCCATCTGCAACGGGCTCAACCCCTCAGCTTGGCTCATCATTTATTGGCCTATTTTGAAATGGCTCAGCGAGATGGGCAACGGCTCGGCGAGATCGCTCAACGGGTTAATGTCTGCCCTTTGGGATCGGGAGCTTTGGCGGGTACCTCTTTTCCCATTGATCGGTATTATGTGGCTGCCGAGTTGGGTTTTGGGGATGTTTATCGCAATAGTGTCGATGGGGTGAGCGATCGCGACTTTGCGATCGAGTTTCTCTGTGCAGCCAGCTTGATTATGGTGCATTTGAGTCGCCTCTCCGAAGAGTTGATTCTATGGGCTTCGGAAGAGTTTGGCTTTGTCAAGCTTCAAGATAGTTGTGCCACTGGCTCTAGCATTATGCCTCAAAAGAAAAATCCCGATGTGCCAGAATTGGTGCGGGGTAAAACGGGCCGAGTCTTTGGGCATTTACAAGGCTTGCTGGTGATGATGAAGGGCCTGCCCTTGGCCTATAACAAAGATTTACAAGAAGATAAGGAAGCTCTTTTTGATACCGTAACGACGGTTAAGGCTTGCTTAGAGGCGATGACTATTTTATTGACTGAGGGGGTAGAGTTTCAAACTGATCGCCTGGAATCTGCTGTGGCAGAAGACTTTGCCAATGCTACGGATGTGGCAGATTATTTGGCCGCCCGAGGCGTACCTTTTCGAGATGCCTATCAGGTGGTGGGTCAGATTGTTAAAGCTTGTCTGGCACAGGGTAAGCTACTGCGAGATCTGAGCCTAGCCGAATGGCAAGGGTTTAACCCACAATTTGAAAAAGATATCTATGGGGCCATTGCCCCTCGCCAAGTGGTGGCGGCGCGTAACAGTTATGGGGGCACAGGCTTTACTCAAGTAGAGGCAGCCCTGCAAGAAGCGCGATCGCACCTAGATGCATCGCCCCCTCCTACAACCTAGTTACCGCTTAGGTTTACCTCCCTTATAGCGCTCCAGCTGCAGTTCGATCCAAAATCCCCCCTGCCAGATGGGTGGTAATGTTCATGGCTTGGAGGATGGGTTTGCCCCTTTGATCAAAATCAATCACGCTGATAGCGCCATTGCCTTGCTTAAAGGACCAAAACTGTTCAGGTCCTAGCCCCGTAACATGACAAAGGATCACCTTATTGATGGCATCATGGGCAACCACTAAGCCAATTTGTTCTGGTTTCCCCCGACCTAGGGCCTCAGCAATGATCTGCTCCCAGGCTGCGATCGCCCGATCCCAAACCTGCTGCAAATTCTCACCCCCAGGCATTTGCACTGCTGTCGGTGTGGTTCGCCACCGCTCTAACTCGCCTGGATAGCGAGTCTCAATTTCAGATTCCAAACATCCTTCCCAGGCCCCATGACTAATTTCCCAGAGGGGCTTAGATTCTGCGAGGGGGACCTGAGGGTGATGATGCAAAATCAATTCTGCTGTTTCTCGGGGGCGAGCTAAGGAGCTACTCACGGCAAAGTCCAAGGGAATATCCCTCAGAAAATCTGCAGCTTGCTGACCTTGCTGACGTCCCGTGGCATTGAGGGGCACATCAATCTGTCCTTGAAACTGGCCGCAGCGATTCCAATCCGTTTCGCCATGGCGCACCAGCACCAACCGCAAGGCTCGATATTCCCGCCACCAACGAGGCAAGGGATCACCTAAATGATCGGTCAGGTTAAGGGACTCTAACTGGGCTGGCTGCGCTAACCCATCGGCAAAATTCAGAACAGTAATATTACAGTTGGCCTGCTGCAAGCGCTGATAGCGATCTGGTGTCAAGCCCAAGGCCGTACTGATCAAGGCACGGTTAATGCCACTATGCCCCACTAATAAAAGGGTCTGATCAAGATGTTGGGGCAGCAGTCTTTGCCATAAAGCGCGGGCTTGCTCATAGAGCGCAGGCACCGGAAAGAAAGAGGGGGAACCCTCTAGGTTTGGTTGCTCCATACATAATTTCTCTGGAGCATTATGCCAACATTCATATTGCTCAGGGAATCGATTTCTTACCTCAGAAAAGAGCAAGCCCTCCCAGAGGGGTAAGCTGATTTCAATCAGTTGATCCATAATCTGAGGTTGGGGAACTGGATCAGCGGAGTGAGAGGCAAGCTGATCATAGATCCCTTGGGCGGTTTGCTGAGCGCGTTGGAGGGGACTAACATAAATGGCATCAAAGCCAATCTCCCTTAAAGCAGCGCCAAGGCGACTCGCATCGGCTAACCCTTGAGCTGTCAGAGTAGATTGGTCAAGATGGCCTTGGACTCGACCTTCGACATTTAAAACTACTTTCTCCATGTCGAACAAGGATTACACGAGTAGCCAGGGGTTTGACCTCCAGTTTCTGCAAAAGAATAATGTTGAGTGAGGCATTTTAGCGCCAGAGACTCAGCCTGACATAGCCGTTCATCAGCCAGCAAAATTCTAACCTGTCTCGGTAAGGTTGCCCAAATCATTGACCAATCAAGGGTTGACCGTTGATGGAGATCAACGGCGTCAGTCAAGGGTCGGATAAAAAACCACGGATAGAGCTTTAACCTGCCTCAAGGGGCTAGGGAATGGATTAGGATGGGTGGATCGAAGCAGAAAAAGAGGTTTTGCATGGCCAAGGAACGCGGACCCGATCAGAATAAATATCGTCTGGTCTTAAGCCTTTTGTCGGTGATTGTGATCCTCTTGATCGGGTTAGAGCTAAGCAATAGCTGGAGCCAACCGCAGGCACAAAGTCAGCTCAATCTTTATCAAAGTGATTTATTATTACAGGCTTCAGCCTGGCAGCCTGAGGCTGAAACCGTCCAAACTGCTCTCGCGAATCCTTTGTTAGAGACGAATCCTGTTCCTAATGCTCTCAAGGCATATCGTCAAGTCAGGGCCTCAGTCCAAGGAGAACTCGACCGACTCAACGAGAGTACCACTGCTTCAAGGCCCTCTCTGCCCCCGACTGCAGCCCAAGGGCGTTATCGGCAAAGTCGGCTCTACTTTCGAGATCAGCTGGATTTAAAAATCGGCTTATTATTGGCTCAGTTAAAGCAAGAGGAAGCCGCCCTTTCCACTTGGTCGTTGCTGACCTCTGAGTCCCAACCCTCTCAATCCCAAACGGTCGCTACAGCTCAGGCTCTGATCGGTCTTTGGCGTGAACCCCAGCCAATTTTGGCTGCGGATGCCGATCAACTGCTCCGCAGTCAGCTTCAAGGTTGGTTCCGTTGGCAAGCCCTAGAACGCTTAGATATCCTTAGTCAACGACAAGAAGACTTAGCCCAACTCGCCCTAGAGCGACAAGCAATGGCGACAAGGGCTTTATTCCGGGTGTTGATGATTAATGGGTTAACTGTGTTAGGCAATATTTTGGGTGCGGGGATCCTCCTGTTTTGGCTATTTAAAGCCGTATCAGATGGGTTTTCCTTGAAGGATTCACAACCCTCACCCCTTTCTCCGCAAGGGCCAACAGATCCTACTGTCCAGTCAGAGGGATCTGAAAATTCTGAAGCGGCTGCGGTTCCTCTGCCCATCTTGGCAGAGAGCTTGGTGCAGGAAGGCTCCGACACAGAAATGGGCTTGTCAGTCCTTTGGCCTCTGGAATTGGTCTGGCAAGTGATGGTTCTGTGGTTCTTGGCTTTTTTTTGCCGTCAGTTTGACGATTCCCCTAATCATCTATGGGCTGGGGATTCAGCCTGATCAACTCGATGCCCGTGCCCAAGGCTATTTTGCGCTATTGAATTATTTGGCCTTGATGGGGGTCGGTTTAGGATTGCTTCTTTGGTCTTTAAACCCTTTTTTGGCCGCTCCGCTGTCATGGTTCAAAAATTCGTTGGCGAGGTAATTGGCCAATTTGGGGTTTAAGTGGCTATTTTGCTGCTTTACCCCTAGTGATTCTGGTGGCTTTGCTCAATCAAAGGATATTGGGCAACCAAGGTGGTGGCAATCCGCTATTGGAAATGATTGTCCAAAGCCATGATTTGGTGACAGCAGGCTTGCTGTTTATGATGGTAGCGGTTTTAGCCCCTCTGTTTGAGGAAATTTTATTCCGAGGCTTTTTCTTGACATCTCTGTGCCGATATTTACCGATGTGGGGGGCGGTGGCGTTGAGTGGCTTAGTGTTTGCGATCGCCCATCTCAACCTTGCCGATATTCTACCCTTGACCGTTTTGGGATGCGTATTGGGATTTGTCTATGGGCGATCCCGCAATTTATTGGCTTCTATGCTTTTACATAGTTTATGGAACAGTGGATCCTTCTTGAGTTTGTTGATCTTAGGCAGTACCTCTAGTTAAGGATATCAAGGGTTATTCTTGCCAATTCTCCCCTACGGCTCACTAAAAGTTTGGGTTATTTTATGAAGGCAAGGAAATTAGCAAAAAATACTTGACAGTATCGAACTGGGAAAAAATATTATGCAGCGGTCATTCACAACAGGTTAGGTTATGGCAATTCAAGGTTCCCCTTCGCTCCACAAACGACCCATTACCCTGCCTCCCTTACTTTTATTACTGATCGGAGCTGCCTTTGTCACGATCTATGTCACCCTCAATATTCAGGCAGAAAAAATCTCGCACTTAGCCATTAGTCTTGTCTTTTTATGCGCAGCTTTTTCTAGCCTTTGGGATAAGCATTCCCAACTCCAGCTGACGAGTGATATTTTCTCTCTGGGCATGGGCAGCTTGATCCTGGTTGGAGTTCTTTATGTTGCCCGTGTTTCTTCGAGTAACCTAGTGTTGAGTTTCTTTCCCCTTGGGGCTGCCTGGGGTGATCTTATTAGCTTCAGGTTGGCTGGGTTTTAGGCAATATCAACTGGAACTGATGATCCTGTCCTGTCTGGCTATTCCTGGGGTATTGCTGCGGTTTCTTCCCGACATTTCGCCGCTAACTGCTTATTTTTCGACTTTTTTACTCTGGTATAGTGGTTTCTCAGTGCAACTGTACCAAAACTATATTTTGCTGCCCCAGGGTGGCGTTCAGGTTGTGTCCTCTTGCTCTGGACTGAACCTGATCACCTATATGGTCGCCATTACGGTAGTTTTCTTGCTGATGATACCTTTGCCCAAACACCTTCAGGTTGTCTCGTTGTTGGTCGCCATTGGTCTTGGATTTTTGGTCAATGGGGTCCGCGTTGCTGGGTTGGCCCTCTTATCCACTCAAAATAATCCTGCTCTTTTTGAGTATTGGCATAGTAATGAAGGAGCCTTAATGTTTGTAGTGATCACGGTGCTCTTATTTGGCCTATTCTGTGGGTTGCTGCTCCGTCATGCCCCGATCACATCAGCCAAAGACTAGTTAGTTTTGAGCTTTCTCTGTTAGCTCCCTCCCCCTTGTTAGTACCAGCATGACTCAATCTAAACATGACTCAATCTAAATTAGACAAATTATGGTATGCCTATGCCAGTCAGTCCCGTTCTGTCAGCTTGCTTCGTTGGTTAGGCTATAGTCTCCTGCTCTTCGCTTTTCTAGATTTGGTCACCATTGTCTTTCCGCCCCGTTTGTTTAACCCCGAATGGGAATTTCAAGCTATTGGGGAAATTATTGAGCGGGTACCCGTCCCCTTGATTGGTCTTGTGATGGTTTTTTGGGGAGAACAAGATTTTCGTCGCGCCAGAGAAGGATTGATTCTCAAGATTCTCACTTGGATGATGCTACTGATGGCTATTTTGCTGTTAGGTTTGATCCCTTTATGTTTTGTGGACGCAATGCGTCTGCATCAAATCAATACGCAGCAGGTGGGTGCTCTCATTGATCAACGCCGGACGCAAGTTCAACAATTGCAAGACCAATTACAGACTTCTAACTCCGTGGACCAGATGCAAGATATCCTCAACCGGATTCAAACACAGCGTCAGTCGGCAATCATTAATGATGCATCTTTAGCGGTGGCAAAGGAGAAGATTCCCACTTTGCTGGAGCCGATTAAGGTACGGGTGGCCCAGCAAGATCAAAAAGCTCAAAGTGACTTGGCAAAACAGGGCAAAGCCTTACTGAAGCGAACGCTCAAATGGAGTTTGAGTGCCTTGATTACAGCAGTTCTCTTGATTCGCTTTTGGCAGGGAACCCGCTGGGCACGGAAAAAGCTTTACTTGTGACATCCTGTGGATGGGGACTGGCCCTAGGCCTTAAAAGGCTCTATCTATCACCCTAATAATCCACAGGACCTGCCGAAACAATCGCTAAGCGATCGGGATGAATGAGGGTCTTAATGGCCTCTTGTACTTCTGTGAGGGTGGTATTGGCAATTTTTTGGGGAAACTGGCGAATATTATCAAGGGGTAAGCCATGTATCTCATTGGCTAACAATCGCTGTACCAAGAGGTCTGGATCTGCTAAATCGACAGGATAGCTATGCAGAATAGAGCGCTGGGCTGTTGCCAGTTCTGTTTCGGTAATGCCCTCAGTTAGGAGTTGTTTTAATAGGGCAATTGTGCTGGTAATAGCTTGTTGGGTGTCCTCGGGCGAGGTTTGCAATTGGATGGCAAAGGGACCAGCCTGTAATCCTGCAGCAAAGTAGCTATAAATACCATAGGTGAGTCCTTGCGATCGCGAATTTCTGTCCCTAAGCGACTTGATAAGGTATCACCTCCTAAAACCTGATTCAGTAATATCGCAGCATAGTAGAGGGGATGGCGCCGTTCAATGCCCGGATAACCCATATAGGTCACCACCTGAGCCTTGCCAGGCAAAGGAGCCTTAGTTCGTTGAATAGTGGACGGTAACTGCACCGGGGGAAAGGTTAAGGAGATAGAACCTTGAGAACTCTGCCATTGCCCTAAATGTTGCTCTAGCAAAGCGCTGACCATAGGCAAGTCAAAATCACCCACCAAGGTGAGAATAGTTTGAGAGGGCCTGTAATGTTGCCGATAGAAGCGCAGTAGACCCTCTCGGCTCACTAACTTGAGGCTATTGGCCGTGGGGAAGCTGTGAAAGGGGTGGTTTGCAGGATAGATCTGCTGTTGAAAAATCCGTCGCGCTAAGGCCCCTGGATCATCTAACTCCAATTGCAGATGGGTGAGCATTCTTTGCCGGCAGAGTTCTAACTGCTGCTCTGGGAAAATGGCATTCTGCAACACATCCGCTAGAATCTCTAGTACCACAGGCAAATCTGGTGCCAGAGCATAGCCTAAAATCTCTACACCTTCTCGCAAAGACATAAAATCAAGACTAGCCCCCCCGATTCTCTAAGGCACTTGCTAGGGTAATTTCATCCTTTGTAGTGGTGCCACTGAGTAGGTTATGCGCCGTCAAGCTAGCGACCCCTCCCGAGGTCAGCAAGTCCAATTGATTGCCCGCATTAATATGGCCACCCAGAGTGATAGTGGGTGAGCTATGGTCTGGAAGTAATAAAACCTTCAGGCCGTTAGCAAGTTCAATCCGTTGGGGTAGCGCTTGAGTATCGGAGCTATCTAGAGGCGGTAAAGTCGGTAAATATTCACTCACCTGACTCAGATCAACAGGAGCACCTGGGCTAAAATCTTCCGCCGTTTGTGTCGGAGACAGATCCTCAGTGCCAACTTGATCTTGGAGGATCGTTGGCTCAAAGGAACCCATGGTGCGTTTATTTTGCTGCAAGTAGGTTTGGGCAACGCGCTGTACATCCGCCGCTGTGACTTGAGCAAGGGCAGCTAAATAGCGATCGCTAAAGCAATGGTCTCCCGTAACAATTTGGTTATAGGCCAATTGGCTGGCCTGACTTTCAATATCGCGATTACTCAGAATAGACATGGCCCGCAGTTGTACCTTGGCCCGCTGCAACTCTACCGCAGCAATCGGCTCTTGTTGCAACTGCTCTAAGGTTTCTTGCACCAGTCGGTCAACCGGAGCCGGCGTTTGATTCGAAGCTAAGGTAATAGAAATACTGTACCAACCAGCCTCCATCAGAGCTGCCACATAGGTATGGACATTGGTTGCCAGCCCCGACTCCAGCAGTACCGGATAAAAGCGAGAGTTACGTCCCGAGGAGAGCACTGCATCCAAGATTTCCAGAGCAGGAATATCAATATGCTGAGCATCAGGAAGGGGATAGACCATCTCTAGTAAAGCTGCACTGCCCGGCTCCTGCAAGACTAGAGGTGTGCTTAGGGAATCCATGGGTACCTTGGTCAGGGGGGCTGTTACACCAGACCAAGGTGAAAATTGATTAGGAATTGCCCCAAAGATCTGCCCAATCTGCTCCGAGGCTTCAGCCTCTACAAAATCTCCGACAATCACTAAAACAGCATTCTCCGGTTGATAAAACCGCTGATAATAGTCCTGAACTTGGGCGAGGCTAAATTGTTCGACCTCTGTTTTCGTGCCCCCTACGGGCAAGCCATAATTCGACTCAGGAAAGGCCTGCTGCATAACAGCACGACTAAGGCGATAGTCAGGGCTATTTTCGTAGCCTTGTAATTCAGAAACGACCACTCGCTTTTCGCTAGCGAGTTGTTCACTACTCAGCAAGATATTTTGCATGCGGTCGGCTTCTAGCAAGAGCAGCGCCTCTAGCTTATCGCGACCCGCAGTATTGTAATAGGCGGTCATATCATAGCTAGTAAAGGCATTAGAGGCACTGCCCAAGGCACTAAACAATTGGCCAAATTGCAGGGGCGACGATGGGTACCCTTAAACATTAAATGCTCAAGTTGATGGGCAATGCCGTTCAGCCCTGGAGTTTCGTTGCGAGAACCAACTTTATACCAAACCTGAACACTGACCACAGGAGCAGTATGAACGGTCTTTAATAAAACGGTCAGACCATTTTCTAACGAAAATTTGCTAACCCCCTTAGTGAGGGTGTCTAAGATCGGGAGAGAAGGGGTTGAGTTCACGTAATCGCTGCTTTGGCGGCTAGAGGAGAGTATCAAGGAATGTACTTGATTGATGGCAAGTAGGTCTGCTTCAATCTTAATCTACCCTGAAGCGAGGATCCGCAACTATCAGTAATCCTTGCCAGGTATTGATTGAGGGTGGTTAGTCTCTGGAAGTAATCGGCCCCTCTAGAGGTCAGCAACGCGTTGATACTGGGAATCATACCGAGGGAATCTGCCTAGGCAAATAACCTTCGACCAAACAATCCTCCCCGACTATATGCCATTGCACCCGCTCCAGCTTGATGGCATCTGTCATTTTTGTGAACCCTAGCTCTCCCACAGGAGAAGGTGCTTGTTGACCACCCACAATTTTAGGTGCAATAAAAGCCAATACTTTTTGGACAGAACCATCCGCAATTGCTTGGGCAGCTAAGGTGCCACCGCATTCCCAGAGCACAGACAGTAAGTCTCGTTCTCCCAAATAGGCCATGGCGCTTTGGGGCGTGAGCTTCGGCAAGTTGATCACTTCTACTCCTTGTTGTTGGAGGTAGGTCTGAAATTCGGGAGCTGGATCGCCTTGAGTTAAAACCAAGGTTGGCGCTACCTCCGTTTGCCAAAGATAGGCCTTTGGTGGCAAGTTTAAGGTTCTGCTCATCACCACACGAAGGGGATTAGGGGGGGCTTGCTCAGCTGGGCTGCTCTGGTGATTGGTGAGATGGGGATTATCTAGGCGCATTGTGTTCCCTCCCACAATCACAGCATCACAGGTAGCTCGTAGTTCATGCACATGGGTGCGCGCTCTTTCATTGGTAATCCAAGCGCTATGACCATCCTTGGTGGCAATTTTGCCATCTAAGGTCATCGCATATTTAAGGATGCCAAAGGGACGTTGATAGCGAACTCGATGGACAAAGGCTTCATTGAGGCGTTGACAGGCCTCTTCCTCTACACCTACCCAAACCTTAATTCCCGCTGATCTCAATCGCTCAATTCCCTTCCCAGATACGCGGGGATCAGGATCCACCATGCCGACCACGACAGTGTCAACTTGCGCTGCAATCAGGGCTTCCGAGCAGGGTGGGGTTCGTCCGTAATGATTGCAGGGCTCTAAGTTGACATAGGCTGTTGCTCCCTGGGCTTTGGTCCCGGCTGCTCGCAGCGCAAAGACCTCTGCATGGGGTTCACCCGCCTTGGGATGGTATCCCTCTCCGACAATGTGATCACCTTGAACAATCACACAGCCTACCAGAGGATTAGGGCTTGTATACCCTGCAGCACGACGAGCTAAGGTCAGACACCGACGCATCATTGCTGGCTTGGTGATGGTGTCTGGCCATATTCTGCACTATTATTTTGACTATCCTCCTCTAGGGAGGGTTCATGGTCAGAAGGCTGACAATCCATTACGGCCTTTTCCCTAACTCGAAATCACTCGGACAAGTAAGCAGGCTATCTTTAGCTTAGTAGACCGTAACTTGGAATGGCAATGAACCGGAGCTAGTCTGCTATGCTTTGCTAGGCAATGGCTAGATATAGGAGTGAAGGGTTTCAATAACTCAGATCGATTCAGTGAGTGGTTAGTCGTTAAGAGTAGATTAGAATTCATACTGAATCACAATTTTCTGAGTCAAGCTGATTCTTGTCCTGAAAGAAATATAGATGTGAACATTGCCCCTGCTATATCTCTGATCTCTGTGGGCATTGCCTATGGTCTTTTGGGTTGGAACCTATCCGCCTATCAAATATATTGGGCAGTGGGGACTTGGTTCCTGGCTATTAACTTTGCGGTTGTGCTGTTTTGGGGAGAACGAATCACAAAACGCATGTTTCGGCTAGGGCCACGGGGGGTCTTGTCTATGCTGATCCTCAGTTCCATCTTGACCTTGGCGGCTGTGTCCTTTACGGTATTCAGCACTATGATCATTTTGCTGGCTAGCCAAATGCTTGCTCGCTTGGAATTGCAAGCATTTGGCTTAGGACGACGTTTATCCTTGGTGCTAATCGTTATGCTCTCTTTAATAACCTTTAGCGGGGGTTGGGTCGTAGGCAAGATTTTTCTACCTAGCAGTCCTTTTTGGTTAAATTAGCAAGGGCCATCAGAGTGATTCCCTTCGTCTTGTTAGCGTTGTCGATTGGATGTCAACTACTAAAAAAGGGAGCGTCTAGCACTCCCTTCTAAGAATTTTTGCAGCCGCCATAGAACTTGATACGACAACCAAGACTTGCTAGCGGTCACTTTGGCATATTAAATGGTTTATTTGAAACCAACTGCTGCTTGCCAGACGAAGGCAAGCCCCAGAAAGAAAAGAGGAATAACGGGCATTATATCTACAATGGGGCTAAAAACGGAGAAGGCCTCAGGTAGTTTTGCCAACAGCAGGACTGCTTCCATGAATAAAGGTTCCTTCCAACACAGCTTTTTGAATCGCTAAACATCTTAACATGAAAGGGGTAGGCAACACTCAATGGGTAGACGGATTACTGGGCTAAAGATCCTTGAATTTGGGCATTGAAGCCATAAATTTGGCGGCTGCCGGCGAAGGGTATGAGCGCCACATCGCGTTGATCCCCTGGCTCAAAGCGAACGGCAGTTCCTGCAGGAATATCAAGGCGCATTCCCAGGGTTTTGTCGCGGTCAAATTGTAGGGCAGTATTGACTTCATAAAAATGAAAATGGGATCCGACTTGGATCGGGCGATCGCCCGTATTGGCGATGGAGAGTCTGATCTGAGGTCGGTTCTGATTCAGCTCAATATTGCCTGGTTCGATGAACAGTTCACCTGGAATCATGCTTTAGTCTCCGATGAATGAAAGGGAAATTATCCCATTGGCTAAAGTAAAGTTTTAGAATATTTTTGATCACTCACCGTGGTAGCAAGCCAAACCTCTTGGTCATTGCGGGATTATGGGTAAGGGAAGGTTAGGTATCCACTGTAATCTGGCTAGTTTTCCAGGAGTATTGTGGCTGAAGATGTTGGTCTAACCAATGGTTGAGGTCAGTCAGCATCTTTGGGTAATCCAGATCGGCATGGAGGTCATGGTAGGCTCCTGGGTATTCTTGATATTGCTTGTCTGGAAAGGTGATTGCTTCAAAAAACTGCCGACTTCCCTGAGCTGGGACAATGCGATCTGCTGTGCCATGCAGAAACAAGACCGGTACCTGTAAATCGAGGCTATGCCTTTGCAATTGGGTGATAGTCTGATGGAACTCGCTGGCCATTCTAGCTCTGCCATAGCGATGCCGAAGGGGATCTGCATAGCGCTGAGCCACTTCATTTGGATCGCGAGAGCTAGCGGCTATATCTAGTCCAGTATCTAAGGTAAAGGTTGGCCATAGGGATGAGAGGGCCTGACCCAGAGCCATTTTTACTGGCGAGAGGTTAATCTTGCTAATGGGCAAGGCGCTTAAAATAATGCCCTGCAGAGTTTGAGGATAGTGAAGGGCATAATCTAGGGTAATGGTTGCCCCTAGGCTATGACCAAAGATGAAGCAGGGTAGTTCAGGTTCCTTGGCAATTTGGACCAGTTGCCGTAAGTCCTCTCGGAATTCTGACCAGCGATGGATGTAGCCTCGCTTGCCTTGAGAACGGCCATGGCCACGTAAGTCTAGGCTATAGACGGTATAGTCTCGAAGGGCTAGATCGCTCGCCAGGGTTTTAAAGGTGTCACCATGACTTCCTAGCCCATGTGCTAAACAAATGCTTCCTCGGGTTCCTTGGCCCGTTGCCAACTTTGATAGTATATTTCTAGTCCGCTAACACCGGTAAAGGTTGCTGATTGGTATTGCATACTCATCCTCTGGGCGACACTGTACCTGCTAGGATGGCTTTAAGAAATTGGGCTGTGGCTCAGGTGGATAGAGCAAGCGCCTCCTAAGCGCTAGGTCGGCGGTTCGAGTCCGCCCAGTCCCGTTCAGTATAACCTGTATGGACTAGCAGATTGCTGCTGCTATAAGACTGCTTCTAAGGCATAATGGGCTTCTTGGGTGAGTTTTTGGCAGATGCGAAAGAGTTCACGACCGGTTGTTAAATAGTGATCGTCATAGCAGGATGTGAAGCGTTCTAAGTCTTCTAGGGCATCTTCGATGTGATTGATGCAGTAGCAGAGGTGAGCAGCGACGCTTGCGATCGCAGCTGGGTTTGGCATTGATTGAAAACTAATTTGAGCCTCTTCCAATTGGCCTCGGCATTCCGCTAGATAATCTTGAAAATCGGCCATTAAATCATCATCGTAAGGATCCGCTGATAAATACCGAATTTCGGCAGGTAATTGATTGATAATATGGGCAAGATGCAGCTGAACAGGGTTATAAACCTGCTGGAGCCATTTTTGAAGTTGAATTTCGGTATTTCGTGCCGTTTCTGTCGGGTTATGATGTCCTCGCCCATGGCCTGATTGAGGATCTAGAGCGTCACCCTCAGCCCATCCTGCCCCCCCTGCACCGATAACTGAACTGACAGACTGGGCTTGATCATAGCGTGAGCGTTGCTGGGGATCTTTAAGAACTTCATAGGCAGCATTGACTTGGGCGATCCGTTCATGATTGGCCATCTGATGCTGGCTATCAGGGTGAAAAAGCTTTGCCAAGCGGCGATAGGCCCGCTTGATCTCGGCTGGGGTTGCCCTGGAATCAATTCCTAAGATTTGGTAATAATTACAGCTGGCCATCACGCCATTTTACCGAACTCTCTTCGGGTTATCAGCTCCTGCGTAATGTTCTTTAAGCAGCATATTGCTCCCAGAACGACCATACAGCAGCATAATCGCTATTTTGGAATCGACAAAGTAGAGCGTTGCGATCAACTCTGGCAGACTGGGGGCCAAGTGCTATAGGGATGTTGCGCCAAATAGGAATTGAAATATCGGGGATCATAGGACACTTCCTCGCCAATCCAGTCTGGTAAGGAAACGGATTGATCGGGAGAGGATAGTTCCACCTCTGCCAACAATAGACCCTGATTGGCGCTGGCAAACTCATCAACTTCCCAGACTAAGTCATCAAGGGCAATTTTATAGCGTGTTTTAGAGACAACTCCTAAGTCACACAGACTGAGAATCGCTTGGGCATCTTCCAGCGGAATGGCATATTCAAACTCTTGACGAGTCAGATGTTCAACTTTGCTTTTGAGGGTTAAATAGGCTTGCTGGTGGGCGATACGTACCCTAATAGTGGCCTGAGTCGAAGCCAATAGGTACCCTTGAATCATAGGAATACCGGGGTGTTCAGAACGCCAGCCCTCGCCAATCACTAAGAATTTACGTTCAATTTCTAGACCCATACTAGCCGGCCCTTAAATTTTAAGTCTTAGCCCGTGGCTTAAGTACTTGTCGAATTAACTCCAACATTTCCGAGGAGTTGAAGGGTTTGGTGATATATCCATCACCCCCCTGCCTCATCCCCCAATGGCGATCAAAGGCCTCACCTTTCGTAGAGCACATAATCACTGGTAAATGTTTCGTTTTCAAATCATTCTTGACCCAACGACAGAGTTCATAGCCATTCATCCTTGGCATGACAATATCTGTAATTACTAAATCAGGAGAGGTGTTCATCAGCATATTTTGTGCTACAAGCCCATCCTCTGCCTCTAAGACCTCTAACCCGCTGCGGCGCAGTAGATCCGTCAGCATGGCACGCATGGTGGGACTATCATCAACTACCAGTACTGTTGTCATGTCATGTTTCCCCTATTACCTCTGTGAAGCCCACAGCTCTTGTTTCAAGGATTCCCTAATATGCTACTTGAATTACCTTTATCCCTTCTGTATTTTTACGGAAGTTGAGCTTAATGATCAACTCACCCGTGGTTACAAGAGATCTAGGCTTGCCGACTGGCTAAAAATACGGCTAGGGCGTATCTTAAGATCCAAGGAATTGATTGCTGGTAATGCTTGACAAGCAAGAGTCTAGCGAGATTGGCAACCGGAACTTTCATCCCTGAGCTCAATCTGGCAAAGGCGCTCAATTTTGGATTGATTGTGGTTGGCTAAGTCCTAGGGATTTATTACTCAGCTTTTAGCATAGACCATGATCAAACCTAAACAGCTCAGGAGAATTACGGAGTTTCTAATCTGCGGATATTTATTACCTATAACCTTTGCGGCCATTCTCGGTGTCGTGAGAGAGAACTGGCAGGAAATCGCAACCTTATCAAAAAACTATAGTTCAGGGAACGAAACGAATAAATTTCTTCTTACCCACTTGTAAAACTTGGTCTAATAGCGCTTCAGCTTCAGCAATAGATTGATCAACCTCCTCCATCTTGATTCCGCTGAGTTTGACAGCGCCTCCATTAATTTGGCGACGGGCCTCGCTGCTACTGGCACAAAGCCCCGTCGCACTCAACAAATAAAATAGCTTAACCGGAAAGCTGATCGGCTCTAAGGAAAACTCAGGAATCACATCAATTTGGCTCATGTCTCCCTGGGTCACTGCCCTCAGAGACTGTTGAGTGGCATCAGCCACCTCAGAGCCATGGTATTGACTAACAATCTGATGAGCCAAGAGCTTTTGGCGATCCCGTGCTCCTGCAGGTAGTTGGTTAAGGGGTAAGGCAGTCAGCAATTCAAAATATTCATTGATTAAGCAATCAGCCGTTTTCTCTAGTTTTGAATACATACTGACCGGATCTTCGGCCAGACCCACATAATTATTCAAAGATTTAGACATTTTCTGGACACCATCTGTCCCCAGTAGAATCGGAGTCAAGAGGCCAAACTGAGGACTCTGACCAAAATGACGCTGTAGATCACGACCAATAGCGATATTAAATTTTTGATCCGTCCCGCCTAACTCGACATCGGCGCCAACCACCACCGAGTCATACCCTTGTAATAAGGGGTATAAAAACTCATGTAAATAGATAGGATTTCCTTGCTGATATCGCTCTGCGAACCCTTCCTTGGCAAGCATCTGTCCCACGGTCATGGTGGTCAACAGCTCTAATATTTTGGTCAAGTCTAGATCAGCAAGCCATTCTGAGTTATAGCGAATCTCTAGCCGACCAGGGGTCTCAAAATCTAGAATAGGCCGAATTTGCGCTAGATAAGTCTCAATATTTGTCTTAACTTCTGTGGGACTTAGTTGACGGCGCACCTCGGACTTGCCCGTTGGATCCCCGACCCGGGCAGTAAAATCGCCAATAATTAAAACAGCAATATGTCCTAAATCTTGAAAAGCCCGAAGCTTACGAATAGGCAGGCTATGTCCCAAGTGTAAATTTGTGCCTGTGGGGTCAATTCCCAATTTGATCCGCAAGGGTGAGGAGGTGTTTTGTAGTCTATGGGCTAAGTTGGTCGTTGGATCTGTAGCGGTCTCGTCATTGGGGAAAATATCGCTAACACCCCGCTGGAGTAAGGAAGACACTGCGTCAACTATAGTCATTGCCTAGAGATCAAGAATTTAAGTGGCTAGAGGAATTGCTGTTGATGATTCACAAGGATGTTATCCCTGCGTTGTCTTTAAGTTTGTTGGAGGATCCTCCTATTCATCAAACATATTGTTAGTATGATGCCAATTATGTAACTGCGCTTGCTTTGCTTGAAGGATCGAATATTGCCGTGTCAGCATCATCAATGGCTACTGAAACAGCCTCTAGTTCAGCGGTTGGCTTTATGGGTGGGGTTACCAAGGTTGCGGGGTCTACGATCCTAATCACCACCATGATAGCTAGCGCCGCCGTTGCAGGAGGATTGATGGGGGTAGCCATTAGTTTTCGAAATTTGCCCGATGTGCATTCCTTAAAAGGGTATATTCCCAACGAGACGACCCATATCTATGACATTAATGGTAAAACCTTAGCCAGTCTTCATGATGAAGAAAATCGTGAGGTTGTGCCCTTAGCCTCGATTTCTCCTCATCTTAAGCTGGCAGTGTTAGCTATTGAAGACAGCAATTTTTTATTACCATGCTGGCATCAATCCCTATGGTATTGTGCGAGCTACCGTGATCAATGCTCAGCAGGGTAAAACGGTGCAAGGGGCCTCAACCTTGACCATGCAGCTTGTCAAGAACCTATTTCTGTCGCCTCAGCAAGAGTTAGGCCGTAAGGTTGCAGAGGCGGTTTTGGCGATGCGCCTTGAGAAGCTGTTCAAAAAGATGAAATTTTAGAAATGTACCTCAATCAAGTCTATTGGGGACATAATACCTACGGTGTAGAAACCGCTTCCCGCAGCTATTTTAATAAATCTTCAGCGGATTTAAACTTAGCTGAGGCGGCGATGATGGCAGGGATTATCCAAGCTCCAGAGAGCTATAGTCCCTTTGATTATGACAAGGTAACGGATAAAACACTGAAAATAGCTAAGGAGCGCCAAGCCGTTGTTTTGGCTCGCATGCGGGAGTTGAAGTGGATCACTTCTGCAGAAGAACAAGCGGCTCTTGAGACTCCCATAAAGTTTGGAAAGGTCACGTCTTTTCAATTAAGCCGCTCGCCCTATGTGACGAATACAGTGATTAAGGAATTGACCAAGCGGTTTGGCAAAGATGCCCTGAGTAAAGGAGGGCTGCGGATCCAATCTACAGTAGATACTAAAATGCAAGCCATTGCTGAGGATTCGGTGAAATGGGGTCACCAAAGCGTGGCCTATAGTGCTGACCAAATGGCTTTGGTGGCCGTTGATCCTCGTACCCATTTTATCAAAGCGATTGTGGGTGGAGTGGATAGCCAGAAAAGCGAATTTAATCGGGCGACTCAATCGCTGAGGCAACCCGGTTCGGCCTTTAAGCCCTTTGTCTATTATGCGGCCTATGCTTCGGGTAAATATTCACCGAACTCAGTGATCAATGATAGTCCTATAAGCCTTAATGATGGGACGGCAGGGGGATATAGTCCTCAGAACTATGACAATACCTTTAGCGGTTCTATGTCTTTGCGACAGGCTTTGGCTACTTCTCGCAATATTCCGGCGGTCACTCTGGGACAAAAAGTAGGCATTGAAAAGGTGATTGATGTTGCTCGGATCATGGGCATTAAGAGTCCGATTCCTCCGGTTATTTCTTTACCTTTGGGGTCTGTGGATTTAACCCCCTTGGAGATGGCTTCAGCCTATGCTACTTTTGCCAATAATGGCTGGCAGTCAGAGCCGACTGCGATTGTTCAAGTCTCGGATAGCAGTGGTCGGTTGCTGCTCGATAACACGCCCAAGCCCAAGTTAGTTCTCAATCCCTGGGCGGCGGCGGCCTTGAATGATTCCTTGCAGGCTGTCGTTAACGGAGGGACGGGCAAGGCAGCTGCCTTGGGCCGCCCCACAGCGGGTAAGACGGGGACGACCTCTTCAGAGCGGGATGTTTGGTTTGTGGGTTATGTTCCGCAGTTGGCAACGGCTGTTTGGATCGGTAATGATGACTATTCACCTTTGGGCCGTGGGGTAACGGGGGGCGGCACGGCGGCACCATCTGGCGAGATTTTATGAGTCGGGCTTTGGCAGATACGCCTGTGGAAAGCTTTAAGCCGGCCTCTAATTTTCCACCGCCAGAAGCACCTGAATCTTAAATAGCTGAGAGTTGTTAGCGTGACGCTATTCCTCTAGATTCAGATAGATCCAGAATCAAAGTGGGTGGAGAGGATGTCTGTGAAGGGGACTTTTTTAGAAAGTCAGGAGTGGTAGATGACCTCTGTTCGGCCTAACTTATTGGTGCCCCCTGAGGTTCTTTCTGTTAAGGGACTGACGGATTATATTCAGGCTCTCTTGGAGGAGGATGATCAGCTTGTTCAGGTATGGGTTGAGGGTGAGGTTTCGAGTGCGTCTGTGCAGCGCAGTGGTATCTTTTTTACCCTTCAAGATCCCCGTGATCACGCTTCGATTCAATGTGTGACTTGGCATAGCTATAGCGATAAGTTGGTTGTTCAACCCCAGCCAGGGGAGCAAGTGTTGGTCTTGGGCAGAATCCGCTTATATCCTCAAAGGGGTCAATATCAACTGATGGTTTGGCAGGTGTTGCCGGCTGGAGAGGGATTGCGATCGCTGCAGTATCGACAATTACGCGATCGCCTCACCCTGGAGGGGTTATTTGATCCCTTCCGCAAACGGGCCTTACCCCGTTATCCCCAGACTATTGGTGTGGTGACTTCTCATCAGGGTGCTGCTTGGGGTGATATTCAGCGAACTCTCAAGGCCCGTCATCCAGGGCTGCGGGTATTGTTATCGCCAACCCGAGTTCAGGGGGTGCAAGCGCCCGAGGCGATTGTGACTGCTATTGAGCGGCTGATTGCCGATGGTAGGGCTGAGGTGCTGATTTTGTCTCGGGGGGGGTGGAGCCACCGAAGATCTGGCTTGCTTTAATGATGAACGGGTGGTGCGGGTGATTGCGGACTGTCCAATTCCTGTGGTGTCGGGGATTGGACATCAGCGAGATGAAACTTTGGCGGATTTGGGTGCCGATCTGGCCGCTCATACGCCTACAGCGGCGGCTGAATTAGCAGTGCCTCGTTTAGCAGACTGGCAAGCTTATCATCGGGCCTGCATTGCCCATTTATATGTGACCGTTAATCGACAATTAGATCTTGCCCATACCGCTTTGTTACATCAAAAAAGTCGATTGCGACGGCTCCAGTTGGATCGGCGTTTAGATCGAGAAGTGCAGGTGCGATCGCGCCTCCTGCAGCATCTATCACAAACAGTTAAGCAGCAGCTTGATCATGCCCATCAACAGCAACAGCTCCTACAACAACATTTAGCCTCCCTTGATCCAACAGCAGTATTGCGCCGAGGCTATGCTTTGGTTCAAACGTCTGAAGGCCAAACTCTGCGCACGACTCAAGCCTTGGAAACCGATCAAGAATTGACCATTCAGTTAGCTCAGGGATCCTTCACAGCTCGCGTGCTCACCTGCTACTCCTCTGATTCCCACCCCCCAGCCTCTCACCCCTTTGAACCGACCCTTGAACATGAATCCTAAATCAGACGATCGCGAACCCACTCAGCCTATTTCAGCCTTGCCCACCGACTGGCGCTATGAAGCAACCATTGCATCGGTTGAGTCAATTATCAATGAAATTGAAGGAGGCGATCTCGATTTAGCAGAGGTCTTTGATCGGTTCTCTACCGCCATTACCTATCTAGGCGAATGTGAAACATTCCTGGGCGATCGCCAAGCTCAAATGGAGTTGCTGATCGAAGAACTAGGGGATGCAACCGAATTTTAGATGTCAGCGCCCCTCTAGAGCCTATCTTTTAACCTTCACCCCATCGAGGGAGTAACAGCAGTTACTTCCCCTCCTGTGCCTCTACCCCTGTTTCCCTTGGGGACATCACTTGCAGCCGTAAGGTTTTCTAAACTGAGGATCTAAATAATGTCGTTGCAGCTCTTGCCACTGATGCCAATTTCTGAAGCGCTCTTCCCTTAGAAATTGATTGAGGCTGGGTAACTTCTCAGGCCAGTGGAGGCCAAACTCATCCCTTAAAAACTCACTGAGAACAGCTTGATCTTGGAATAAGCCCAGTAAATCTTGTATTGTTTGAAATTCTTGAGCTTGGGCCTGATAGCTTTTGCTATAGATAGGAATAAAAAATTCCATTTGATAGCGAACCGCCTTGATCTGCTTGCGTAGATCATGCAAGGCGATCTTTTCAGCCTGCAGATGTTGCTCTAGAGAATCTGGTGACAATACCCCCAGTGGAGCAAGCTGACCTTCCAGCCTTTCTATCGCCACCAACCAACCAGGATGTAGCAACAACTGACTGATTAGGGGCAGCAATAAATCAGGAACTACGGCCAAGATCGGTAGCTGAGCGCAGGGTTTTTCTATCGGCTGTTCTAGCCAGTTTTGATACGCTTGGACAAATTGGAGATAAAGGCTGCTCTTAAAGAGCTTCGGGATCTGCTTAAACTGCTTCTGTCGCTGCTTCTGCAAGCTTTTTAAGAGCTGATTAACGCGATCTACCTCGGAGGGGGCTGGGGTTATCAGAGCCAGATACTGGGTAAACCAAAGCTGCAAGACATCCAAATCTCTCACCTTGCCCAACTGCTTAGCAATTTTGGTTATGTGAGAACGACGGGCTGCCTGAGGCAGTACCAGGATAAAATCAAACAGATCAATCGCCGTCCTTAATCGTCGCAGGCCGACTCGCATTTGATGCACTGGCTCGGCATCTTGATCGGCCAGCACCTCTGTTTGATGTTTGATAGATTTATGAAAATGCTGGCGAATAGCGCCATAGGCTGCTTCACCACAGGATAAGCTGACATTCAGAACCGCAGGTTTTGAGAAGTGGACTGCTGGCAAGGACTGTGGAGACGCAGTTTTTTTCATGGCTCACGGCGAGGTGGATGCGGTTGCCTAAGGAGAAGAGCAGCCCTTGTAGCAGCTCCCCCTTTATGTTTATGTTAATGGATGTCTCAGGGCGATCTGGTTGTCTATCCATTCCCTTAGGCAGGAATAAACTTGAGAGCTAGGCCATTCATGCAATAGCGTTTACCCGTAGGTGGGGGGCCATCTGCAAAAACATGGCCTAAATGGCCACCACAGCGGCGACAGTGAACTTCAGTGCGACTAATGATCATCGATCTGTCATCGGCCGTGCCAATG
>JAAUUW010000156.1 GCA_012030735.1 Acaryochloridaceae cyanobacterium SU_2_1
TTCTCTAAATCTGCTTTCTCAGACTCACTCAGATTCAGGGGCGCTGCTATCAGGGGTGACATCGCTTTAAAGTCTCGAACCTTGTACCTCTATATAGTAGATAGATTTACGCCAAGATGTACTAGTCTGATAGATAGTTGCGATTTTTTATACTAAGAGGCACAAGCTGCGTTACACTGTTTGCTGAGCAGGTCAATTTTTAGGTCTTGCAGCCTTACTTGTTGTATGCGTTTTAGGAAGTGGGTATTAGCCCACTTTTTTTATGGTCAGGAGCATCTCTATGACGCATCCCCTGATTCCTCAAGTGGTAGATTTAGCAACCCCCATCGCCACACAGCTCAATCTTGAAGTCGTGGGAGCGGTCTTTGAAACTGATCAGACACCGCCTGTGCTACGGCTAGACATTCGCAATCGAGAGGCTGATACCAGCCTGGCAGACTGTGAAACCATGAGCCGTGCCCTCGAGGCTTTGCTAGATGCTGAGGATACCATTGGCCAGCCTTATGTGTTAGAAATTTCTAGCCCTGGGCTACCAGAGATTTTGAGTTGCGATCGCGACTTTATCTCCTTTCGAGGTTTTCCCGTCTTGATCACAACCCATAATCCTGAGGGAGACAACCAAACATGGATAGGCACCCTAGCCGGAAGAGATGAGCAATTCGTCCATATCAGCCAAAAAGGTCGTCCCCGCACCATACCCCGCGCCATCATTCAGCAAGTCCGTCTAGACAATAGCCCCACGGCAACGTGACCCCATTCTCACCCAGCCATCCACGCCAAACCAGCAGACAGTCCCCTACTACTACCCTCATTTATTACGGAGAAAGCCTATGGCAATGGTCCAGTTACCCGGTTTAGCAGAGATGATTAACACCATTAGTCGTGAACGCAACCTGCCCAAAACCGCCGTTCAAGCTGCCCTGCAAGAAGCCCTCCTCAAAGGCTATGAACGCTATCGACGCACCTTACTATTAGATAGTGGCGCACAATTCGACGAAGAATATTTTTATAACTTTGATGTTGAGCTAGACGTCGACGAAGAAGGATTCCTCGTTCTAGCCACAAAAATGATCGTTGACGATGTCGAAAGTTCCGATCATCAAATTAGCTTAGGTGAAGTCCGCGAAGTCGCCCCTGAAGCCCAGCTCGGCGACACAGTTGTTTTAGATGTCACCCCTGACCAAAACGACTTTGGGCGCATGGCAGCCATTCAGACCAAGCAAGTTTTATCCCAAAAATTGCGAGACCAACAACGCAAACTGGTGCAAGAAGAATTCCAAGAATTAGAGAAAACTGTCTTACAGGCACGAGTATTACGCTTTGAGCGGCGATCAGTCATCATGGCCGTTGCCAGTGGTTTTGGCCAACCCGAAGTGGAAGCAGAACTCCCCAAACGAGAACAATTACCCAACGATAATTATCGAGCCAACGCCACCTTCAAAGTTTTTCTAAAGCGTGTAGCCGATGGACCCCATCGAGGCCCACAACTCATCGTTTCTAGAGCAGATGCAGGCTTAGTCGTCTATCTCTTTGCCAACGAAGTACCAGAAATCGAGGACGAAGTGGTGCGGATTGTCGCCGTTGCCCGAGAAGCCAATCCTCCCTCTCGCCATGTGGGTCCCCGGACAAAAATTGCCGTAGACACTCTAGAACGAGATGTTGACCCCGTGGGCGCTTGCATTGGCGCTCGGGGATCACGCATACAAGCTGTGGTCAATGAACTGCGCGGCGAAAAAAATTGATGTCATCCGTTGGTCACCCGATCCAGCCACCTATATTTCCAATGCCCTCAGCCCAGCTCGGGTAGATGCCGTGCGCTTAATCAATACAGAGGATCGCCAAGCCCATGTGCTGGTCGCAGAAGATCAACTCAGCCTCGCCATCGGCAAAGAAGGCCAAAATGTTCGCTTAGCTGCACGCTTAACGGGTTGGAAAATCGATATCAAAGATATCTCCATCTATGACCAAGACGCTGAAGATCAACGCCTTGAAGATCAGCGCTTTGCCGAAGAAACTAGATCCGATCCCGTCGATGTCGAGAATGAACAGTTACCAGCCCCAACTCCTGAGGCTGATCTAACCGAAGATCAAGGGGAAACAGCCACCCTCGGCAGTGACCAAGCCCCCTCATCGACATAGATAAGGATGGATTCAAACAACCGCACTCTGATTTTCACCAAGATCTGAACTTTTCAACAGAAGAAATGATCGATAATAGTCCTAGGGCATTTTTACCCTTGCAAATCAACAAGCTAAGAGCGAAGGACCCTCTCTAACTTTGGGTTGAGTGAACCATTCCCTCGCAAGTTTGTCTCACAAGATAGATAATACTTACTAGAGAAAGATTTATCCAACAGTGTCACCCCCCTAGATCACCCTGAGGTGTTCTAGTGATTTTCCTGAGGAAGGCCCCAATCTCAAGGAGGTCAGCCTCCACAATATCCTTATCCAACAGATGTAAAGGGTAGAACTATGTAAACAAGCTGGAGAAACATAAAGGACGAACGGATGAGTAGTAATAAAATCAGAATTTACGAGCTATCAAGAGAACTAAATTTGGATAATCGAGAGATTTTGGCAGTTTGTGAACAATTAAATATTGCTGTAAAAAATCACAGCAGTACGATTACAGAAAGCGAAGCAGAGAAAATTCGAATTGCTGCCCTTAAAGGCCATGCCTCCCCTGCCTCAGCCAGTTCTCCTAAGTCACCACGGCCAACTAAGGATAACGATCCCGTTCATCCCTCTGCTCAATCCGAAAAACCTAAGACCAAAATTTTAGAGCTTCGCAAACAGAAACCAAAGAGTGTTGATTCAGAAGCAGACCATCCCCCTGCTGATCCCGAACCCTCGCCCCAGCCCACCAGCCAAGTCCAAGCCCCAAAACCTGTGCGTCCGCGGCAGGCTGACCCCTCTCCTCGATTAGAAGTTGCCAAGTCACCCCAGCCAGATCGGCCCCCCAACCGCTACTGCTAAACCTGTGGCTCCTGCTTCTCAGATCTTAGCCTCACCTCCAGGTCGAACTTTTACCCAAACCCCCAAAGTGGACAAAGTCCTCTCCAAGCCAACCTCCAAGTTCCCTGAGATGGTCAAGCCTCAGTTGCTGGAGAAGCCAATGGTACAGCAGCCCCCTAAGCCCGCCTCGGCACCAACAGTCTCGGCGCCAACAACCTCGGCTCCTGGAGACGAAGCTCCTGTTTCTAGTCCAGTCAAACCGCTATTAACTGAGCAGCCTCGACCACGCTTAGTCCGACCCACAGCGCCACCCCCGCCCATTAAGGCCGGTGCCACCCAAGAAGATCAAAAGGCAGCAAGTCGATCAGCTAGTACCTTTGAGAAAGAGAAAGATACTGATACAACGACTGAGTTGCTGGTCCTGCAGCCTCCAGTCAGTCGACATAAACGAGAGAAACGGTCTCTCGTTATTGAAGAAGTCTCAGAGGAGCGATCGGCGAAGGGATCTAAGATAAGTCTCAAACAGAAGCGCCGCTCCAAAGAGATTGAGGACGATGATGAGGAGCTCGCAGCAGGCGCAGATGGCAACTCCCAAGTTGTTGTTGATGTTAGCCAATCCCTGGTCCGGCCTCCCAAGCCAAAGTCTACTAAGCAACCTAGACCCACAACGGTTCCCATCAGTCGCAGTAACTCATCTAAGGGCAATCGCCGTCAACGCAATCGCTATCGTCAGCAGCAAGAGGCTGTTGTCGAACGTCCCACTAATTTAACGCTGACCACAGAGTTGACGGTTCAAGCACTAGCCTCTGAGTTAGCTGTGCCTGAAACTGAGGTTATCAAAGTTCTGTTTATGAAAGGGATCGCCGCCAATATTAACCAGATCCTCGATCTAGAAACAGCCACCATGGTGGCAGAGGAGTTGGGGGTTGAGATTGAAGTCGGCAAGCAAGAATCTGAGGCCCGTAAGGTCTCTGAAATGCTTGATGTTTCAGACCTAGACAATCTTCAGATTCGGCCACCTGTGGTAACGATTATGGGCCATGTTGATCATGGCAAAACCACCTTGCTGGATTCGATCCGCAAAACGAAGGTTGCCCAAGGCGAAGCAGGGGGTATCACCCAACATATTGGGGCTTACCATGTTGATGTGCCCATGGGGACGATGTTCAGCAGGTGGTCTTTCTAGACACTCCGGGCCACGAAGCATTTACCGCAATGCGCGCTCGCGGCACAAGGGTAACGGACATTGCCATTCTCGTGGTGGCAGCGGATGATGGCGTACGTCCTCAGACCTTAGAGGCGATTAGTCATGCTCGGGCAGCGGAGGTGCCCATTATAGTCGCCATCAATAAGATAGACAAAGGAGGGCCCAACTCGATCGGGTCCGCCAAGAGCTCAGTGACAATAATCTAGTACCCGAGGAGTGGGGTGGCGACACTGTGATGGTGCCGGTCAGTGCCCTCAAAGGCGAAAACCTAGACACACTGTTGGAGATGATCTTACTGGTAGCTGAGGTGGAGGATCTGCATGCGAATCCGGATCGGCCTGCTAAGGGAACCGTCATTGAGGCTCATCTTGATAAAGCTAAGGGTCCGGTCGCTAGCCTATTGGTGCAAAATGGCACCCTAAGGGTGGGGGATGTCCTGGTGGCTGGGTCAGCTTTCGGTAAAGTACGCGCGATGGTTGATGATCGGGGTCGACGCGTGGATACCGCTAGTCCTTCCTTTGCCGTGGAAGTGTTGGGAATGGGTGAGGTTCCTGCAGCGGGCGAAGATTTTGAAGTATTTGCTGATGAGAAGGAAGCCCGAGCGAAGGCAGGCATCAAGACTGATCAACAGCGTCATACTCGCTTGCAGTTGGCGATGGCCTCTCGGCGTGTCTCCTTGAATGCTCTATCAGAGCAAGCCCGAGAAGGGGAACTGAAGGAGCTCAACTTGATTATCAAAGCTGATGTTCAAGGCTCTCTGGAGGCTCTGTTGGGTGCTTTAGCGCAATTGCCTCAAAATGAGGTTCAGGTCCGAGTATTGCTCTCGGCGCCAGGAGAAATTAGCGAGACAGATGTTGATTTGGCATCGGCCAGTGGAGCAGTGATTGTGGGGTTCAACACGAGCTTAGCTAGTGGTGCCCGTCAGGCTGCGGATCAGGCTGGTGTTGATATTCGTGAGTATGAGATTATCTATAAGTTGCTCGAAGATATTGAAGGGGCAATGGAAGGGCTGCTCGAACCAGAATATGTGGAGGAAGAGTTGGGTGAAGCCGAGGTACGGGTGGTATTTCCCGTGGGTCGGGGTGCGATCGCAGGCTGTTATATCCAATCTGGCAAACTGGTACGCAACTGCAAGCTCCGAGTTCTCCGCCAAGGGTCCATCATTCATGAAGGCGTGCTTGACTCCCTGAAGCGCATGAAAGACGATGTCCGCGAAGTTGCTGCTGGCTACGAATGTGGTGTGGGAGTGACCAACTTTAGTGGCTGGGCTGAGGGCGATCGCATGCATGCCTTCCAAATGGTTACCAAACGCCGCACCCTCTCCTCCACCTAAGCCCACCTCAAGGGGCAGTTCAATGTTGAATCGCCCCCTAGGAAATGAAATGGTTAAAGCACTTAGGGAGACTGCTCAGGGTTGAGTATTAAACGACCAAAAAGGATCTTAATCTTTGGTAATCTTGGCAACAGATTTTATTCCTGAGGTTAGCTATGCTCATTACATCGGCGGCATCCTTCGCCTAAAATCTGCTCAAGTACAGATCACCCTTGATCGGTTTAACCTCGTCCCTCAAGACTCACACCAAAGCATGCATAACCTTAGAATCTCGGGTACTCTAGAGGTAAGAGGTTAAACCAAGCCTTGCATTTATTCCTCACAGTAGTAGAAGACCGTTATGAGTAATCTTACGTCTCCTTTAGCCAGTGACTCTCTTGCTGATCATCCCGAACTGTTTTGGTCAGATTTTAAGCAAGTCATTTCTACTAGCTCTGGATTCAAACGCTGGGTCTTAGAGCGTGGCCTTGATATTCACGCTCAGGGCGAGACCTTAGATCAGTTAATTCAGTCCTATCTCAAAAAAACTCTAGAAACCTTAGCCTATTAGCTAGCAGCGCCCATTCTGACTAGCCCTATCAAGGAACCATCAAGATTCTCCCTAAACAAAACTATTCCTAAGAGCAAATGAATTTAACCCCTAACAGGGTTTTTGCCGACTAGCTGCCACCAGTCATTCCTTCAATACACTTCACAGAACAGATCATCTTCCTGTATTGGGAAGGTGATCTATTTTCTTAGACAAGGAAGATCGACAACTGCGCACTCAATTTTGCTCAGTTCTGAAACGAGTCTGCTATACTGGCCTCGATTCTCGGCAGGACTTGCGTTAATTGTGAAACTGCGTCGTCTGATTTCTTTCCCGCCCTACTCTACAGAAGACTGGGTCTTAGAAGCCCGCTTATTACACTGGCTAACCTTTTTCTGGTTAATCATGGGTTTGGTCACCCTATTCTCGGCTTCCTACCATCTAGGCCTCGTTGAGAGTAATGATGGCCTCCACTATTTCAAGCGTCAACTGATCGGGGTGGGGTTAGGCGTCTTAACTTTTTTTGTTACGATTCATCTCTCCTTACGGCCCTTAGCGAAAACTGCCTTCCTAGGATTTTTTCTATTTCTGATTTTGATTTTTGCCACCAACATTCAAGGACTCGGT
>JAAUUW010000157.1 GCA_012030735.1 Acaryochloridaceae cyanobacterium SU_2_1
AATCGCTCCGGACCATCCTTGGGTGATCTCTTCAATCCTAACCTTGATCAAGCTGCACTGCTCATGCGTATTGATGGTTAATCCTGAAACCATAGGTGTGACCTCACCCAGATATTGCCAATGGTGGGGAAGTTGTTGTTGCAAATAAGATTCCCATCGCCCACGATTAACTTGTCCTAAAGAGACCAAAATTCGGGCCCCCCCTTCGCCAAATAGCAGTTGGTCCCATCGCAAACTATCTTCTGCAGAGATACCCGCTAAACAAATTTGAGCACCGAGTTGACCACTGATACAAGCTTCTGCCAAGGCCACAGTGATGCCCCCCTCAGCGCATCATGGGCAGAATGCAACCAACCCTGAGCAATTCCCTCTCGACAGGTCGCTTGCACTTTTTCCTCTAGAGCAAGATCAACATGGGGGGGCTGGCCAGCCACTTGCTGATGAATTTGAGCTAAATATTCTGAGCCTCCCAAGGTCACGGCCTTTGATGGCAGATCCGCCGTCAAAGGCACTCCCAATAAATAAATCAAGTCTCCAGGAGCCTGCCAACCTTGCCGGCAGATTTTTTCAAGATCGGGTATTAGACCCACCATTCCCACCACCGGTGTGGGATAAATGGCCTGGGGATTCCCGTCTGTATCATAGTTCTCGTTATATAAAGAGACATTGCCACCTGTGACTGGGGTATCAAGACAGCGGCAAGCCTCCGCTAAGCCCCGGCAAGCTTCAGCCAATTGCCAATAGCCCACCGGTTTCTCAGGATTACCAAAGTTGAGGTTGTCAGTAACCGCAATGGGAACCGCTCCCACACAACTGAGATTACGAGCCGCTTCAGCAACGGTCATCTTAGCCCCTTCGTAGGGATCGAGATAAACATAACGGGCGTTACAATCAATGGTGGCAGCCACTGCCGTTTTCAGACTTGCCACACTTGCTCCTTGCTCGTCAACAGGCCGCAAGCGAATCACCGTTGCATCCGCCTCTCCCGGTAAAACAATGGTATTATTCTGCACCTGATGATCGTACTGACGGTAGACCCATTGCTTGCTAGCAATGTTGGGACTTTGCAATAACCGCAAGAGCGCCTCAGACCAAGAGAGCTGCTGATCCATAGTCATGGCAATTCCCTTTGGCCCACAAGTCGGGAGCTGATCGCAATGCCATTGTCGGGCTGCTTGCACATAGGCAGGCAAGTCTGCTAGAACTTGGCGCTTATAAATAGGGGTATTTTCGGAAAGGGCCGTGGCTGGAATCTCTGCTGCTACTGTACCTTGGTAGAGAATTCGGACAATGGGATCAGCAATCACTACCCCTGCCACCACAGCATGGAGTCCCCATCGATGGAAAATTTCAATCAGCTGCTGTTCTCGCCCTTGCTGCGCCACAAATAGCATACGCTCTTGAGATTCAGATAATAAATATTCATAGGGCACCATTCCCTGTTCTCGCACGGGAATTAAAATCCAAATCTAATTCAATCCCAACCCCGCCTTTCTCTGCCATTTCAGCCGTGGAACAGGTCAAGCCAGCGGCTCCCATGTCCTGAGCAGCCACCACCGCCCCTGTCTGGAACGCTTCTAGGCAAGCTTCAATGAGAGACTTTTCTAAAAAAGGATCGCCCACTTGCACTGCTGGACGATCTTCAACTTCGGAACTGGCATCTAATTCGGCACTGGCAAAACTAGCCCCTCCCATGCCATCTCGACCTGTGGTTGACCCCACATATAGAACCGGGTTGCCAACACCCATAGCCCCTGATTTCACAATTTCTGATGTTTCCATCAAACCTAAGGCCATGACATTAACCAAGGGATTACCCCTATAGGCAGGATCGAAGTACACCTCTCCACCCACAGTAGGGACGCCTACACAATTGCCATAATGAGCAATACCAGAAATCACGCCATTAAATAAACGACGAGTACGGGCATCCTCTAGCTCTCCAAATCGAAGGGAATTGAGTAGGGCAATGGGCCTTGCCCCCATGGTAAAAATATCGCGTAAAATTCCCCCTACCCCCGTCGCTGCCCCTTGAAAAGGTTCTACAGCTGATGGATGATTATGGGACTCGACCTTAAAGGCCAATCGCAGACCATTACCTAGGTCAACAACCCCTGCATTTTCACCCGGGCCGACTAAAATCCGTTCTCCTTGGGTCGGAAATTGTGAGAGTAGAGGCCGAGAATTTTTATAACAACAATGTTCAGACCACATCACGCCGAACATGCCCAATTCAGCCCGGTTAGGGTGACGATCCAGGCGTTGCACAATCTCATCATATTCTGTGGGCGTTAGCCCCTCAGCCGCAATTTCTGTGGGATTGAAGGGGGAAGGGTCGGGGCTAGCCATAGATAGATTCTTAAGGGCGCAGGTAACCATTGTACAGGCAGAACTCCAGACTTGTTTATTGGGCTGGAGAGTTAGGTTGGGTTGAGGTTCTATCGCCAAAGAGTGGCCTTGGCATAAAATCAGTTTTTAATTGAGAGCCTTGTTCCCCTTCTCTCCCCTCCATAAAAACTGCTGTTCTATGGACGAATGGCGTCATTTTCAGTCCGAGATCGTCTTGCTCAAGGTCCGCTGATATTGTCGTTATCCTCTTAGCTATCAAGACTTGGTAGAGATGATGCCCGAAGGAGGAGGCTTAGAGGCTCACAGCACCAATCATTCTGGGGTTCTTCAGTACTCACCTGAACTAGATATGCGCCTTCGTCGGCATCTCAAGCCTATAAACGATTCCTGGAGAGTGGATAAAACCTATATCAAGATCTGGGAAGCTTGACAGGACTTGTATCGAGCTATGGACTCTGAATGGTAACACCTTCTATAGTTTTGCTCACCGCTAAGCGGGAGGCAAAGACTGCAAAACGCTTTCTAGCCAAGGCGTTGAATGCGCTTCAGCCCCAAGAATAATGAATACTGACGAACTCCGGTCTATTCTCTAATTTATCCATAACAACTTCGGATTGGCTGCCTAGTCATTGATAAAACTTCAGAGGAGGGTTATACCTGAAAGCACTATTTGCGAAAAAACCTGGATACTAAAGGGACAAACCTGATAGCGGGTATCAGCTTAGAGGAGTTCACCTGGTTCCACAATTCGCTGGAACAAATACCCCGTGCCTCTAGCGGTTAAAATCAATTCTGGATTGCTAGGATCTTCCTCTAATTTGGCCCGCAAACGAGAGATATGGACATCTACAACTCGGGTATCCACATGTCGTTCAGGGGTATAGCCCCAAACCTCTTGCAATATATCTGAGCGAGAAAAGGCTTCACCAGAACGGCTCACCAATAGTTCCAACAGACTAAACTCCATCCCTGTGAGCCGAATTCGCTCATCTCCTTTATAAACTTGACGCTTATTGGTATCAATGCGCAGATTATGCACATGAATCACCCCAGAGCTAGGAATTCCAGGACTGCCATCTTTACTGACACGACGCAGAACAGAGCGAATCCGCGCTTCCAGTTCCTTGGGTGAAAAGGGTTTGACAACATAATCATCTGCCCCTAACTCTAGGCCGGTGATTCGGTCAGCAACATCTCCTAAGGCCGTGAGCATGATGATCGGTACATCGGATTCCTTGCGTAGTTCTTGACAGACGCCATAGCCATCTAATTTGGGCATCATCACATCCAGCACCACTAAGTCGGGGATGGATTGATGGAAGGTATCGATTGCCTCTTCGCCATCTGCAGCCGTGACAACGTCATAGCCAATCATAGATAAGCGCGTTTCTAGAATCCGTCGAATACTCGCTTCATCGTCAACAACTAGAATTCTTTCTTTATGATTTTCCAATTTTTTTTACACTCCTTAATCGCGAGTTGTTTCTGACGGTTAAATTTTTAGTTGTCTGTTATATAAGTTAGCATGGAGTTAATAATATAAAAAACCGCTGAAAAGCTTTAGCGAGAAAGGCTACAAGTGTATTTTTGATTCGATTTCATTTAAGAATATATGGCAAAATACGAACTCATTACATTTGCCAAGAATGTGGGGCAGCTTCTCCACAATTTTTTGGTAAATGTCCGAGCTGCCATACTTGGAATTCTTTGGTGGAACAAGTGGTGCCTGGGACAATTCCCACTAGTACAAAAGGTTTAGACCACTATCAGCGCGAAGAAAAGCCACAGGCTCTGGCATCCCTGACCTTAACCCAAATTTCTGATAAGCCCATTCAAAGATTTAGCTCCGGCTATACCGAGCTAGATCGGGTTTTGGGGGGAGGGATTGTGCCTGGCTCCTTGGTGTTGGTGGGGGGTGATCCTGGAATTGGTAAATCCACGTTGTTGCTGCAATTGGTGAATTACTTAAGCGCGCAACATACGGTGCTTTATGTTTGTGCCGAGGAGTCGGGTCAGCAGGTGAAGTTGCGGGCTCAGCGCTTGGGGATAGATGATGTTCAGCTCAATTCTGTGCAGACAGCTAAGGCCGCCTCAAGCTCTGCCCAGCAGGGAGATCTCTATTTGCTGCCAGAAACCGATTTGGAGAAGGTGTTGCAAGAGTTGGGGTCTCTGCAACCGCAAGTTGCGGTGATTGATAGTATTCAGGCCTTGTTTTTTTCGATGCTCTCCTCTGCGCCGGGATCGGTGGCCCAAGTGCGCGAATGTACTTCGGCTTTGATGCGGCTGGCGAAACGGGATCACATTACTTTGTTTATTGTGGGCCATGTTACCAAGGAGGGTGCGATCGCAGGCCCTAAGGTATTAGAGCATCTCGTGGATACAGTCCTCTATTTTGAGGGGGATCGGTTTGCTAACCACCGCCTGCTCCGATCCGTGAAAAATCGATTTGGGGCCACCCATGAAGTGGGTGTCTTTGAAATGATTGATCGGGGGTTGCGCGAAGTGCTCAATCCCTCCGCGCTATTTTTGGGCGATCGCGAGCAAGTGTCTCCAGGTACGGCCACTATTGTTGCCTGTGAGGGCACCCGCCCCATTCTGGTCGAGTTGCAAGCCTTAGTTAGCCCGACAAGCTACAGCTCGCCCCGTCGCTCCACCACCGGGATTGAATATAATCGCCTTTTACAGATTTTGGCTGTCTTGGAAAAACGTCTTGGCATTCCCCTCTCTAAGCTTGATGCCTATGTGGCTTCCTCCGGGGGGTTAAATATTGGTGAGCCAGCAGCGGATTTAGGCGTTGCGATCGCCCTTGCCGCCAGTTTCCGGGACCGATTCGTTGACCCCACCACCGTTGTGATTGGTGAAGTGGGTTTGGGTGGGCAAGTGCGATCCGTCTCTCAAACAGAATTACGCCTCAAGGAAGCCTTAAAATTAGGCTTTAAGCGCGCGATCATTCCCAAGGGTCAAGCTTTTACTGATTTAGGGATAGAGATCATTCCCGTCAGGCGAGTCGCCGATGCCATTGTGGCCGCATTACCAGGGGGAACCACCTAGCAGAGGTTCCAATACCCATGTCCCTTAGGGCAAGATGACCCAGCCTTAGCCTACAAGACTGCAAGCCCTCACAGAAATTCATGATAGAGGTTTATGGATGTCATCCTCTCCAATCCTTAGTCATGAGGTAAAGGTCACTCCCAGTCACCCCTAACAACAGGGTAAGCTGTTGTTAGGCAGATGGTTGTTCGGTTTTGGGATGGAGAGAGTCTAGGATGAAAGCTCAAGTCTTTCGAGGTGTTAACCAGCTTAGCTATGAAGAAGTTCCCCTGCCTGAGTTGGCAGTGGATGAGGTCTTAATCAAAGTCAAAGTTGTCGGGCTATGCCAGTCCGATATTAAAAAGATCTGCTACCCCCTCTTTGATCCCCCCCGCATCTTTGGTCATGAAACAGCGGGAGAGATTGCTGCAGTGGGTGCTGCGGTGTCGGGTTGGCAAGTTGGCCAACGGGTAGTGGTGCTACACCATATCCCTTGTATGCATTGTGATTATTGCCTCAACGATAATTTCTCCATGTGTGAGGTCTATAAAAATGTTACGACTACAGCCGGCTTTAGTCCCAGTGGGGGTGGCTTCGCTGACTATGTTAAAGTGCCGGGTCATATCGTTGCCCACGGGGGACTGATTGCTATCCCTGACGGGATCACTGATGAGCAGGCCAGCTTTGTCGAACCCACGAATTGTTGCTTAAAGGCTGTGATCAAGGCGGGTATTAAACCCGGTCAGACGGTTTTGATTACGGGGGCAGGTCCCATTGGTTTGATGTTTGTGATGCTGGTTAATTATGTGGGGGGACGGGCGATCGCAACAGATCTATTACCCTCTCGGATTGAAAAGGCCCTCACCCTTGGTGCCACCGCTGCCTTTAATGCACGGGATCCAGAATTATCAACCCAGATTGCAGCTCTTACCCATGGAATGGGCGTGGATGTAAGCTTGCTGGCAGTACCCAGCGATAAAGCCTTTTTTCAGGCCCTGGACTGTACTCGTAAAGGGGGCAAGATTCTGTTTTTTGCAGAGTTTCCCGATCAGGTAGAAATTCCCATTAACCCCAATGTCTTGTATCGACGAGAAATTGACCTGATGGGTAGTTATAGCTCTTCCTTTCGCTTACAAAAGCAAGCTGCCGATATTATTTTCATCGGCGGATTGATGTAGATGCCTTAGTGAGCGATCGCTACCCCTAAAGCCCTAGCCGAGGCCGTAGAACAGGCTGTTTCACCAGGGCCAGACACCTACAAAATCTTGAT